>NZ_JBSGBG010000055.1:0-51320 GCF_053601135.1 Actinosynnema sp. NPDC004786 | reverse complement strand
CCCTGGCGGCACCCCCGCCCCCCCCCCGGGGGGGGGGGGGGGGGGGCGGCCCGGCCCCCCCCCCCCCGCGACCGGACCAGGTCGGCGAGGTACCCGTGCAGCTCGTCCAACGCCGCCCGCACCCGCTCCGCCGGCAACGACCGGTCCAGGTGGGCGCGGCTGCGGGTGGCGAAGAAGTCCTGGTCCGTCACCGGCACGCCGAGCAGCAGGCAGATCACGTCCGACGGCACGGGCAGCGCGAACGCCGACACCAGGTCGGCCGGGCGCGGCCCGGAGCGCATCGCGGCCAGCCGCTCCCGCGTGATCCGCTCGACCTCGGGCCGCAGCGCGGCCATCCGCCGCACGGTGAACTCGCCGGTCAGCATCCGCCGGTACCGGGTGTGCTCGGGCGGATCGGTCACCAGGAAGCTCCCCGGCGCGGCCTTCCGGTCCACGACCGGCCGCAACTGCGGGAACCCCGGCCTGCCCGGGTCCGAGGAGAACCGGCCGTGGTCCCGCAGCACGGCCCGCACGTCGGCGTACCGCGTCACCAGGTGCGCGGTCTGCCCGTGCCGCAACGACACCGGGCTCACCGGGGCCCGCTCCCGCAACGCCGCGAACTCCGCCGGCGGGTCGAACCCCGGACGACGCGCGATCGGGTACTCCATGGTCGTCGACCCTAGCGCCGCCGGCCGCCGAAGTCCCGACCCCGCCCACGACCGTCCACAGTGGACGACAGCGAAGCGGCGCGCCCCCTGATCCGCGTGATCACCCGCGTGGTGAAGGGACAACGACCGCGAGAAGTGTTACCACTGAAACGCACGTTCGAGGAGTCACCTGATCGGGTAACCCCGTCGCCGGACGTGCGCGCGACGTTGGGAGCACGGGTGGACGACCGCACTATCGCAGGCCGGTATCGGCTGACCGAGAGGATCGGCACGGGTGGGATGGGGGTGGTGTGGCGGGCCGAGGACCAGCGGCTGCGCCGCATCGTCGCGGTCAAGGAACTGCTGTCCCGCACCGGCTTCGACCAGGAGTCGATCGACCGCGCCGTCCGCGAGGGCCGCATCGCCGCCCGCCTGACCCACCCGAACGTGATCGCGCTCTACGACGTGGTCGAGCACGACGGCCACCCGTGGCTGATCATGGAGTACCTGCCGTCGCGCAGCCTGGCCGCGGTGATGTCCGAACGCGGCACCCTGCCGCCCGACGAGGTGGTCCGGCTGGGCGTGCAGCTCGCGTCGGGCCTGGCCGCCGCGCACGCGGCGGGCGTCATGCACCGCGACGTCAAGCCCGGCAACGTGCTGGTCACCGAGTTCGGCACGGTCAAGGTCACCGACTTCGGCACCTCCCGCGCGGCCGACGAGGCGACCGTCACCGCGTCCGGGATGCTCGTCGGCACGCCCGCCTACCTCGCGCCCGAGGTGGCGCGCGGCGGCAAGGGCGAGTTCCCCGCGGACGTGTTCGCGCTCGGCGCGACCCTCTACGCGGCGCTGGAGGGCACGCCGCCGTTCGGCGTGGACGGCAACACCATCGCCCTGCTGCACCGGGTCGCCGAAGGCCGGTTCCCGCCGCCGACCCACGCCGGGCCGCTGGAACCGGTGCTGATGCGGCTGCTCGACCCGAACCCCGAGACCCGGCCGACCATGGCCGAAGCGGCGGAGATGCTGCGGACCGTGTCGTTCGACGGCCCGCCGGTCCCGCTCCCGCCGCCCTCCCCGGCCCCGACCGCGATCCTGGCCTCGCCGCTGGAACCGGTGCCCGAGCCCGACCCCACGCCGACGCCCGACCCCGCGGCCGACGAGCCCGCCGCGGCCCGGCCCCAGCCCGCACCGGCCCACCCGGCACCCGGCCAGACAGCGGCATCCCAGGCAGCACCCGCCCAGACCGCCGAATCCCAGGCCGCCGAATCCCGGTCCGCCGCATCCCAACCCGCAACGTCGCAACCCGCACGATCGCAGCCCGCGCCATCCCGACCCGCACCCGCGCCGGTCGCCCCCGCCGACCCGACGCCGGCACGCGAGGACGAGAAGCGAGGCGACCGCAAGGCGCTGATCGCGCTCGCCGTCGTGGCCCTGCTCGCCATCGCCACCGTGGCCTACCTGCTCACCCGCGGTGACGGCTCGCCGTCCGCCGGGTCGGACACCACCACCGGCACCTCCGCCCCGCCGGCCTCCGACACCGCCGCGCAGAACCCGCCCGCCCAGGAGCCGCCGGCCCAGACCACCACCGACTCCCCGCCCGGCACGACCACCGCCACCGACACCACGACGGCGGAGCCGACGAACCCCGACCCGTCCCCGCCGCCCGCCGAGATCGGCCCCGACCAGGCGTTGAGCGACTACTACGGCCTGCTGCCGAACAACCTCGAACCCGCCTACGCCCGCCTCACCGACCGCTTCAAGGCCGCGCGGGCGCCGAACTTCGCCAGCTACCAGTCCTGGTGGACGCAGATGAGCGCGGTGACCGTGAGCGACGTCCGCGCCGTCGGCCCGGAACAGGTCACGGCGACCGTGTCGTACACGTTCAAGTCCGGCGGCACGCAGACGGAACGGCACCTCTACACGCTGGTCAAGGTCAACGGGCAGTGGGCGATCGACAACCAGCAGAACGCCTAGGCCGGGAATTCCGGCCGCGTGCCGACGACCCCCTTTGATACGGTCGCCGCACTGTTCTCCGCCGCCGGGAGTCCCCGCGTGACGCCCCGCCGCGGCCCGGGGTGAGGGAGGTTCCGGTGGCCTGTCGCATCAGTGAACTCGTGCTCGGGTGCCGCGACCCCGAGGCGCTGGCGCGGTTCTGGTGCGAGGTCCTGGACTTCGTCGTGCTCGACCGCGAGGACGACGGGTCGGTGGAGATCGGGCCGCGCGAGGGGTTCGGCGGCCTCCAGCCCACGATCATCCTCAGCCGCCGCGACGAGCCGGAGCGGAACAAGTCCCGGCTCCACTTCGACGTCAACGCCACCGACCGCGACCAGGAGGCCGAACTGGCACGCCTGCTGGCGCTCGGGGCCCGCCCGGCCGACGTCGGCCAGACGGGCGACGAGCCGTGGCACGTCCTGGCCGACCCCGAGGGCAACGAGTTCTGCCTGCTCAAGGCCCGCCTCGACCCGGCGTGACGGCGACCGCCCGGCTCAGCCGAGCCGGGCCCGCCACACGTCGATCACCAGCACCGGCCGCATGCCCACCGACTCGTACAGGCCCAGCGCGGGCGTCGGGTTGTTCGAGTCGACGTGCAGGACCGTGCCGACCCGGCCGGCCGCCGCGTCCCGGTGGAACGCGTGCCCCAGCAGGTGTTTCGCCACCCCGCGACCCCGCGCCCGCGGCAGCACGCCCAGGTGGCCGACGTACCCGCGGTTCTCGTCCGCGAACTGGTCGGTGCACGACAGGAACCCGGCCGGCCGCCCGTCCAGCTCCGCCAGCCACAACCCGGACCAGTCGAACACCGACTTGCGCTCCAACTCCTCGTGCCACTGCCCGAACGGCTTCGGCACGAACCCGAAGTGCCCGGCGAACGACGCGTTCCACACCTCGTGCACGACCGGCCGCACGTCGGGATCCACCGCCTGCCGCAACGCCAACCCGGCCACCGGCGCGGGCGGCGGCACGTCGCCGACGTGGTCGATCCGCATCCGGTGGAACGTGGTCGCCGCCTCGAACCCCAGCGCCGCGACCCGCGCCCGCAACGCCGCGTCGTCCCGGTAGACGCCCTGGTCGACGGTCACCTCCCGGTGCCCGCCCTCGCGCCCGATCTCCCGGGCCCGCGCGAGCACCCGCTCGAACAGCCAGTCCGCGACCGCCGGGTCCGCCGACACCACGTCGACGTCCACCTCGTCGCTGCCGCTCTTGCCGTTCGCGGTCGCGTACCCGACCGGCGCGCCCGCCGCGTCGAGCACCAGCCACGCGTCGCGCTCCAGGTCGACGCCGGGTCGCCGCAGCTCGTCGCACATGTCCTCGAGCGTGTAGTCGGCGAACCCGATCACCGCCGCGGTGTAGGCGTGCACCAGGCCGAGGATCGGCTCGGCGTCCTCCGGTCGCGGCGGCCGGACGGTGCACTCGGCGGGCAAGGCGTTCATGGCGCACATCGTGCGTGGCGCAACGGCCCCTGTCGATCGGGTTTCCGCCGGCTTAGGGT
Organism: Actinosynnema sp. NPDC004786; assembly: GCF_053601135.1. Classification (NCBI taxonomy): domain Bacteria; kingdom Bacillati; phylum Actinomycetota; class Actinomycetes; order Pseudonocardiales; family Pseudonocardiaceae; genus Actinosynnema; species Actinosynnema sp. NPDC004786. Next base: position 47,210 of record NZ_JBSGBG010000055.1, on the reverse strand, counting down.
CTGCGGATGATCGAGGGAGCGCGTCGGCTGCCGGTCCTGCTGCTCGTGGTGATCGCCGCGGTGGGCGCGCTCGCCGTGCTCGCGTTCCGGCCGCCCGCGCCCGCGGCGGACGCGCCGCCGGCCGAGTTCGCCGCCGGACGCGCCGAGCGGCACCTCGAAGCGATCGCGCAGCGGCCCCACCCCATCGGGTCGGCGGACAACGCGCGCGTCCGCGACTACATCGCCGACACCGCCCGCGACCTCGGCGCGGAGGTGGCGGTGGAGTCCGACGACGTGGTGCTGCCGTGGCGCGGGGTGGTGCGGCTGGCCACCGCGCACAACGTCGTCGCACGCGTGCCGGGCGCCGACCCGTCCGTGAGCGGCGGCAGGGCGTTGCTGCTGGTCGCGCACTACGACTCCGTGCCGACCGGGCCCGGCGCGGCCGACGACGGCGCGGCGGTCGCCGCGATGCTGGAGACGATGAGGGCCCTGACCGGCGGCGACGCCGTGCGCAACGACGTGGTGTTCCTGTTCACCGACGGCGAGGAGGCCGGGACGCTCGGCGCGCACGCGTACGTGCGGCGCCACGGCGTGGACGGCGTCGGCGCGGTGCTGAACTGGGAGGCGCGGGGCAGCGGGGGACCGGTGTGGATGTTCCAGACCGGGGCCGACAACGCGCCGTTCGTGTCGGCGTTCGGCGGGGCGAGCAGCAGGCCCGTCGCGAACTCGTTCGCCTACGAGGTGTACCGGCGGATGCCGAACTACAGCGACTTCACCGTGTTCCAGGAGGCGGGCGCGCGGGGGCTGGACAGCGCGTTCATCGAGCACGTGCGCGACTACCACTCGCCTTTCGACGACCTCGCGCGGCTGGACCGGGGCAGCCTCCAGCACCACGGCGAGACGATGGTCGGGCTGGTGCGGGCGTTGGGCGACGTGGACCTGCGGGCCGGCGACGGCGACGCGGTGTACTTCGACCTGTTCTCCCGCGTGCTGGTCCATTACCCGACGTGGCTCGCGGTGGCGCTGGCCGCCGTGACGGTGGTGGCGTTGGCGGCCCTGCTGGCGCGGGCCGCCCGGCGGGGGCGGGTGCGGTGGCGGGGCGTGGTCGCGGTGGCCGGGCTCGCGGTCGGCGCGGTGGTCGTGGCGGGGGCGGTGTCGTTCGCGGTGTGGGCGCTGGTCGCCGCGGTGCGACCGGGCCTGGGGTTCCTCGCGTTGTCGGAGCCCTACGAGCGGGGCTGGTTCGTGGCCGGGTTCCTGCTGGTGGGGTTGGCGGTGCTGCTCGCGGCGGCCCGGGTGGCGCGGCGGTGGCGGCCCGCCGAGGTGGTCGCCGGGGTGCTGGTGGTGACGGCCGTGCTGCTGGTGGCCGCGACGGCGGCCGTGCCGGGCGCGGGGTTCCTGTTCCAGTGGACGCTGCTGCTCGGCCTGCCCGCGCTGTGGACGACCCGGCTCGCGTTCCTCCCGCCGCTGGTGGCGGCGGCGATCCACCCGCCGCTGGTCGGCACGATGATGGTCGCGCTCGGCATGCCGTTGAGCGCGGTGGCGGTGGTGTTCGGGGCGCTGGCCGGGGTGCTGCTGCTGCCGCTGCTCCCGTCCGGCGCGTGGTGGCCCGCGCTCGGCGTGACGGCGGTCGCGGTGGCGCTGATCGCGGTGGGCGCGGCCCGGGCCGGGTTCACGCCGGACGAGCCGCGCCCCGACTCGCTGATCTACCTGCGCGACACCGCGACCGGCCGGGCGAGCTGGCTGTCCGCCGACCCGTCGCCCGACGAGTGGACGTCCCGGGTGCTCGGGCCGAACCCCGAACGGGTGACGTTGACGGGGGAGTACCCGGCGTTCCCCGAGCCGCTGATGCGCGCCGACGCGCCCGACCTGGACCTCCCCGCGCCCACCGCGACCGCCGTGACCCCGACCGCGCCGACCTCGACCGATGCCCCCGCCCGGACGGTGACGTTCCGCGTCACCCCGACCGCTCGGTCGTGGCGGACGCAGGTGACGGTGGCCGAGCCCGGCCTGCGCGGCTGCCGCTCCGGAGCGCTCGCCCTGCCCGGCCGCGTGCTGGAGCTGTACGGGACGACCCCGCGCGAGATCACCTGCGACCTGGACCCCGGCACCACGCTGGAGGTCGCGGTGGCCGACCACTGGGCCGGGCTGCCCGCCGAAGCCTCGGCGGTCGTCGGCCCCCGCCCGCCGGGAACCATGCCGGTCCAGTCCGGCAACCGCCCGTTCGACGCCGCGATCGTGCGCGCCGCGTTCCGGCTCTGACCGGGGTCGAAGGCCGCCGACCGGAGCGCGCCGGAGCGGGTCAGGTGCGGGCCGGAGCGGTCAGGGTCGGGCCGCAGTGGATCAGGGGCGGGCCGACGCGCGTCCGGGCGGGCCGGAGTGGATCAGGGGCGGGTCAGGCGCGGGTCAGCGCGACGACCGGGATGGTGCGGGTCACGCCGCGCTGGTGGTCCGCGTAGAACGGGTGCCTGCCGGTAGCAGGAGGTCCATGCCGGCCATCACCCCGCCGACCCGGCCCCCGTTGGCCCGGTACTCCTCCAGGACGGCCGCGTTCCAGGCGGCGACCTCCTCGCGGGACGCGTCCGGCGGGGGAACCCCGTCACTGGCCTTGGCGCTCATCCGTGTCCTCTCCCGTCCGACCGCCGCCGTGACGTTACCGACGGACGGGGGGTGGTCGAGCGCTCCGCTGGTTTTCAACCGAGGTGCGGTAACGGTGTTTCCGTACATTCCCGGGCCATGTTCACCCCATCGTGCTACCGGCCGGGCCGACGGGACGGCCCGCTCACCAGTCGTGGAGGGTGCCGTCGGCCAGCCGGTTCACCGGCAGGTACGCGGCACGGTAGGGGAATCGCGCCGCCGCGTCCACGTCCAGCTCCACCCCCAACCCGATCGAGTCGGACGGGTGCAGCAGACCGTCCACGAACGTGTACGACGTCCGGAACACCTCCAGCGTCTCCGCCGTGTGCGGCATGTACTCCTGGATGCCGAAGTTGTGCACGGCCAGGTCCAGGTGCAGCGCGGCGGCCATGCCGACCGGCGAGATGTCGGTCGGCCCGTGCATCCCCGACCTGACCCCGTACACCGCGGCGAAGTCCAGCACCTTCTTCAACCCCGTCACCCCGCCCGTGTGGGTGACCGCCGAACGGACGTAGTCGATCAGCCGCTCGCTCAGCAACGTCGTGTAGTCGTGGATCGAGTTGAACACCTCCCCGATCGCCAACGGCGTGGTGGTGTGCTGCCTGATCAGCCGCAACGCCGCCTGGTCCTCGCCGGGCGTGGCGTCCTCCAACCAGAACAGGTCGTACGGCTCCAGCGCCTTGCCCAGCCGCGCCGCCTCGATCGGGGTCATCCGGTGGTGCCCGTCGTGCAGCAACGGCAACGACGGGCCGAACTCCGACCGTACCGCCTCGAACACCGACGGCACGTGCCGCAGGTACGCGCGGGTGTCCCAGCTCTCCTCCACGGGCAGCGCGGTGGGCCGCGCCGGCTCGTAGTCGTACCGGTCCCCGCCGCCGGCCGCCGACGACGCCACCCCGTACACCGTGGCCAGGCCGGGGATCCCGGTCTGCACCCGGATCGCCCGGAACCCGCGCTCCAGGTGCAGCCGGATCGAGTCGAACAGCTCCGGCAGGTCCCGCCCCGACGCGTGCCCGTACGCGAGCGCCCCGACCCGGCACGCCCCGCCGAGCAACTGGTACAGCGGCATCCCCGCCGCCCGCGCCTTGACGTCCCACAACGCCGTGTCCACCGCGGCGATCGCGGCCATCGTCACCGGCCCGCGCCGCCAGTACGCGCCCCGGTACAGGTACTGCCAGGTGTCCTCGATCGCGGACGCGTCCCGCCCGATCAGCAGCGGCACGACGTGCTCCCGCAGGTACGCCTCCACCGCCAGCTCACGCCCGTTGAGCGTCGCGTCGCCCAACCCGGTGATCCCGTCCTCCGTGGTGATCCGGAGCGTGACGAAGTTCCGCCCCGGGCACGTCACCACGACCTCCGCCGCCGCGATCCTCACACCGACACCTCCCCGACCCGCACCCCGAACGCGCCCGGCTCCACCGCGTCCCACGGCGAGCCGTCCAACCCCACCAGCGTGCCGTCCACCACCGGCTCGACACCACCGGCGTCGCGTGCCGGCTGACGATCCACGCGAACACCCGCCCGTCCGCGTGCTCCATCGGCCCCGTCATCACGCGCGGGTCGTCCACCCGCACCCGCTCCACGGCCGTGGCCGGCATGGGCGCGGCCCGCCGGCTCGGCGTCGATCGACGTGCCCGGCGACGTCGTCGGCCACGACGACCTGCCCCTCGGCGAACCGGTCCACCCGCGGCTCACCACCGTCCGCCAGGACCTCCTCGGCCTCGGCCGCGCGGCGGCCCGCGCGCTGCTCGCCGCGCTCGGCGCGGCGGCCGACGCGGCGGTCGACGTCCGCCCGCCCGAACCGGTGGTCCGCGAGTCCACCGGCCCCGCCCCCGACCGCACGTAGAGTGGACGGCATGCGCACACGGCCGACGCTGAGCTGGACGCCGACCGGTGCGCCGCTGCCCCGCACGACGAGCCTGGACGAGGTCGTGCGCGTCGTCGCCGCCGGACGCGTGCTGGTGCTCAGCGGCGCGGGCCTGTCCACCGAGTCGGGCATCCCGGACTACCGGGGCGCGGCCGGCAGCCTGCGCAGGCACACCCCCATGACCTACGACGAGTTCGTCACGAGCGTCGAGGGCCGCCGCCGCTACTGGGCGCGCAGCCACGTCGGCTGGCGCGCCATCGCCCGCGCCGCCCCCAACGCGGGCCACCACGCGGTCACCCGGCTGCACGCCCGCGGCCACCTGTCCGGCGTCATCACGCAGAACGTCGACGGCCTGCACCAGGCCGCCGGCACCCCCGACGTGGTCGAGTTGCACGGCGGCCTGGACCGCGTGGTCTGCCTGGGCTGCGGCGCCCGCACCGCCCGCGAGGAGCTGGACCGCCGGCTGCGCGCCGCCAACCCCGCGTTCGAGGCCACCGCCGCCGCGGTCAACCCGGACGGCGACGTGGAGCTGCCCGAGCGGCAGGTGCGGTCCTTCCGGCTCGTCGGGTGCGCCGACTGCGGCGCCGGCGTGCTCAAACCCGACGTGGTGTTCTTCGGCGAGAACGTGCCCCGCCCCCGCGTCGAGCGGTGCCACCGGATGGTGGACGACGCCGACGCCCTGCTCGTCCTCGGCTCCTCCCTGACCGTCATGTCGGGCCTGCGGTTCGTCCGCCGCGCGGCCGCCGCCGGCAAGCCCGTCGTCATCGTCAACCAGGGCGAGACCCGGGGCGACGCCCACGCGACCGCGCGCGTGGACCTGCCCCTGGGCCACGCCCTCACCTCCCTGCTCGCCCGCCTCTAACCGCGCCGCCGCAGCCGCAGCACCAGGTCCTCGCGCGTGCCCGGCTCGCCGTCCGGGCCCGTCACCTCCCGCTCGACCGACTCGTCGACCTCCACCGCCCAGCCCCGGCCGAGGTCGAGGTCCAGCGCCGCCAGCACGTCCGCGTTGGTCGGGAACACGTACTCCACCGGCGGGTCGTCCCGCTGCCACGAGGCCCAGCCGGCGTGCCCGACGACCAGCAGCACCCCGCCCGGCGCCACCGCCTCGGCCGCCCGCGCCAGGATCCGCTCCCGCTCGCCCGGCGGCGCGACCGACGAGTGCAGGAACTGCGCCGACACCAGGTCGAACACCCCGGTCGGGAACGTGCGCCCCAGGTCGTGCCGCCGCCAGTCCACGCGGGCGGCGAGCCCGGCCTCCGTCGCGCGGGCCGCGCCGCGGGCCAGCGCGGTGGCCGACACGTCGACCGCGGTCACCAGCCAGCCCCGCCCGGCCAGCCACAGCGCGTCGCCGCCCTCGCCGCAGCCCAGGTCCAGCGCGGTCCCGGGGGTCAGGTGGGCGGCGTGGCGCACCAGCAGCTCGTTGGGCCGGCCCGTCCACACCTGGTCGCGGTCGCGGTAGAACGTCTCCCAGAACTCCTCTGCGGTCTCCATGCCCCGATGGTGCGGAGCCCCGCCGCGATCCGGCAAAGAAAGTTGCCGGTTCGGCAACCGTGACCCGATCGCGGGTGCCAGAGGATCGGTCCAACGAGGACATAGCGCCCACGGCAAACCCGTTGTGTAGTCGGCAAAGTAGCTCGATCGTGTAAACGCATATCGCTCGAACGGGTCGAGCACTGTCGGGTTCTACGCTCCCCTTCCGATATCGGGATCACACCGACCGCTGCCGCGCGCCGGGTGCCTCCAGGGGAAGAGTCGCGTGACTGGTTACCTCCACCTCGCCGCGTCCGCGGTGCTGTACGCGCTGGGCATCGTGGCCCAGTCGGTCGCCTCGCAACGCGCCGCCGAGGGCGGCGGCGGGCTCGGGCTGCTCGCCCGGCTCGCCCGCGACCGGCTCTACCTGCTCGGGTTCGCGGGCCAGGTCGGCGGCTTCGCGCTCGCGTTCCTGGCCCGCGCCCGGCTGCCGCTCTACCTCGTCCAGGCCGGCTCCTCCTGCGCCGTCGGCCTGGCCACCCTGTTCGGCCTCGCCGTGCTCGGCTGGCGGGTCCGCGTGGTCGAGGTCGTGGTCCTCGCCGTGATGGCGACCGGCCTCGTGCTCCTCGTCGCCGCCGCCACCCCCTCCACCGCGCACGACGTGCCCCAGGGCGCCGGCATCGTCCTCTTCGGACTCCCCGTGGTCGCGCTCGTGCTCGTCCAGCGCCGGATCGGCGGCGCGGTGCCGCCCGCGGCGGCGGCCGGCCTGGCGTTCGCGGTGGTCGCCATGACCAGCCGCACCCTCGCCGACGAGCCGCTGCCCACCGTCCCGCTGTACCCGCTGGCGTGGCTGATGGTCGCCGCCGCCCTCGTCGGCCAGTCCTACCTGGCCCTCGCCCTGCGCCGCGGCTCCGCCACCTCGACCGTCGCCACCATGGACGCCACCACCGTCGTGCTCACCTCGATCGTCGGCATCGCCGCCCTCGGCGACCGGATCACCCCCGGCCGCGAGTGGTGGGTGGCCGCCGGCGTCGCCCTCGTCGTCGCGGGCGTCCTCCTGCTCGGCTCCGCCGACCGCTTCGCCCGGGCCACCACCTCCGCGGAGGCGGCCCGGTGAGCACCGCCAGCGTCTCCCTCGACCTCGACAACCTCTGGGCCTACCTCAAGACCCACGGCGACCCCGAGTGGGAGCGCCGCCCCAGCTTCCTGCCCACCGCCGTGCCCCGCCTGCTGGAGGTCTTCGGCGAGCACGACCTCACCACGACCGTCTTCGTCGTCGGCGCGGACGTCGACCGCGACGACGGCGCCGAGGCCGTCGCCGCCGTCGCCGCCGCCGGCCACGAGGTCGCCAACCACTCCTACCACCACGAACCCTGGTTGCACCGCTACACCCGCGACCGGCTCGAAGCCGAACTCGCCCGCACCGAGGACGCGATCGTCGCGGCCGGCGCCCCCCGCCCCACCGGCTTCCGCGGCCCCGGCTACAGCGTCACCCGCGACCTGCTCGAACTGCTCGCCGAACGCGGCTACCGCTACGACGCCAGCACCCTGCCCACCTGGATCGGCCCGCTCGCCCGCGCCTACCACAACCGCACCGCGCCCGGCGGCGGCGAACGCGACCTGTTCGGCGGCTTCTCCCGCGTCCGCGCCCCCAACCGGGCCTACCGCTGGCGCGTCGGCCCCGGCCTGGTCGAACTGCCGGTCACCACCATGCCGCTGCTGCGCGTCCCCGTGCACGGCTCCTACCTGCTCCAGCTCCACCAGGTCTCGCCCCGCCTGGCCCGCGCCTACTTCACCGCCGCGCTGCGCCTGTGCCGGGCCCGCCGCGTGCAGCCGTCGCTGCTGTTGCACCCCACCGACGTGCTCGGCGCCGCCGAGGCGCCCGGCCTCGAGTTCTTCCCCGGCATGGCCGTGCCCGGCGCGCGCAAGGTCGAGTTCCTCGGCTGGGTGCTCGGCGCGCTGCGCGCCCACCACTTCGACGTGGTCGGCACCGGCGCGCACGTCGACCGGCTCGACGCGGGCCTGCGCGAGCACGGCACCGGACTGCTGGCGCGGTGCGGCGGATGACCACCCGGGCGGTGCGGCTCCTGGCGTGCGCGACGGTGTTCGCCGCGCCGCTGGAGGGCTACCTCATGCAGGCGCACGGCCACCTGGCCAAGCTGCCGCCCGCCCTGCTCGTCCTCGCCTGGGCCGCGCTGCGCGTGCGGCAGCGCCGCGCCCCCGAACCGCACCCCGCGCACCTGGTCCTCGCCGCGCTGGCCGTCGTGCTGCTCGCGTCCTCCGCCGTGCACGCGGGCGGCGCGTTCACCGCCGAGTACGCCGTGCGCTGGCTGCCGTTCCTGGTCGTCACGGTCGTCCTGATCGACGTCGCCGCCCACGAGGCGCCGATCCGCGCGATGCTCGCCTCGGCGGTCGCCGGAGCCGTCGTGGCCGCGCTCGGCGCGCTCGCCACCCTGGTCCTCGACGGCGGCACGCGGGCCGCCGGCCCCCTGGAGGACCCCAACGACCTGGCGTACTTCCTCGTCGCCGCGCTGCCCCTGCTCGTCGCCTCACGCGGCCGCGTCCTGCCCGCCCTCGCCGCCGTCGTCCTCGTCGCGGGCGCCGCGGCGACGTTCTCCCGGGGCGGCGCGCTCGCGCTCACCGCCGCCGTCGCCTGGCTGCTCGCCCGACGGGCGCTGCCGCTGCGGGCGCTGGCGGCCGGCGTCGCGGCGCTGGCCGTGCTCGGCGTGGCCGCCGTCCTGGTCGCCGGACCGGCGCTGGACCGCGCGGTCCGCGAGAAGACCCACGTCGCCGACACCAACGTGGACACCCGCGAGCTGCGCTGGCAGGCCGCCGCCCGCATGGTGGCCGACCACCCCGGCCTCGGCGTCGGACCCGGCGGGTTCCGCGAGGACTACCCCGCCGCCTCCGGCAACGCCGAGGTGGACGAGCAGACCCCCGTGGCCCACAACATGTACCTGGAGGTCGCCGCCGAGCTGGGCGTGCCCGGCTTCGCCCTGTTCGCCGCGCTCCTCGCGCTCACCGCGGTCACCAGCGAACGCGTGCGCCGCACCACCGCCGACCCGCTGCCGGTCGTCGCCGTCCAGGCGTCCCTGATCGCGGTCCTGGTCGCCTCCACCTTCCTGTCCCAGCAGTACTACCTGCCGTTGTGGTCGCTGGTCGCGGTCGTCGCCGCGGCCGACCTGCGTCTGAGGAGAGCGAACGACGTTGCGTGTGCTCCACGTGATCAGTGAGATGGGGACCGGCGGCGCCGAAGCGCTCGTCGCCGGGATGGCCCGGTCGGGCCCCGAGTTCGGCTGGGAATCGGCCGTGGCCAGCGCCGGCGGGCACCGGGCCGAGGCGTTGCGCGCGCTCGGCGTGCCGACGTTCACCGTGCCCGTGGCGCGGCGGCGGGCGACCGGCGTGCTGCGCGCGACCGCGGCCACCAGGTCCGCGATCCGCCGCTTCCGGCCGCAGGTCGTGCTGGCCCACAACGTGTCGGCCAGCCTCGTCGCGCGCCTCGCCGTGCTGCCCCGCCGACTGCCGCTGCTGACCGTGTTCCACGGCGTCGCCGAGGCCGACCACGCCGGCGCGGCCCGCGTCCTGCGGCGCACCTCCCGCACGGTCGTCGCGGTCGCCGACGCCGGTGCCGACCGGCTGCGCGCCGCCGGGATCGACCCGGTGGTCATCCCCAACGCGGTGTTCCCGCAACCCGCGCGGGTGGACCGCGACGCGGTCCGCGCGGTGCACGGCGTCGGCCGCGACGTCCCGGTCGCGCTGTGCGCCGCCCGGCTCGAACCGCAGAAGCGGCACGACGTCCTGCTGGAGGCGTGGGCGAAGCTCGACCGCGACGCCGTGCTGTGGCTCGCGGGCGACGGCAGCCTCGGCGACGACCTGCGCCGCCGCGCCGCCGACCTCGGCGTCGCCGACCGGGTCCGCTTCCTCGGCAACCGCTGCGACGTGCCCGACCTGCTCGCCGCCGCCGACGTCACCGTGCTCACCAGCGACTGGGAGGGCATGCCCATCGCGGTGCTGGAGTCCCTGGCCGCCGGGCGGCCCGTGGTCGCGTCCGACGTGGACGGCGTGCGCGAGGCGCTGGCCGGGGGCGGCGGCGTGGTGGTGCCCCGCCGCGACCCGGCCGCGACCGCCGACGCGCTGCGGTCCCTGCTGTTCGACCCGGCCCTGCGCGCCGACCTCGCCGAGGCCGGCCGCGCGTCCGTGCGCCGGGAGCACGACCCGTGTCGGTTGATGCGGTCCTACGACGAACTGCTGCGCACCGCGATCGGAGCGTCATGAGGGATCTCAGCGGGTGGAAGAACGCCGCGCACCGGCGGGTCACGACCGGCCTCGGCGCGGCGCGGGACCTGGTCCGCCGCACCAAGCCGCGCGGCACGAAGAGGCGGGCCGTGCTCGGCGTCCTGCGGCGCCCGCCGGTCGTCAGCGCCGGCGTCGCGCTGCTCGTCGCCCTCGCCGTCGTGACCGCCGTCGAACTGGGCGGCGAGGAGTACCAGAGCCGCGTCGGCCTGCTCGCCGCGGCGACCGACCCCGGCGAGACCGCCCGCGCCGGCTACGGCGAGGTCGTCGCCCTGTCGCTGCCCGCCCTGGTCGAGGCCGCCCGCACGCCCACGGTGCTGCGCTCCGCCGCGGACGAGCTGGGCACCACCACCGACGAACTCGCCGGCCGCGTCTCGGTCGAGCTGGTGCCCGCGTCCGGCCTCGCCCGGCTGTCCGTGCGCGCCGCGACCGCCGACCAGGCCGCGCAGGCCGCGACCCGCATCGCGCGGACGATGGTGGAGGCCGAGCTGTTCGCCCCCGTCGCCCGGCTGCGCCTGCTCGACCGGCCCGAGACCACCCGCGTCTCGCCCGACCGGCCGCTGGCCTACGGCCTCGCCCTGGCCGCCGGGGTGCTCGCGGGCCTCGCCGCCTACGCCGTCGCCCACCTGCGCCGCACCCGCGGCCGCGACCAGGTGCGGGCCGCGCTCACCGCGGGCGGCGTGCGGCGACCGGTGACCGTGCTGCCCGACGACGACCCCGACCTCGCCCGCCGGCTCGCCCTGCTGTGCGAGGCCGCCGCCCGGCCCGCCCGGGTCGTGGCCGTGGTCCCGGAGCTGACCGACCGCGCCGAGGCCCTCGCCGACGAGCTGCCCGACAAGACCGGCGAACCCGCCGACGGCGACGCGGTGATCGCCGTCGTCCCCGCCGACAGCCGACGCCACGACGAGCTGGCGACCGTCGTCGCCGCGCTGCCCGCCCACTCCGCGCTCGTGGCGGTGGTGACGTGCTGAGGACCGTCGCGCTCAGGGAACGCACCGGGCTCCTCACCGCCCTGGTCGCGGTCGTCGGCGGCGTGGCCGCGTGGCGCGCGCTGCGCCCGTCGTGGCAGGTGCCGCTGCCGACCGCGGCGACCCTGGCCGAGGAACGGATGCAGGACTTCCGGGACGCCCTGTACTTCCCGATCCGCGAGTTCCTCGCCGGCGGCGACCCCTACCTGCCCCGGACCATGTTCGAGCACTGGCCGGTGCGGCAGGGCTTCAACCTCTACCAGCCCTACCACCTGCTGCTGCACGCGCCGTTCGCGCTGCCCGGCTACCGGGTCGGCGCGGTCGCGTTCGCGCTGGCGTCGCTCGTGCTGCTGGTCGCCCTCGCGGTCCTGGCCGCCGGCCGGCTGCGCCCGCACGTCCCGCCGGCGCTCGGCGTCGCGGTGATCGCCACCCTGCTCCTGCTCAGCCAGGTCGGCAAGGCGCAGCTCTACGTCGGCCAGGTGAACCCGCTGATCGCGGTCGGCGCGGCGGGCGCGCTGCTGGCCCGGCGCGACGCCCCCCGGTGGGCGGCGGTCGCGCTGGCGTTCGCCTGGCTCAAACCGCAGTTCGGCCTGCCGCTCGCGGTGCTGCTGTGGGTGCGGGAATCACGCCGGGTCGCCGTCGAGGGCACCGCGATCGCCGCCGTCGCGAGCCTCGCGGTGGTGGTGCCGCTGGTCGTGCGCGACGGCGGGGTCGGCCCGTTCCTGGACGTGATCGCGGCGAACCTGGAGCACGCGAGCCGGACCGCCTACGGCGCGGTGGACTCGATGACCGCGCAGCGGATCGACCTCGCCGCCGTCTGGTACCGCGTCACCGGGTGGCTGCCGTTCGGCGCGGAACCACTGGCCCTGCTCGGCGTCCTGGTGGCCAGCGCGGTGCCGGCGCGGCGGCTGGACCGGATGGGCGAACCGGCCGCGGCGGACCTGCTGACCTGCGTCGCGGTCGTGGTGGCGGTCGTGCACCAGCCCGGCGACGTGCTGATCGCCGTGCCGTCGCTGGTGGCGGTGGCCGCGCTGTGGTGGCGGTGCCGCGGCCGGGGCGGCTGGGGGCTCATGGGGCCGGCGCTGCTGCTGCTCGCCGTCCCGTTCGCGCACCTGCACTTCGTCGGCCAGGCCGTCCGGGCGGTCGCCGGCGCCCGGGTGGACGTCACGGTCGACGGCGTCGCGGTCGTGGCCGCGTGGGCGCTGCTGGTGTGCTTCGCGGCCACCCGCCGGTGCTCGGCCGTCGGCGCGGTGCACGCGTGACAGCGATCGGCCGGCGGGCCGTGCGCGGCTCGCTGTGGCTGTTCCTGGTCAACCTGATCAGCAAGGGCAGCCAGATGGCCGTCACGCTCGTGCTGGCCGCGTTCCTCACCGAGGCCGACCTGGGCCTGGTCGCGCTGGCCGTCGCGCTGGTCAACATCGGCCAGGTCGTCCAGTCGATGGGCGTGTACGACGTGGTCAGCCGCACCGGGCGCGACCCGCTGCGGGTGGCGGGCACCCTGCTCGTGCTCAGCGCGGGCGCGGGCCTCGCCCTGGCCGCGGCGCTGGTGCTCGCGGCGGACGCGGTCGCGCACGCGCTCGACGCCCCCGACGCCGCGCCCCTGCTGCGGCTCGCCGCCGCGAGCCTGCCGTTCTCGGCCGTGGCGGGCGTGCAGATGGGGCTGCTGCACCGCGATCTGGCGTTCCGCCGCCGGCTCCTGCCCGACGCGGGCGGCGCGGTGCTCGGCGCGGCCGTCACGGTCGCGCTCGCGGTGACCGGCGCCGGACCGTACTCGCTCGTCGTCGGCCTGCTGTGCACGGCGGTGGCGCAACCCGCGCTCGGCGTGGCCGTCGGCGTGCGGGTCCGGCCCCGCTGGGACGCCGGCGCGGCGGCCGAGGCGCTGCGCTGGATCGCGGTCGTCGGACCGGGCGCGCTGGTCGCCGTGCTGCTGATCAACGTGGACTACCTGGCGATCGCCCGCGTCCACGGGCCCGACGCGGTCGGCGTGTACTCCCTGGCCTACCGGATCGCCTGGGTGCCCTACATCCTCGTCGCGGTGGTGCTCGGCGGGGTCGTGCTGCCGCTGTGCGCCGAACTGGTCCGCGACGGGCGGGGGCTGTCCGACGTCGTCGGCCGCTTCACCGCCGCCGTGCTCGTCGTGACCGGCGGCCTGTACGCGGTGACCGCCGCCCTGGCCGACCGGGTCGTGGTGTTCGGCGCGCGGTGGGCGGACGCGGCCGCGCCGCTGGCCCTGCTGTGCCTGTACGGCCTCGGGATCAGCCTGCTGCACCTGTGGTACCAGGTCCTCAAGGCCGCCGGGCACGCCCGCCGCTACCTCGCCCTGGAGGCGACGCACCTCGTGCTGCTCGTCGCCGGCCTGCTGCTGTTCACCCGGCACGGCGTGGTCGCGGTCGCGGTCGTGCAGGTCGCCGCGGCGTGGCTGGTCGTGCCCCCCGCGTGGTGGGCGCTCGCCCGGCGCGGCATCGGGCCGCCGCCGCGGGCACTGGTCAAGGGCATCGCCGGGGTCGCCGCGGCGGCCGGGTGCTGCGCGGCGGTGGCGTTCGGGGTCGGTGACGTGTTCGGGCCACCCGGTTCGGTGGTGGCCGCGCTCGGTGAAGGGGTCGTGTTGGCGGTGGTGTGCGGCGTGGTCGTGCTGGCGGCGAACCGGGAGGTGGTGCGCCGGTGAAGGTGGCGCACGTGAGCCAACCCGTCACGGCGGGCGTGGCGGAGGTGGTGCTGCACCTGGCCCGCGCCCAGCGGGACCTCGGCTGGGCGGTGACCGTCGTGTGCCCGCCCGGACCCCTCGCCGACCGGGCGCGGGCCGCCGGCGTGGCGGTGCGGGCGTGGCCCGCGCGACGCCACCCCGGACCGGGCACGGCCGCCGAGGTGGTGCGGCTGCGGCGCGTGCTGCGCGACGTCGCGCCGGACGTCGTGCACCTGCACAGCTCCAAGGCCGGCCTGGCCGGACGGCTCGTGGTGCGGGGCCGGCGGCCGACGCTGTTCCAGCCGCACCTGTGGTCGTTCGACACCGCCACCGGCCCGCTCCGGCGCGCCGCCCGGACCTGGGAGCGGCTGGCCGCCCGGTGGACGCACCAGCTCGTCTGCGTCAGCGACGACGAGCTGGCCGCCGGGCGCGCCGCCCGCGTCGCGGGACCGGCGGAGGTGGTGTGCAACGGCGTGGACGTCGACCGCTTCCGGCCCCGCGACCGGCTCACGGCGCGCCGTCGGCTCGGGCTGCCGGACGTGCCCACCGCGGTGTGCGTGGGCCGGCTCGCGCCGCTCAAGGGCCAGGACCGGCTCCTCGCGGCGTGGCCCGAGGTGCGGGCGAAGGTGCCGGACGCGCGGCTCGTGCTGGTCGGCGACGGGCCGATGGCGGCCCGGTGGCGGGCGGCGTGCGACGACGAGTCCGTGCGCTGGTGGGGGCACGACGAGTCGGTCGCCGACCTCTACACCGCCGCCGACGTGGTCGTGCTGCCGTCCCGCGCCGAGGGCATGGCGCTGGTGCCGCTGGAGGCGATGGCGTCCGGCCGGTCCGTGGTGGCGTTCGACGTCAGCGGGGTGCGGCAGAGCGTCGGCGAGGCCGGCGCGGTGCTGCCGCCCGGTGACGTGGCGGCGCTGGCCGACGCGGTCGCGGTGCGGCTCGCCGACCCCGACGCGGCCGACCTGGAGGGCGCGCACGGTCGGCGGCGGGTCGAGCTGCTGTTCGACCGGCGGCAGGCGGCCGACCACATCGCGACCCTGGTGGACAAGCTGCTGGTGGGCGCGCGGTGAGCGGCCGGCCGCGGGTCGCGTACCTGCTCACCCAGGACAGCGGGGGACCGGTGGACGTCACCGTGCGCCTGGCGCGGGCGCTCATCGCGTCCGGCGAGGCGGAGGTGCGGGTGTTCGGGCCCGTGCCGCGGCGCGGCGCGGACGCGCTGGCCGGCCACCACGAGCCCGTGGAGGTGGGCGACAAGGCCGACGTGCGGGCCGCGCGACGGGCACGGGCGGCGGTGCGGGCGTGGCGGCCCGACGTGGTGCACGCGCAGGACCGGCGGGCCGGGCTGGTCGGCGCCGGGCTGCGGTGGCGGCACCGGGTCGTCCAGACCTACCACGGGGTGCCGGACGACGTGGGGGAGGAGTGGTTCCGGGGCGCGCCCCGGGCGGCCGGGCCGTCGGCCTACACGCGCACCGTCCTCGCGGCCGACGCGCTGGTCGCCCGGACCCTGCACCGGACGGTGGTGCCCGCGCGGGCCATGGGCCGGTTCCTGGCGACGCGGCTGCGCGTGCCCGGGGCCCGGCTGACGCACATCGACAACTGCGTGGAGCCCGCGCACGTGCTGCCGCCGGCCGGGCCGGTGCGGCGGCTGGTGTTCGTCGGCCTGCTGGTGCCCCGCAAGGGGTTGGCCACGCTGCTCGCGGCGTTGGCGCTGCCCGGGGTGATGCCCGCGGACGCCACCCTGACCGTGGTCGGCGACGGGCCGGAGCGGGCGCGGGCGGAACGGCTGGCGCGCGCGTTGGGCGGGCGGGTGACGTTCCTCGGGTTCCGGTCCGACGTGCCGGACCTGCTGCGCCACCACGACGCGCTCGTGCTGCCGTCCACGATGGAGCAGCAGCCGCTGGTGGTGGCGGAGGCGATGGCGGCGGGCAAACCCGTGGTGGCCACCGACACCGGCGGCGTGGCGGACATGCTGGGCGGTGCGGCGGACGCGCGGGCCGCGCCCGGCGACGTGCGCGCCCTGGCCGACCGGCTGCGCGCGGTGTTCGCCGAACCCGACCCGGCGCGCGTCGGCCTGCGGCTCGCCGAACGGGCGCGGGAGCGGTTCGCGCCGCACGTGTGCGCGCGGCGGCACCTCGCGCTCTACCGGGAACTCATGGGCCGGGAGCCGTAGGCGTCGTGGTGTCGGTCGTGGTCGGCCCGGTGGTCGTCGGCCGGGTGGTCGTCGGCTGGGTGGTGGGCTCGGTGGTGGTGGGCTCGGTGGTCGTCGGTTCCGCCGTGGTGGTGTCCGTCGTCGGTTCCGCCGTGGTGGTCGGGGTGGTGGTCTCCGTGGGGGTCCTGGTCGGCGCGGTGGTCGTGGTGTTCGACGGGGTCACCAGGATCACCGCGTCACCGCCGGCCAGCTCGATCGTGCCCGACACGGCCGCGCCGCCGTCGAAGTTCACCAGGCCGGGCGGCGGCGTCACCCGCGCGGGCTTCCCGGTCGGGTTCACCGCCACGTACCCGCCGGTGAACCGCCGGTCCCACACGCCCGACGGCAGCCGGTTCGCGGTCTCGACCGCCTCGCCGAGGTTCGAGTCCTGGTAGCGGGACCAGTCCGGGTTGCGGTAGTCCCTGGTGGTCGCGCCGGACCAGCAGGTGTGCGGGCTCGCCAGCAGCGCCGCCGTCGCGTACCCGACGCGTTCCTCCCGCGCGCCCTTGGTGTGGGTGATCAGCAGCAGCCACGACTCGCCGAGCGCGGCCTGCGACCGCAGCTCCTTCCACTCGTTGCCCTGGAAGGTGAGCAGCCCGCCGGTGCCGTCGTCGCGCAGGCCGAAGTTCTCCTCCATCGCGCCGTCGTAGCGGGAGTGCGCGGTCCACCGGCCCGCGATGAGGTGCGACTCGGACACGTTCGGGATCAGGATCTTCCCGGCCCGGCGCAGCGACTCGCCCGCCGTGGTGAGGAACGCGTCCATGCCCTCGCGGATCAGCCGGTCGGTCTCGGCGGCGTCCTCCGTGCCCTTGAGCACGGCCGTCGAGTAGTGCCTGAGCGTGCTGAAGTCGTTGTCCGCCAGCACCCCGTCCCAGCCCTCGCGCACCACCTCGGCCGTGACCGCGTCGCTCCACGCCTTCTGGTAGGTCGGGTCCCACACCGTCATCTGCCAGTGCTTCGGGTAGGACTTCCACTCGATCCGGTTGTCGTGGGTGTCGACGGCGAACCACTGCGGGTGCTCCCGCTGGGCCTTGAAGTAGCCGATGCCGGTGGGCAGGAACGGCGCGTCCACGTCGCCGTGCACCGCGCCGGGGTAGTTGCGGGCGCTGGCGAAGTCCTTGTACACCAGCACCTTGATCTTGGGGTTGACCGCCTTGAGCCGGCGCAGCGACGTCACCTCCGTCGCGTTGAGCACCACCAGGCTGTAGTGCTGCGCGGCGAACGCGATCTCCTGCCGGGTGGGCGTCTCGCCGATGCCGTACCACCAGCCGCACGGCGCGAGCGGCCTCGGCACCGGGCCCAGCGGGTCCGGCGGGGTGGGCCGGCCGCCGGCGGCGCCCGCCGTGCACGCCGCGCTCGGCGCCAGCAGCGCGGCGGCGCAGACCAGCGCGAGCAGGCGGCGGGGTCGGCGGTTCAGCGGTTCCTTCGGCACAACAGCTCACCCACCGTCTGCAACAGGATTTTCAGGTCCAGCCACAACGACCAGTTGGCTATGTAGTAGTTGTCGTACCGGGAGCGGTCGACAATCGACGTGTCGCCCCGCAACCCGTGCACCTGGGCCAGCCCGGTCAGCCCCGTGGGAACGCGGTGGCGGGCCCAGTATAGCTCGTGGATGGCGGAGAATTCGCGCACGAAACCCGGTCGTTCCGGCCGCGGCCCGACGATGGACATGTCGCCCCGGATGATGTTCCACAACTGCGGCAGTTCGTCCAACGAAGTGCTGCGCAGGAAACGCCCGACCGGCCCGACCCGGTGATCTCCGACCACCGACCAGGTGACTTGGGAATCGTCCTCGCCGGTCATTCTCACGCTGCGCAGTTTGTAGAGCACGAACGGCTGATCGTCCATGCCGACCCGGACCTGGCGGAAGATCACCGGCCGGCCGCTCTCCAGCAGCACGGCCAGCGCGCACAGCGCCATCACCGGCGACAGCGCGACCAGCGCCGTCGCCGCCAGCACCACGTCCATGGCGCGCTTGACCCACCAGCTCGGCCGGCTGGTCGGCGCGGTGCCCAGCCGCATCAGCGGGTAGCTGCGCAGCCGCTCGATGTCCGGGCCGTCCTGGTGCAGCTCGTACATCCGGGGCACCACCAGGGTGGTGCAGCGCAGCCGGTGCGCCACGATCGCCGAGTCGACCACGGACGACTCGCGGGCCCGCGAGAACGCCAGCACGACCGTGCCGACGCCCAGCCGGGTGATCGCCTCGCCCAGGTCGCCGTCCACCAGCCCGACCGGCAGGCGGTCGGGGTCCACCGCGGGCTCCGGGTCGACGAACCCGACCGGGCGCAGGCCGAACTCCGGGTGCGCCAGCATCGCGCCGACCAGGTCGACCCCCACCTTCCCGGCGCCGACCACGAGCGTGCGGTCGCAGCGGTCGAACCGGCGGCGGCACCAGCGGCCGAAGGCGAACACGGCCAGCCGCGCCGGTTCCGCCGCGGCGGCGAACGCGAGCACCGTCCACTGGGTGGCGACGATCGTCGCGGTCTCCGCGCCGCCGACCATGCCGACGACCGTGACCAGCGCGAACGCCACCGCGGTCGCGCCGGCGGAGCGCGGCAGGTCCTGCAGCCACGACAGCCACAGCCGCCGCCGGTACAGCCGGCACGCGCCCCGCACGCCCAGCAGCGCGGCCGCCACCACGGCGGTCCACCGCGCGCCGGGGGAGTGCCGCGCGGCGACCGCGAGCACCGCCGTCACCTCCACCGCGACCAGCAGCACCGCCACCGCGTTCACCCGCCGCAGCGGGTCCGACCGCGACGCCGCGCGGGGCCTCGGCAGCCGCCACCGCGACACCAGGGCCGGGGTGGTCGCCGAGCCCGCCCCGTTCACCGCGGACCACCCTTGCCAGGGACCGAGCGCGTCCCGTCCACGCCACACCACATCCGGACGACGTCCTTCCCACCACGAACCCGATATTGGTCACCCGTTCGAGACCATCCGAACGGGGAATTTCTGCTCACTCGGTGTGCATGAAGCCTCGGCTAATAGGGTTAAGTCACTCTTTCGGTGAACACTATTCCCCTTTCCTGTGGTCCTCGGGGCGGTGTGCTCCGGTAATTCATCCGGTCGTGCGACGGGATACCGGCGGGGTGGTCCAATCTAGTCGCGGTCCGGAGGCGAATAATTCTGGACCGTCATCCTCCATCCAGTGAAATGGGACCCATTGACCGTCGATGAAGGCGACGTGCGCACCACGTCGGGGCAGGGCGGACCGGCCCTGCCCGACGAGCGGCGCACCCACGCCCGTGCCCACGTCGTGCTGCCCGCCTACAACGAAGCCGCCTCCCTGCCGCCCCTGCTGACCAGGCTCGCCGAGGTCGCGCCCGCCGGGAAGATCGTCGCCTGGGTCGTGGACGACGGCTCGTCCGACGGCACCGCCGACGTCGTCGCCCGCGGCTGGCCCGGCCTCGACCTGCGGCTGGTCAGCCACCCCGTCAACCTCGGCCTCGGCCAGGCCGTCCAGTCCGGGCTGCGCGCCGCCCTCGCCGAGGCCGACGAGCACGACGTCGTCGTCGTGATGGACGCCGACGACACCCACGACCCCGCCCTGATCCGCGACCTCGAACGCGAGATCGCCGCCGGCGCGGACGTCGTGATCTGCTCCCGGTTCGTCGACGGCGGCACCGACGCCACCGCGCCGCCGCTGCGCCGGCTGCTCTCCCGCGGCGCGGCCGTCCTGTTCCGCCGCGTGCTGCGCGTCCACGGCGTCCGCGACTGCACCAGCGGCTTCCGCGCCTACCGGGCCAGCCTGCTGGCCCGGGCCGCGGCCCACTGGGGCGAGCGGCTCATCGAGGAACGCGGCTTCGCCTGCATGGTCGAGCTGCTGCTCAAGCTGCGGCACTGCCGGCCCGTCGTCACCGAGGTGCCCCTGGCCCTGCGCTACGACCGCAAGCGCGGCCCCAGCAAGATCCGGATCGCGCGCACCGTCTGGCAGTACGGCAAGCTGCTGGTCCGCGACCGGCTCTCGCCCGCCCCCTACCGGTCGCTGTGATGCGGCCCGCGGACCACGGCCACGTCGTGGTGGTCGGCGGCGGGATCTGCGGCCTCGCCACCGCCCACCGGCTCGTGCGCCTCGGCGCCCGCGTCACCCTGCTGGAAGGCGGCGACCGGCTCGGCGGGCTCGGCACGTTCTTCGGCTGGCGCGACCGCTGGGTCGAACGCTTCTACCACTGCGTCATGCCGACCGACGAGCACCTGCTCGACCTGCTGGACGAGCTGGGGCTGCGCGACTCCGTCACCTGGCGGCCCACCCGGATGGGCATGGTCGTGGACGGCCGCGGCTACCCGTTCACCACGGCCCTCGACCTGCTCAGGTTCACCCCCCTGGGGTTGCCCGACCGGGTGAGGTTCGGCCTCGTGTCGGTGCTGCTGCGCCGGCTCGGCAAGGGCCGGGACCTCGACGGCACCCGCACCGAGGACTGGCTGCGCGGCCTGTACGGCGACCGCGTGTGGGACCTGCTGCTCGCGCCCCTGTTCGGGGCCAAGTTCGGGACCAGGTTCGGCGACGTGCCCGCCCTGTACCTGTGGCAGCGCCTCGGCCGCGAAGGGGCCGCGTCGGTCCGCGGCTACCCCCGCGGCGGCTACCGCGCGATCATCGAGGCGCTGCACGCGGCCATCGAGGACGGCGGCGGCGTCGTGCGGCTGGGCGCCCCCGTGCGGCGGATCGCCGTCACCGACGGCGGCGCGCGCCTCGTGCTCGGCGACGGCGAGACCGTGGCGGCCGACCGCGTGGTGTCCACCCTGCCGCTGCCGCAGCTGCGCGCGCTCGCCGACGACGACCTCGCCCCCCGGCTGCCCGACGTGCGGCTGCCGTACCAGGGCGTGGTCAACGTCCTGTTCTTCCTGCGCCGCCCCCTGTCCGGGCACTACTGGACGCCCGTGGTGCGCTCCGGCACCGAGTTCGACGGCCTGATCCAGATGACCCCCCTGGCCGGCGTCGAGCCCTACGACGGCCGGCACCTCGTCTACGCGATGCGCTACACCGACCGCGAGTCCCCGCTGTTCCGCGAGGACGACGCGGCGGTCGCGGCGCGCTGGACCGCGCAGCTCCTCGCGCTGCACCCCGACGTCCACCCGGACGACGTCGAGGACGTGCGGGTGTTCAAGGCCCCGTTCGTGGAACCGGTCTACCCGCTCGGGTACCTCGCCCGCCGCCCGCCGGTGGTGGTCGCCGGCACCCCGCTGCTGCTGGCGACCACCGCCCACGTCTACCCGGACGTCACGAGCTGGAACTCGAGCGTGGGACTGGCGCGGCGGGTCGTCGCGACGCTGGCGGGGGCACCACAACCCGTTCCGGGCTGAGCCGCGCGGCGCGCACCGGCTCGCCCCGCACGAGCTGCCGCACCGCGGCCGCGATCCGGGTCGACGGCGAGCCGGTGCCGTAGGGCGACGGGATGCGCTCCAGCCGCTCCCGGTGGCCCGGCACGTCGTCCAGCCACCGCAACACCTCCGCCCGCACCCGCGGCCCCGGCGGCACCAGCGTGCCGAACGTGCCCTCGATCTCCGGCCGCTCCGTGCTGCGCCGCACCACGACCACCGGCCGCTTGAGCACGCTGACCTCCTCCTGGATCCCGCCCGAGTCCGACACCACCACGGCGGCGCACCGGGCCAGCGCCAGGAACGCCGGGTACGCCTGCGGCTCCACCACCCGCAGCCCGCCCAGCAGCGCGTCCAGGCCGAACCCCGCCACCCGCTTCGCGGTGCGCGGGTGCAGCGGCAGCACCACCGGCAGCGGCAGCCGGGTCAGCTCCCGCAGGATCGTCTCCAGGGTTACCGGGTCGTCCACGTTCTCCGGCCGGTGCACGGTCGCCAGCACGTAGCCGTCACGGCTCAGCTCGTGCGCGGCCAGCACGACCGCCTCCTCCTCGGGACCCGGCAGCGCGCTCGCCAGCGCCTCCACCACCGTGTTGCCGGTGACCGCGATGCGCTCCTCCGGCACGCTCTCGGCCAGCAGGTTGGCCCGGTTGAGCGGGGTCGGCGCGCAGCACAGGTCGGCGAGGTGGTCGATCGCCACCCGGTTGTGCTCCTCGGGCATCGCCCGGTCGAAGCTGCGCAGCCCCGCCTCGACGTGCACCAGCGGCACGTCGTTCGCGTTGGCGGCCAACGCGCCCGCGAGCGCGGACGTGGTGTCGCCCTGCACGACCACCGCCGTCGTCGGGTGCCGGGCCAGCGCCTCGTCCACCGCCGCGACGGCCAGGCCGAGCTGCCGCCCCCGCGGGCCGCCGCCGACGTCCAGCTCGTGGAACCGGCCCGGCCGGCCTATGTCCTGCCGGATCCGGTGGTACATCGCGGTGTCGTAGTGCTGTCCGGTGTAGACGACGGTGGCGCTCGCTCCCATCAGCCGGATCAGCGGCGCGAGCTTGATCAGCTCCGGCCTCGTGCCGCACACCATCGTGACGGTGCCGGGGATTCCCTGGTCTATCGGACCCACCTCCAGTCGCGGACGACGCGCGCCCGGGGCGCGATCGCGGTGAAGGGTAGAGTCCGCCGGGGGGAATTTCCCTTGTGCCTCAGTCCATCGAGTGAACTTGACGGTCGCGCCGGCCGGGTTGTCGAGGTGGCTCGGTAGGTTGGCGAGTGGATCATCACGACACTGTGGACGGACGTGGGCAGGATGCTGCGAAGACGGGCGGCGGCGCTCGCCTCGGTCGCGCTGGTGGCGGCGCTGGTGGGGCCCTCGCCCGCGCGGGCGGTCGGCGGCGTGCTGCTGCCCGACCTCCGGCAGGCGCCCGTGGGCTGCGCCGGCGGGCACACCGGCGACCCGTCGCGGTGCGTGGACTGGGACGTGTGCGCGGTCGCCGACCCGGCCGGGCCCAACGGCCCGTGCGTGCAGGCGGCCCCGATCGGCGCGGTTCGGCTGAGGTTCACCACCTCGGTGGACAACATCGGCGACGGGCCGCTGCTCGTCCACGGCATCCGGCCGAGCGCCGACCAGCCGCGGATGACCGCGCGCCAGGCGTTCCAGTCCGCCGTGGACCGCTCGATCCCGATGACGTACGCGGCCGCGCAGCACGCGATCCCCGCCACCCTGTACTACGAACCCGCGCCCACCCACGAGCACTGGCACCTGCTCGGGTTCGAGCGCTTCCAACTCCGCACCCCTTCGGGTGACGCGGTGGTCACCGACCGGAAGACCGGGTTCTGCCTGGGCGACCGGTACGCCGTCAAGGAGGCGCTGGCGAACCGGCCGAGCGACGCGGCCACCCCCGAGGGCGAGCTGGCGGCGTTCCTGCGCAAGAACCGGTGCGGGCACCACGCGCCGGAGGCGTTGACCGTCGTGCAGGGCATCTCCGTCGGCGCGGGCGACGACTACACCTACAAGGTCGACTACCAGTGGCTGGACATCAGCACGGTGCCGTCCGGCGTGTACGACGTGGTCAACGTGGTCAACGGCGACCGGACGCTGGTGGAGAAGTCCTACCGGAACAACGCCTCCTCCATGGCCGTCTCCATCCGCTGGCCGGGCGGCGCGACCACCCCGCCGACCACCATCACCCAACCGCCCGAGGTGCGGCTGCTGCGCAACTGCCCCGGCGCGGAGCGCTGCGCCTCCCCGCGCGGGTAGCCCGGCCGGCGACGTTTGGCGGCGCCCGGCCGGGGGAATTCGCCAGTCGTCCGGACCGGCGAGCCGAAGGGTGGGGCCATGTCGTCGGCCACCGTGAACCGCGTCCTCGCGGGCCGCTACCGCCTGGCGGGCAAGCTGGGCGAGACGGGTCCGGTCGAGATCCACCGCGGCTGGGACGTGGTGCTCCGCCGGTTCGTCGCGGTCCGGCTGTTCGACGGCGGCGACCCCGCCGACGACCGGCGGTTCGACCACGAGATCCGCACCCTGGCCGCGCTGTCCCACCCCGGGCTGCTGTCCGTCTACGACGTCGGCACGTGCGGCGACACGGCGTTCGTCGTGATGCAGCTCGTCGAAGGCACCACGCTGCGCGACCGGCTGCTCGACGGGACGTTCACCCCCGCCCAGGTCCACGCCCTCGGCCACCAGCTCGCCGACACCCTCGCCCACGTGCACGACCGGCGGGTCGTGCACCGCGGCGTGACACCGTCGACCATCCTCCTCGACGGCGCCGACACCGCCTACGTCACCGACTTCGGCCCGGCCCGCT
Organism: Actinosynnema sp. NPDC004786; assembly: GCF_053601135.1. Lineage (NCBI taxonomy): Bacteria > Bacillati > Actinomycetota > Actinomycetes > Pseudonocardiales > Pseudonocardiaceae > Actinosynnema > Actinosynnema sp. NPDC004786. The sequence continues at coordinate 23,020 of NZ_JBSGBG010000055.1, read as the reverse complement.
CCCTCGACTCCACCGCCGACACCACCCCCGTCGGCGCCACCGCCTACCTCGCCCCGGAACAGGTCCGCGGCGACGACGTCGGCCCGCCCGCCGACGTCTACGCCCTCGGCCTCGTCCTGCTGGAGTGCCTGACCGGCTACCGCGAGTACCCGGGCGACCGCGTCGAGGCCGCCGTCGCCCGCCTGCACCGCCCGCCCGAGATCCCGCACGACGTCCCCGCCGGCCTCACCCGCCTGCTCCGCTCCATGACCGCCCGCTCCGCCCGCCGCCGCCCGACGGCCGCCCGGTGCGCCGCCGCCCTGCGCCCCGCCCCGGCCGCCCTGCCGCGCGACCGGCTGCTCTGCGGCGTCCGCACCGCCACCCCGGCACGCCCCTGACCATCACAGTCCTTTTAGGACTCCCGGTGCCGCCCCCGGTGCCCCCTTCCCCGAAAGCCCCTCACGGACACGGGCCGTTCGACTAGAGTCGTCCCATGGAGACGCTCGCCTGGCTGCTCGACTCCGATCCGGCGCTGCGGTGGCAGGTCGAACGCGACCTCGCCGGCGAACCGCCCGAGGTGTGGCAGGCGACCCGCGCCAGGATCGCGACCGAGGGCTTCGGCGCGCGCCTGCTCGCCCTCCAGGACCCGGACGGCCAGTGGGCCGGCGGCGCGTTCTTCCCCGCCGGCTTCGACTTCCACGGCCCCGAGGCCGCGGAGGGAGCCGGCCAGCCGTGGACCGCGACGACGTGGACGCTGACCACGTTGCGCGAGTGGGGGCTGGACGGCGAGGTCCTGCGCGCCCGGCGGACCGCCGAACTGCTGGCCGAGAACTCCCGCTGGGAGTACGACGATTTGCCGTACTGGGGCGGCGAGGTCGACTGCTGCATCAACGCGTGGACCGTCGGCAACGGCCTGTGGCTCGGCGCCGACGTCAGCGGCATCGTCGACTGGTTCGTCGACCACCGCCTCCCCGACGGCGGCTGGAACTGCGAGTGGGTCAACGGCTCGACCCGGTCGTCGTTCCACTCGACCCTCAACTCGCTGAAGGGCCTGCTCGACCACGACGCCGCGACCGGCGGCACGGACGCCACCCGCGCCGCCCGCCGTGCCGGCGAGGAGTACCTGCTGCGCCGCTCCCTGTTCCGCCGGCTGTCGACCGGCGAACCGGTCGCCCCGTGGGTCACGAGCTTCTCCTACCCGTTCCGCTGGTTCTACAACGTCCTCAACGCCACCGACTACTTCCGCCGCGCCGCGCTGGTCGACGGCACCCCGCCGGATCCCCGCATGGCCGAGGCGATCGCCCTCGTGCGCGCCGCACGCCAACCGGACGGCACCTGGCTCCAGGCGAGGCGACACCCCGGACGGGTGTGGTTCGAGGTCGACGTGCCGGCCGGCGAACCGTCGAAGTGGCTGACCCTCTACGCCACCCGCGTCCTGAACTGGTGGGACGCCACCCACCCCGACCCCGCCTAACCACCACCCCCGCGCCTTCCTCTTCTCACCCCAATCGTGTGCGCCTCACCCCCCACCTCCCCAGGCCCTTCTCGCCCTTCCCGTCTCCCCAGGCCCTTCTCGCCCTTCCCCGTCTCCCCAGGCCCTTCTCGCTCTCCCCGTCGCCCCTCACCGACCCACCGGACTCACTCAACCGCCCGACCGTCCTCATCCTCCACGTGCACGGCCGCCCCTTCGGGCCCCAGCAGGTAATCCGACCCGGCCTCACCCGCGATCGCCGTCGACTCCCGATCACCGAAGCCACCGTCGTCATCAGGCCCGACGTACTGCGGCCCGACCGTCCCACCCGGCCCCCGCACCTCACGGTCGTCCTCCCGCTCCCACCGCGGCTCGAACTGCTCCTGCTGCTCGGACACCGGGCGTCCTCCCCGCTCCACCGCCCTGCGCTCCTCAACCATCGGTCACGCCTCCCTTCCGCCGTCCCAGCCCACAAGGGCCCGCCTACCGACCGGGTTACCCAGCCAACGCACCACCCCCTCGTTTGCCCGCTGCCGCGCCGGTGAACCCAGAACGGCATGACGGCGAGCGGCACGACGGCGGTGTCGGTCGACGCCTGGGGCGTCGACCTGGCCGCCGACCTCGGCATCCCACCGGACCCGGCCGGCGTGGTCGTGTTCGCGCACGGCTCGGGCAGCTCACGGCACAGCGAACGCAACCGCGCCGTAGCCGAGTCGCTGCGACGCGACGGGTTCGCGACGCTGCTGCTCGACCTGCTGACCGAGCAGGAGGACCGCGAGGACCGCGCCACGCGTCGGCACCGGTTCGACATCGAGCTGCTGGCGGAGCGGGTGGCGGCGGCGGTGGAGTGGGCGTCGCACGCCCGGCCGACGCGCGGCCTGCCGATCGGCCTGTTCGGCGCGAGCACGGGTGCGGCGGCGGCACTGGTCGCGGCGGCCGGCACGTACCTGGTCCGGGCGGTCGTCTCACGCGGCGGACGGCCGGACCTCGCGGGCAGTGCCCTCGCACGGGTGCGCGCGCCGACGTTGCTGGTGGTCGGCGGCCGCGACGAGCAGGTGCTGGAGCTGAACCGCGAAGCGGCCGAGCGGCTGGTGGCGCCGAGGCGGCTCGAGGTGGTCGAGGGGGCGACGCACCTGTTCGAGGAGCCCGGCGCGTTGGAGGCGGTCGCCGAGCTCGCGGGCCGGTGGTTCCGTCAATACCTGTGACGCGCCGGCCGTCGGCCCGGCCCTGTCCGCTGGCCCGGCCCTGTCCGCCGGCCCGGCCGAGACCGGGGGTGATTCGCAGACCGTGCCGAGGGGGAAGGGGACGGCTGCGGGTCGAGGGGTGCGCGGGGTGGCGGTTGGTTGCCGGCCTCGTTGTTTCAACCGACGTTCGAGGTTGACGATAACGGCGTTTTCTTTGATGAAGTTCTCAATGATCACCCGAAAGTGGCACGGGGACGAGTGCGGCAGGTGGCGATCATCATGCCACTGACGTGCGGATTCGGCACGTGGAGGGCCGAGGGGCGTGGCGTGCCGCCCCTCGGCCCGAGCGGTCCTAGCCGCGTCGCCACTTCTGGTTGGCCGTGCCGGCGCAGTCCCAGAGTTGCAGCACCGCGTCGTTGTTCGGGTTCCAGTCCGCGATGTCCACGCACTTGTTCGCCTGCGGGTTGACGAGGTCGCCCGCCGCCGTCAGGACGAACTGCTGCGCGGGATTCCCGCTGCACCCCGCGACCTGGATCGCGGCTCCGTTGGCGGTCGAGCCCCAGGCCACGTCCATGCACATGTTGTTCTCCGTGCGCAGCGTCCCGCCGGTCCACTCCCACCGCTGGTTGGTCCCGCCGGTGCAGTCCCACACGATCAACCGCTGCCCGTCGGCGAAGTTCCAGTTCGGCACGTCGACGCACTTGCCGTGCCAGGCGCTGACGATGCTGCTCGTCGTCACGGGCGGGGGAGTGGCGCCCCCGCCCGTGAACGGGGTCAGGATGATCCCGGCCGAACGGGGGTCGCCGTCGTGCACCAGCGACTCCTGCGCCTGCACGTCGTCGAACGCGAACCCGTACGCCTTGCCGTCCACCATGTTCCGGTGCACGAGCCGCGAGTAGTGGTTGGTGAGCGTCCCCTGGTAGAAGTCGGCGGGCCCGCCGCCGGGCTGGGTGTCGATCCGCCCGAGCGTGGACCGGTGCAGCGCGGCGCACAGCGTGCGCGCGATCGGGCCGACGACCTGGTCGTTGGGCGCGGCCAGCGCGCCGTCGCAGCCCCACACGTTCGCGGTCGACGGCTTCGCGAACGACGCCACCTGGCGACCGGACGAGTCCGTGAACGTCATGGTGGTGCCGGACGTGCGGCCGAAGTAGCGGATGTCCGGCCGGTCGCCGAACGGCACGACGGTCAACGTCCTGCCGGTGTAGGCGTTCCACGCCTCCGTGATGTACGGGTCGAGGTAGTTGCGGTCGAACAGGCCCGCGTCGGCGGCCTTGCCGGGCGCGAGCACGCGCAGCACCGTGCCGTCGGCCCGCGTGCGCACGGTGTTCGCCCAGCCCGGTTGCGCGCGCAGCCCGTTGATCACGTTGTCGCGGCCGTTGGCGACCAGCTCCCCGGTCTTCTTGGTCACGCCGCTCGCGCCGGTCACGGTGACCGCGTGCGGCACGGCGAACTGGTCCACCTGGGAGCTGTTCAGCCACAGCCCGGCGTCGTTGTAGGTGAACTCGCTCCAGTCGAACAGGATGTCGCGGTTCGGGTCGCCGGACGACCACGGCGCGGGCTGCACCAGGCCGTCGGGCGTCAGGAAGAACTTCAGCTTCTCCCCGAACGACATGTAGACGCGACCGGAGATGAAGCGCGGCACGCGCAGCGTCACGCTGCCGCCGTTGGCGGGCCCCGCGATCGACACGTCCGGCGCGGGCACGGGCGGGTTGGCGCCGGGCGACCACGGCGTGAACACGCCCGCCTGGTTGACGTACCCGAGCCGCCCGCCGGGCCTGATGTCGGTGCCCAGGACGTACAGGTGGACGGCTTCGGACCGGCCGCTGTGGTTGGTGACGGTGAGCGGCAGGAGGTCCGGTCCCGTGGCGGCGGCCGGCGTGGCGGCGGCCAGGGAGGCTGAGGTGGCCAGCGCGGCGACCGCGCCCAACCACTTCGTCAAGGTGCGCATCGGTGCGAACTCCTCGGTGCAGGGCAGGCTGATCCCACCCGCGGGCCGGGTTCAGGGCGGCCGGCGGGCGGCGGTCCCACGACGTCGTGAGAGCGCTTCCATAGGGTTGTTCGGTGGTCCGACCACTGTCAAGGGCGGAAAGTGACCCCGGCCACTGGAGTCGCATGTGGAAGGCGGTCAGAGTGGCGGCATGACCTACGACGTCGAGTCCGTCCGCGCCCGCTTCCCGTCCCTGGCCACCGGCACCGCGCACTTCGACGGGCCGGGCGGTTCCCAGGTGCCCGCCGTCGTCGCCGACGCGGTGCGGGACGCCCTCACCTCGTCCCTGGCCAACCGCGGCGTGGTGACCGCCGCCGAACGCGCCGCCGACGCGATCGTGCTGGACGCCCGCCGCGCGATGGGCGACCTCCTCGGCGCGGACCCGGCGGGCGTGGTGTTCGGGCGCAGCATGACCCAGCTGACCTACGACTTCGCCCGCACGCTGGCGCGCACCTGGCGGCCCGGCGACGAAGTGGTGGTGACCAGGCTGGACCACGACGCGAACGTGCGGCCGTGGGCGCAGGCCGCGGAGGCGGTCGGGGCGGTGGTGCGGTGGGTCGGGTTCGACCCGGCGACCGGCGAGCTGGACGACGTGGCCGAGGCCCTGTCGGACCGGACCCGGCTGGTGGCCGTCACGGCCGCGTCGAACCTGATCGGCACCCGCACGCCGGTGGCGGACATCGTCGCGTCGGCGCACGCGCGCGGGGCGTTGTGCTACGTGGACGGCGTGCACTTCGCGGCCCATCACCCGGTGGACGTGGCGGCGCTCGGGGCGGACTTCTTCGCGTGCTCGCCGTACAAGTTCTTCGGGCCGCACTGCGGTGTGGTGGCGGGGCGTCCGGAGGTGTTGGCGGACCTGCGGCCGGACAAGCTGCTGCCCTCGCCGGACGCGGTGCCGGAGCGGTTCGAGCTGGGCACGTTGCCGTACGAGATCCTGGCCGGCTGCACGGCCGCGGTCGACTTCATCGCCGACCTGGCCCCCACCGACCCGACCCGCGCCCAGGGTGGGCGTCGTGCGCGGATCGAGGCGTCGCTGGCGGCGGTCGGCGGGCACGAGGACCGGTTGCGCGAACGGGTCGAAGCGGGGTTGCGGGAGTTGCCGGGCGCGGTCGTGTGGTCGCGGGCCGGGTCGCGCACGTCGACCGTGCTGGTGACGTTCGACGGCCACGCGGCCGCGGACGCGTACCGGCACCTCGCGGGGTTGGACGTGAACGCGCCGGCCGGGTCGTTCTACGCGATCGAGACGTCCCGGTGGCTCGGGCTCGGCGACACCGGCGGCCTGCGCGTCGGGCTCGCGCCGTACTCGACCGACGCCGAGGTGGACCGCCTGCTCGACGGGCTGGCGGACTTCCTGCGCCATGCGTGACGTCGACCGCCGTGCCTGACGTCGGCCGCCGCGGCTGACGTCAACCGCCGGGGCGACCTCCGCGACGGCGCGGCCCGAACCGCATCCTCATCCGGCGGACGGCGACGCCGACCAGCGGCCGGTGGGGGAGCAGCCAGGCGAGCGGCCCCGCCGGGTCGATCCGCCAGGCGGCGCGCACCGGGGTCACGAGACCCGAGGCGCGCAGCGGCGTGCGGGCGCGACGTCGTCACCGAGCGCCTGCCACGTCGACGCGACCGCCGCCAGCCACACGCCGAACCGCGGCGAACGGGCGCGGACCGACGCGATCGGGCCGCGCCCGTCCCGCGCGGACGCGGTGAGGCCGTCGCCGTCCCACTCGAACGCGGCCCGTTCCTTGGGGATGCCCCACAGCTCCCGGCCACCCGCCCGCGACGCCTCGCTGTCCACCCAGATGTGCGTGATCGACACCCCGACCCTCGGGCCGCGCCGCACCAGCACGGCCGCCAGCACCTCGTGGTACGCCATGCCGGGCGGCCGGTAGTCCACGAACGCCGTGCCGACCACCGCCCGCCCGACCAGGGTCACCGGACGCGCGGGCAGCGGCGGCAGCTCCGTCGCCCGCACCAGCCACACCGCCACGCATCCGCGCCCGTTCAGCCGCCACGGCTCCGGTGGGTAGTCCGCCATCGGGGAACCTCAACTCCCCCTCGACGGCGCGGGTCGGGCCGCCAGGCCGAGCCCGCGACGCGCACGACGTGCCGGTGGCGGAGGCTCGGCCCCGGTGGACGTCGGGAGACCGGTGTAGGCGTCGAGCCACCCGGTCGCGCGGTAGTCGCCCCGCCGGGTGAACACGGCGACTCCGGCCTCGGCCGCGTCGTCGTCCTCCACCACCGGGTACGCGACGGTCGCCGACGACGTCGGCGCGGTCCACGTCCGGCCGCGCCACGCGATCACGGACGCGCCCGTGCCGCCGGTCGCGGTGGCGCTGTCGGCGTGCGCGGCGAGGGTGTAGTTCGTCGTGCGCTCCCGCAGCAACGCGGTGTAGCCGGCGTGGTCGAGCACGCAGCCCGCCGGCGACCGCCCCGGCGACCAGTCCGGCGCGCGGACGCCCCGCGCGACCGCCGACCGCCACAGCTCCGGCACCACGTCCTTGAGGTGGGCGCGGGTGGCCATCTCCTCGCACATCCACAGCAGCCGGCCGGCGCCGCGTCCGGGCGCGAGGCTCCGCCAGCGGACGCGGTGGTCGAGGTCGGCGGCCACGATCGCGATCCACGGGTGCACCGTGCCGAGCACGCCCTGCGCGGCCAGCCACGCCAGGAACCTCGGCGCCTGCTCGTACACCGGGTGCAGGGTCGCCAGCGGGATGCCGGCGGCGACCCGGCGACGTGCGGAGTCGAACAGGTGCGGTGACCGGGCCGCGAGCAGCAGCGCCGCCCACGCCAGGTCGCCCGGCGCGGTCGTCGTCTGCGACCCCAGGCCCTTCACCGACGTCGTGTTCGTGATCTGCGACGTCTTGCCGCCCGCCTTGATCACGGTGGCGACCGCGGGCCGCACCGGCTCCGGCACCGGGATCCCGGCCAGGTCGCGCACCGCGACCGAGAGCACCAGGCTGAGCGCGTTCTCCGCCTCGTCCGGGTCGTGCGGGACCGGCAACAGGCCCAACGTGCGGCGCAACCGGTGCCCGGTGTGGGTGGACACCATCATCCGCGCGGTCAGCCGGCCCAGCTCGGTGATGCCGAGCCGGCCGTCGGTCAGCGTCAGGTGGCCCTCGTCCACGAGGAACGCCACGGCCTCCTGCACCGGTTCCAGGTCGTCGTCCCCCTGCGCGTACGCCAGCGTCTCCACCCACCACGCCTGCGCGTCGTCCATCGTGCCGATCCGGCCCTGCAACACCTCGGCCAGCACGTGGTCGGGCAGCGACTCGCGGATCCTCGAGTACACCGAGTAGCCCGCCACCAGCCTGGTCTGCCAGTCGGCGCGCTGCGTCTCGTCCACGACCAGGTACGACCAGCCCTCCGTCTCGCCCGCGCCGATGCGCCCGGCCCGGCCGAACATCTGCAGCACGGTCGAGGTGTCGATCGGCTCGCCGCCGATGGAGACGTCCCGGACGATCACCGCCCGCGCCGGCAGGTTCACGCCCGCCGCGACGGTGGACGTGGCGACCAGGACGTCCGCCTCACGGGCCCGGAACGCGCGTTCGGCCGCATGTTTGTGCTCGTAGTCGGCGTAGTGCAGCCGGACGCCCACCTCCGCGCACGCCTTGGTGAGGCCGTCGACGTCGTCGGCGGCGACGGTGTGCACGGGTGCGCCCCGGTCCGCGGCGATCGCCATCGCGGTCGAGCGGACGTTGCGCTTCGACCCGCAGAACACCAGCACGCTGCCGCCCTCGGCGGTGTGCCGGTGGGTCAGGTCGAGCACGACCTGCTCGCGCAGGCGGTTGTTCGCGGTGAAGCCCGAGGCGGCCGGGATCGTCGGCAGCTGCCAGGTGACCTTCGACGGCCGCCAGGTCGTGGCGACCAGGTCCGCCTCCAGCCACTCGGCCACCTCGGCCGCGTTGGACACCGTGGCCGACAGCCCGACGATCCGGACCGGCGAGTCCGCGCCGCGGACGCGGGCCAGCAGCGCTTCCAGCAGCGCGCCGCGGTGGGGGCTGCCGAGCAGGTGGATCTCGTCCACGACGAGGCAGCCGACCTCGCCGAGGGCCGCCTGGAGGGAGCTGGCGCGGCAGATCGCCTCGAACTTCTCGGTGGTGGCCACCCAGAGGTCGGCCGCCTTGACCGCCTCGACGTCGACGGCGTACTCGCCGGACAGGCGTTCGACGCGCAGGCCCTCGGTGCGCCACGTCTCCAGTTCGCGGTCGAGTTCGTCGGTGAGCGAGCGTTGCGGGACGAGCCAGGCGGCCTTGCGGCCTTCGTGCAGGATCGCCTTCAGCGCGGCCAGCATGCCCATCGCGGTCTTGCCCGCGCCGGTCGGCGCGGTGATCAGCACGTGGGAGTCGCCGTCCACCAGGTGGGGCGCGGCCTGGGCCTGCGCGGGGTTGAGCACGGGGAACGGCAGGAACCGCGCCCAGTCGGCGGGGACGTGGCGGGTGACCGGGACCGGGTCCGGCACGTCCGCCGGGTCGACCGGTTCGTGCAGGTCCCAGAGCATGCCGAAGGCCAGCCGAGCCGCCCGCGCGCCGTCGCCGACCACCGACTCGCACCGCTCCGGCACCACCCCGCCGACGTCGGACAGCCACGCCGTGGCGGACGTGGTGGAGACCTCCTCCTGCTCCAGCCAGTGCCGGACGGCGCGGAACGGCACGCCCGCGGCGGTCAGGCGGTTGCGCAAATCGGAGAATTCGGACGAATCGGGCAAAACGACCCGCGCGTCCACACCGGGCGGCACGTCGGGGACCGCGAGCGCCGGATCGACCGTCTTGCACCACCACACGGGCCGCGATTCCAACGCCGCCAGCGCCGGCGGCAGGACCGGGGCGTCGGCGACGCGTGCGGCGGGCGCGACCTCCGAGCCGCTGAGGATGGACCGGATGCGCGCCGCCATGGCGACCGTGGACACCCGCCGCCTGGGACGGGCCTCCGGTGCGCTGCCGTCGCCGGCTTCGCCGCCGGTCGCCGCGGTGCCGTCCGGGGAATCGTCGGCCGTCGCGCCGTTGGCCGACGGCGGGTTGCCGGTTGGTGCGGGACCGCGCGCCGCGGTGTCGATTACCGCGTTCGTGTCGTTCGACCTGCCGGTTTCCGCGTCGCCGGCCTCGCCGCCGGGCACGGTCGTCGCGGCGTGGTCCGGCGTGTCGAAGGGCGCGTCGTGGCCGCCGGCCTGCGGTCGTGCGGTTTTCCGGCCGGTCGGGCGGGTCGTCGGGGCGGGGTCGGGGTCGCGGGTGGCCGGGGAGTTGGCCGGGGGTGGCGGGCTGGTGGGGCGGGGGTGGGTGGTGCGAGGGGTGCGGGAGGCGCGGGCCAGGGCTTCCAGCTGCGCGTCTTCGGCGAGGCGGCGGGTGACGGCGGCGGGGCGCAGGTCGCCGAGGACGGAGCGTTGGGCGAGCTTCAGCTCCCGCAGCGTGAACGACGCGGGGCAGGCGGGGCAGGCGACGGCGGCCTGGAGTTGTTGGCGGCCGCGGTCGGGGTGGGCGCGGTAGAGGCCGTGGAGTTCGCCTTCGCAGTTCGGGCAGCGGCGGTCGATGGGGACCGGCGAGAGCTGCCAGCCCGGCTCGGCGTAGCGCGCGATCGCGGGGTCCGGGCGGGTGCCCCACCTGGCTTCCACGACCCCGGCGACGGACGTGTCCACCACGGGTGACCCGTGCTCCACTCGTCGCCTCCGTCCCGGCCGCCTGCCCCCGGCGGCCGACACGTGATGCTATGCCGAACGCGGGCCGGGCGGTTCCGGCGGTGACGGGGCGGGGTGGTCGGCGCTCGGTCTGGTCCAACCGAGGATGGGTAACAGTGTTTCCGTACATTTCCGGGCCATGATCACCCGATCGTGTGCAGGACCGGGATGTGCTGTTCCTCCTCCGTCAGGGAGCCGTGGTGCCCCACGAACGTAGTGAGCCCCGGCTCGACGCGCGAGCGGACCAGGGCGAAGGAGTCCTTGGCGGCCACGACGAGGTCGCCGATGCGCGGCAGCACGTGCCCGGCCACGGTGGGACCGAACCAGCCCGCGGCGACGGCTTCCGACCGTGACGCGATCCACGCCCGGTCGCCCAGCCGTTCCTCCCACCTCGACCGGACCGCGTCGGGAGTGGAGGTGTAGACGTGCCGGACCCGGGCCTCGCCGCCGAACGCGCGCACCCCGTCCCGCAGCTCGTCGTCGGTGTCCAGGTCGACGGGATCGGCGACCCGCACCATGCCGTGGTCCGCCGTCACGACCAGCGCGCCACCGGGCGGCAGGCCGTCCGCCACCGCCGCGGCCAGCCGGTCCACGAACCGCAACTGCCACCGCCACGGGTCGCTGCCCGGCCCGTACACGTGCCCGAGCGCGTCGAGGTCCGCGTGGTAGGCGTAGCAGAGCACCCGGTCGGCCGACCGCAACGCCTCGGCCACGCGCGTCACCAGATCGCCGAACCCGAGCACGCCCCCGAACCGGCCACCGCGCAGCACCGCCCGCGACAGACCGCTGCCCTTCTGGTCGCGGGGCAGCACGAGCCGCACCTCCACGCCCGCGTCGGCCGCCGCCTCGAACGCCGTCCGCCGCGGCTGCACCTCCTCCGGCACGAGCACCGACCGCAGGTCGACGTGCTCCGCCGCCCCGTACCGGGACCAGCGCAACGCGTTCAGCACCTCGTCGCCGTGCGCGAACGAGTAACCGACCAGCCCGTGCTCACCGGTCGGCAATCCGGTGCCCAGGGCGGCCAGGCTCGACGCCGTGGTGGACGGGAACCCGGCGGTGATCGGACCGCCGGCCAACGACGCCAGGAACGGCGCGTCCTCCTCGTGCTCCCGCAGCAGCCGCCACCCGAGACCGTCCACGAGCAGCACGCACACCCGCCGCGGCCCGGACACGCCCAGCACGTCGACCATCCCGGGCACGCCGAGCCCGGCGAGCAGCGACGGGACGACGTCGGCCAGCGATCCGCTCCCGTACCGGGGCACCACGGGGTCCATGCCGCCCGACCCTAGCCCGCCGGGGAACGATGTCCCCATGACGACCGAACGGATCAGCCCGCCGCTGCGCGGGGGCGAGCGGGAGACGCTGCGCGCGTTCCTCGACTACCACCGCGCCACCCTGGCCCTGAAGTGCGACGGGTTGACCACGGAGGATCTGCGCCGCCGGTCCGTGCCGTCGTCCACGTTGTCGCTGCTCGGCCTGGTCCGGCACATGGCCGAGGTCGAGCGGACCTGGTTCCGGCGGGTGATCAACAACGAGGACGTGCCGCTGGTGTGGTCGCCCGACGGCGACTTCCAGGCCGCCTACGACGACTCCGGGGCCACCCGGTCCGAGGCGTTCGAGGCGTGGCGGGCGGAGGTCGCGCACGCGCGCCGCATCGAACGGGAGGCCGAGTCGCTCGACGTCGCCGGCCACCACGCGCGCTGGGGCGAGGACGTGTCGTTGCGCCTGGTCATGCTGCACCTGATCCACGAGTACGCCCGGCACAACGGGCACGCGGACCTCCTGCGCGAAGGCATCGACGGCACGGTGGGCGTGTGACGTCACGGGGGACCGCCGGGTCTTCGTGGATGGCGGTCGTGCGGGCAGTGCGAGGTCATGGATCCCCCTGGTGGGTAGTGGTGGACAACGGGTCGGGTGGTTCGGCGGTGTGGACGGGGCGCAGGACGACGCGGCCCACGAGCTCGACCGCTGCCGCCGCCACCGCGCCGATCGCCAGCCCGACCAGCAGCCGTTGCGGTGTCACGGCCAGCAGGAACACGTCGGTCGCCAGCAGCGGCACGGCGAGGATCACGGCGGCCGCCGTGGCGAGGCCGGCCAGCAGCACGACCTTCCAGCCGGCCAGTGGACGCGCCAGCAGCGACAACGTCCACAGCGACGCCACCAGCACCACCACCGTCGCCACCGTCCGACCGGCCGCCGTGCCGCCGGACGGGTCGAGGGCGCGGATCGCCAGGTCGCCCGCGAACGCCGCCAACCCGATCACCACCCCGGTGGGCACGGCCAGGCGCAGCACCCGGCCGAGGAAGCCCGGCACGTAACGGCGGTGGTTCGGGCCGAGGGCCAGCACGAAGCCCGGCACGCCGATCGTCAGCGCCGAGATCATGGTCAGCTGGATCGGGGCCAACGGGTAGGCGACGCCGCTCACCAGCACGACCAGCGCCAGCACCAGCGAGTACGCGTTCTTCACCAGGAACAGGTTCGCCGCGCGCTCGATGTTGGCGATCACCCGGCGTCCTTCCGCGACCACGTCCGGCAGGTGGGCGAACCGGCTGTCCAGCAGCACCAGTTGCGCCACCGCCTTCGTCGCCGCGGCCCCGTTGCCCATCGCCACGCCGATGTCGGCGTCCTTCAACGCCATCGCGTCGTTGACCCCGTCACCGGTCATCGCGACCACGTGCCCGCGCCGCTGCAACGCGCCCACCACGGCCCGCTTCTGCCCCGGCGTGACGCGCCCGAACACGGCGGAGGTCTCCAGCACGTCGGCCAGCTCGTCCGGGTCCTCGGGCAACGTGCGGGCGTCCACCGCCTCGCCCGCCGCCGAGATGCCCGGCACGCCGACCGACACCGCGACCGCGCCCACGGTGCGCGGGTTGTCACCGGAGATCACCCGCAGCGTGACACCCTGGTCGGCGAAGTACCGCACCGCGTCGGGGGCGTCGTCGCGGACCCGCTCGGCCAGCACCACCAGCGCCCGTTCGGCGAGACCCGCGGGCAGGGACGCGTCACCCCCGGAAGAGCCCCCGTCCGGGCCGGTGGCGGAGCCGGCGGTCGGGCCGCCGGGCGGGACGGCGGTGGCGGCCGGCGGGCCGGTCGAGTCGGTGGAGGCCAGGACCAGCACCCGCTTGCCCTGCGCCGCGAGGTCGGCGGCGCGGTCCACCGCCGGCCCGCCGGCCGGGAACACCATCTCCGGTGCACCCAGCACCCACGTGCCGTCACCGTCGGTGTCCACAGAGGACCACTTGCGGGCCGAGGAGAACGGCACGCCGCCGGTGCGCCGCCACGTGGTCTCGCGGAACGTCCCGGCCAGCGCGGCCGAGGTCGCGTTCGCGTCCGGCGCGGTCGCCAGCAGCGCCAGCGCTTCCCGTACCTCCTCTCGTGGACCGTCCGTGATCAGGGAGTCGAACACGATGTCGCCGTGCGTGAGCGTGCCCGTCTTGTCCAGGCAGACGACGTCGACCCGGGCCAGCACCTCGACCGCGGGCAGTTCCTGCACCAGCGTCCGCCGCCCCGCCAGGGTCACCGCCGCCACCATGAACGCCAGGCTCGTGAGCAGCACCAACCCTTCCGGGACCATGCCGACCAGCGCCGCCACCGCGCCGGTCAGCGCCTCCTGCCAGCCGCTCGTGTCCGGGCTGCGCAACTGGCTCCACAGCAGCAGCGGACCGACCACCAGCATCAGCAACGAGATCCACCGCAGCAGCGTGTTGGTGCCCGCCACCAACTCCGACCGGACCACGGTGAACCGGCGGGCCTCCGCGGTGAGCCGCGTCGCGTAGGACTCCGCGCCGACCGCCGTGGCCTGGAACGCGCCCGACCCGGCCACCACGATCGAGCCGGACCGCACCTCGTCGCCGACCGCCTTGTGCACCGGCTCCGACTCGCCGGTCAGCAGCGACTCGTCCACCTCGAGCCCGTCCGCCGCCGTCACCACGCCGTCCGCCACGACCTGGTCGCCGGTGCGGAGCCCGATCAGGTCGTCGGCCACCACCTCGCCGACGGCGATCTCGGACGTCGCGCCGTCACGGGTCACCCTGGCGCGCGGCGCGTTGAGCACGGCGAGCCGGTCGAGGGTGCGCTTGGCCCGCAGCTCCTGCACGACGCCGATCGCCGTGTTCGCCACCACGACGAGCCCGAACAGGCCGTTCTGCCACCGGCCCGTCGCGAGGATGACCAGGAACAACGCCGTCAGCAGCCCGTTGAACGGCGTGATGATGTTCGCCCGGACGATCTGCCCGACGCCGCGGCTGGTGCCCGTGGTGACCGCGTTGGTCCGCCCGGCCCCGACCCGCTCCGCGACCTCCGCCGAGGTCAACCCCTCCGGGCGGGTCACCCGCCCGTCGGCGACCCCGGACATGCGCACCTCCCGCGCTCCGACCGGGGTCCATCGTCACCCGGCCCGCGCGCTCCCGCCCGTCCGCCGGCGGACCGACGCGCGCGAGAGCAGGGTCCGGACACGTGCGGGGCGCGGGGACGAGCGACCGGACGCGGCCGCTGTGCCCAGGGGACGGGACGGGACGGGGAATGACGGTGGAGGAGAAGTTCATGGCAGGAACGGTATTCGAACTTCCGTTCAGCGGTCATCACTCGAACAGGGGCGTAGATGATCACTATCGGGCGATGTTCGGCGTGTCCGCTCGAGTTTCGGCCGGCGGTGCGGGGAGCTAGCGTCGGTGCCATGCCGTCGACCGACCACACCGCGGACGACCTGGACCTGCTGGACGCCTACTGGCGCGCCGCCAACTACCTCTCCGTCGGGCAGATCTACCTGCTCGACAACCCGCTGCTGCGGGAACCGCTGCGCCCGGAGCACGTCAAGCCGCGCCTGCTCGGCCACTGGGGCACCACCCCCGGCCTCAACCTCCTCTACGCGCACATGAACCGCGCGATCCGGCAACGCGACCTCAACGCCTTCTACGTCACCGGCCCCGGCCACGGCGGCCCCGGCCTCGTCGCGAACGCCTACCTGGAGGGCACCTACAGCGAGGTGTACTCCACCATCGGCGAGGACGTCGACGGCCTGCGCGCGCTGTTCCGCCAGTTCTCCTTCCCCGGCGGCATCCCGAGCCACGTCGCGCCCGAGACGCCGGGCTCGATCCACGAGGGCGGCGAGCTGGGTTACGCGCTCCTGCACGCCTACGGCGCGGTGTTCGACAACCCCGACCTGCTGGCGTTGTGCGTGGTCGGCGACGGCGAGGCGGAGACCGGTCCGCTGGCCGCGAGCTGGCACTCGAACAAGTTCCTCGACCCGTCCCGCGACGGCGTGGTGCTGCCCGTGCTGCACCTCAACGGCTACAAGATCGCCAACCCCACGGTGTTGTCGCGCATCCCGGACGACGAGCTGGCCTCGTTGCTGCGCGGCTACGGGCACACACCGCACTTCGTGGCCGGCGACGAGCCGAAGGCGGTGCACGAGCAGCTGGCGTCCACCCTGGACCGGGTGCTGGACGACATCGCGGAGATGAAGACGTCCCGGCAACGCCCGCCGTGGCCGATGATCGTGCTGCGCACCCCGAAGGGGTGGACCGGACCGCGCGAAGTGGACGGTCGTCAGGTCGAGGGCACGTTCCGCGCGCACCAGGTGCCGCTGGCCGCCACCCGCACCGACGCCGGCCACCGCGCGCAGCTGGAGGAGTGGCTGCGCGGCTACCGGCCCGAGGAGCTGTTCGACGAGAACGGCCGGCTGGCGCCGGAGTTGCGGGCCCTCGCGCCGACCGGCGACCGGCGGATGAGCGCCAACCCGCACACGAACGGCGGACGCCTGCTGCGCGACCTGCGGATGCCCGACTTCCGCGACCACGCGGTGCCCGTGACCCGCCCCGCGGTGGAGAGCAGCGAGGCGACCAAGGTGCTCGGCGGGTTCCTGCGGGACGTGGTGCGCCGCAACCCGGACAACTTCCTGGTGTTCGGGCCGGACGAGGTGGCGTCCAACCGGCTGTCCGGGCTGTTCGAGGTGACGGGCCGCAAGTGGTGGGCCGGCGTCGAGCCGGGCGACGACCACCTCGCGCCGGACGGCCGGGTGCTGGAGGTGTTGTCGGAGCACCTGTGCCAGGGCTGGCTGGAGGGCTACCTGCTGACCGGCAGGCACGGCCTGTTCACCAGCTACGAGGCGTTCATCCACATCGTCGACTCGATGCTCAACCAGCACGCCAAGTGGTTGAAGACGACCCGCGTCATCCCGTGGCGCGCGCCGCTGGCGTCGTTGAACTACCTGCTGTCGTCGCACGTGTGGCGGCAGGACCACAACGGCTTCAGCCACCAGGACCCCGGTTTCCTGGACCACGTGGTGAACAAGAAGGCCGAGATCGTCCGCGTGTACCTGCCGCCGGACACCAACACGCTGCTGTCGGTGATGGACCACTGCCTGCGCAGCCGGCACTACGTGAACGTGGTCGTGGCGGGCAAGCAGCCCGCGCTGACCTACCTGGACATGCCCGACGCCATCGCGCACTGCACGCGCGGCCTCGGCATCTGGGACTGGGCGGGCACCACCGAGGGCGAGCCGGACGTGGTGCTGGCGTGCGCGGGCGACATCCCGACGCTGGAGACGCTGGCGGCGGCGAAGCTGCTGCGCGAGCACCTGCCCGACCTGAAGGTCCGGGTGGTGAACGTGGTGGACCTGATGCGCCTGCAGCCGGACACCGAGCACCCGCACGGCCTGCCCGACCGCGACTTCGACGCGTTGTTCACCGCCGACAAGCCGGTGGTGTTCGCGTTCCACGGCTACCCGTGGCTGATCCACCGCCTCACCTACCGCCGCACGAACCACGCCAACCTGCACGTGCGCGGCTACCGGGAGGAGGGCACCACGACCACGCCGTTCGACATGGTGATGCTCAACGACCTCGACCGGTTCCACCTGGTCATGGACGTGATCGACCGGGTGCCGTCGCTGGGCGGGGCGGCGGCGTCGCTGCGGCAGCGCATGGCCGACGCCCGGCTCGCGGCCCGCCGGCACACCCGCGAGCACGGCGAGGACGACCCGGCCATCTCCGGCTGGACGTGGAGCTGACGTGCGGGTCCTGGTGGTCAACGCGGGCTCGTCCAGCCTGAAGCTGCGGTTGCTCGCGGCCGACGACCGGGTGGAGCGCACGGCGGACGTGGAGCCGGACCCGGCGCGCCTCGGCGAGGTGCTGGACGACTGGCCGACACCGGACGCCGTGGGGCACCGGGTGGTGCACGGCGGCACGCGGTTCACCGACCCCGTGGTGCTGGACGACCTGGTGCGGCAGGCGCTGGTCGACCTGACCTCGCTCGCGCCGCTGCACCAGCCGAAGTCGTTGGCCGGGTTGGACGCGGTGCACCGGCTGCTCCCGGACGTGCCGGCGGTGGCGTGCTTCGACACCGCGTTCCACACCACGATCCCCGCCGCGGCGGGGACCTACGCCGTGCCGAGGCGGTGGCGCGAGCGGTACGCGATCCGCCGCTACGGCTTCCACGGCCTGTCGCACGCCTACTGCGCGCGCCGGGTGGCCGAGCTGGCGCCGCCCGCTCCGCGGATCGTCACGTGCCACCTGGGCGCGGGCGCGTCGCTGGCCGCGATCGCCGACGGGCGCAGCGTCGACACCACCATGGGGTTCACCCCGTTGGAGGGCCTGGTGATGGCCACCCGGTCGGGCACGGTGGACCCCGGCCTGGTGCTGTGGCTGGAGGAGCACGAGAAGTTGTCCCCGCACGAGGTCGCGACGGCGTTGGAGGAGGAGTCGGGGCTCACCGCGCTGGCCGGGACCGGTGACCTGCGCGAGATCGACGCGGCGGCGGCCGGCGGCGACGCGGACGCCGTGCTGGCGCTGGACGTCTACACGCACCGGCTGGCCGGCGGCGTCGCGGCCATGGCCGCCGCGCTGGGCGGCCTGGACGTGCTCGCGTTCACCGGCGGCGTGGGGGAGGGGTCGGCCGCGGTGCGCCGCCGCGCCGCCGAGCGGCTGGCGTTCCTCGGCGTCGCGATCGACCCCGAGGGCAACGAGCGGGCCGACGGCGACACCGAGATCACGGGAACGGGCGCGACGGCGCGGACTTTCGTCGTCGCCGCGCGTGAGGATCTGGAGATCGCGCACGGCACGCGGGCCGCGTTGAGGGCCTGACGGTTTTTTCCATGCGGAGAACCCCGCGCGCTGCCCGGGGTAAGGGCGGCGCGCGGGGTCGGTGCACCATTGGTTTTGTGACTCAGGTGCGGGTCCGGTCGAATTGTCGGCTCGACCGTCCATCCGGTCGGGCGGGAATTCAGAGCAGGTCGACGAACACCTTCGAGACGTCGATGTCGTCGATGATGTCGGCGTTGTTCAGGGCGTCGACCACGGCGCTCTTGAACACCAGGTTGTCCTCGACGTTCACGTCGTCGATGACGTCCTTGATGGTGACCTCGACCGCGTCCAGCTCGGCGCCGTTGAGCACCTTGATGTCGTTGCCGCTCAGCACGTCGCCGATCGTGATGACCGAGTCCGGCAGGTCGATCGGCACCTGCACGGTGGTGTTGATGGTGCACACGATCACGTTGGCCAGACCCGTCGGGTCGGAGTTGATGCACGACGCGTCGGGAACGGTGGTGGCCTGGGCGGCGGTGCTGCCGCCGAACACCATCGCACCGGTCATGACGGCCAGCGCGGCACCCGAGGCAAGACGCTTCAACACGAGGTCTCCTTGGTGTGGAATCCTTCTCGATTTCGCCGGGATCGGCGACACCACAAATAAAGCAGAACGCGCGGTCGGGCGCACCCCTTCCACCCGCGCCTCGGACGATCAGGTGGCCGGAAATTACGCCGATCGTCCGAGGCGGGGATCGGGGTTGTATTCGGTGGCGAATCGACCCCGCTTGACGGAACGTAATCGGACGGTGGGCCGAGAGGGTGGCGGGGCGTCGTGGAATCAGAGCGGTTCTCTTATTCCCCGCGCCGGCGGGGATCGCAGCCACGAGTTGTGCGGAGAGCCGGCCCGGCACGGGTGGCGGAAGTGCTCCGCCGGGGTGGTCGACCGGGTCCAAACATGCCGTTTCGGCGAATTCCCGGCCGAGACATCACAGTGTTCTGCGTCACAGGGGCGGGTGGTGTCGCATCGGCCGATGTCGATCTCGGCCGATCGGCGGCGCGGGCGACGCCGTCGTGGCCATCGTCGTGATCATGGTCCACGACCCGGTCGTCGTCCCGGAGGCGTGGGCCGGGCATGCGGCGGCCCACCTCGCGACCGCTACCGGTCGTCGTCGCCCTGCCGGACGGTCAGCCCTGGGGCGGGTTGCCGCGCGGCCGGAGCCTGCCACCGGGCAACGGCGGCGCGGGCAGCCGGTCGCCGGGGTAGCCCTCGACCCGACCGAACCGCTCGGACCCGGCCTGCCACTGCTCGCGGAACAGGGCGACCTCCTCGTGGCTGCGGCCGACGAAGTTCCACCACATCACCAGGTCCTCGCCCAGCGGCTCGCCGCCGAGCAGCACCACGCGGGCCGCCGCGGCCCCGGTGTTGACCAGGTGCAGCGTCGTCGCGCCGAGGCCGACGTAGCCGAGCGAGCCCCCGGTGAGCGGCGTGCCGCCCAGCTCGACCGCGCCGACGTCGACCAGCACGCCGTGCTCGAACGCCGGGTCCACGTCGAGCGCGAGCCGCGCGCCCGGGTCGAGCACCAGCTCCGCGCCCAGCAACGGCGTGAAGGTGCGCACCGGGGACGTGGCGCCGGCGACCGTGCCGAGGAACACGCGCGCGGTCGCGCCGTCCAGCGCCACCGCCTCGGGCACGTGGTGCTGGAAGTCGCGGGGCGCGTCGCGGTGGGCGTCGGGCAGCGCGATCCACAGCTGCACGCCGTGCAGCACGGTCGTGCCGGGGGTCGACACCTCGGAGTGGCAGATCCCGTGCCCGGCGGTCATCAGGTTCAGCTCGCCCGGCCGCACGAGCGCGTGCACGCCGAGGCTGTCCCGGTGCTCGATCTCGCCGCTGAACAGCCAGCTCGCGGTCTGCAGGCCCGTGTGCGGGTGCGGCGCGACGTCCATGCCGCCGGTGACCGACACGTCGTCCGGCCCGTAGTGGTCGGCGAAGCACCACGCGCCGATCAGCGACCGCTGCCGCTGGGGCAGCGTGCGCCGCACCGTCATCGCCCGGGGCCCGCCCAGCGGCACGTCGCGCGGGGCGAGCACCTCGACCGCCGCGGCGCCGGACGTGCTCTCGCAGATCAGCTCGGACGGGTGGGTCTCCACGTTGCTCATCGTGACCCCGTTCGGACGACCATCAGCCCATCGTAGATGGGCCGTGGTCCCACCCTAGAGCGAACGCTGGTACTCCTCCCACGTCCGCTTGGGCGAGACCGCCGGGCCGTCGTCCGGGCCCCGGTCGGCCAGCCCGTTCAGGCCGAGGTGGTAGTCGCCCGCCTGGTGCTGCGCGCCGGGCGACTGGTCCGGGTCGTTCACCGCGATCGCGTGGATGTGGTAGTCGAAGCCCTGCGC
Organism: Actinosynnema sp. NPDC004786; assembly: GCF_053601135.1. Lineage (NCBI taxonomy): Bacteria > Bacillati > Actinomycetota > Actinomycetes > Pseudonocardiales > Pseudonocardiaceae > Actinosynnema > Actinosynnema sp. NPDC004786. Next base: position 2,316 of record NZ_JBSGBG010000055.1, on the reverse strand, counting down.
CGGGGTGCGGACCCAGGCCGCGAACCCGACCTGCCGCAGCACCCTCGCCACGGTCGTGCGGGTGGCGGCGGTCATGCCGGACACCGAGAGGTCGAGCGCGCCGCCACCGTCGTGCGTGCCCGCCGAACCCGGCACGCCGCCCGGGTTGTAGGAGCCCTGGGTCACGGTCAGCGACCGGCCGAGCAGCCGTTCCGCCTCCACCAGCATGGCCTTGGTGCGGGTGTTCATCAGCCCGCCCCGGTAGGTGACCCGGCTGCCCGCCGACACCGCCCGGGTCACGGTGTAGGTCGTCTCGCCCAGCAGGCGCAGCGAGGTCGGTCCCGGCAGGCCGGACGCGTCCAGCCCGGTGTAGCCGAGCGACCGCTGGTAGGCGGCGTAGGCGTCGATCGTCCTGGTGCCGAAGTGGCCGTCGACGTAGGTCGGGGCCAGCAGGCCCTTCGCCGCCAGCGCCCGCTCGACCAGCCGCACGCTGTCCCCGCTGCCGGGCGTGACGGCCGAGTCGGCGCGGCGCGGGTCGATCTGCGCGGCCTTGAGCACCGCCTCCATGTCCACCACGGGCAGGGCGGTGGCGGCGCTCGCGGGCGTGGCGAGGCCCACCGACCCGATCAGCGCGACGACCGCGGCTACGACTCGCACGACGTTCACGTCCACCTCCGGTCGGCACCGAGGAACCCGGGTCAGTCAAGCGCGAACCGGCCGTTGTTGGCAATAGTTGACGTCAATAGCCCACACTTGGTTGGTAACCGACGGCCTCACTCGACCGGGTGAGTTGCGGGTGTGGTCGCATCATCCGCGGCGGCGCGCGGGAACCCCCGGGGGCGAGTGTCCACGCGGGACACCCGGAGGAGGTTCGAGCGCAGATGGGCATCGGCGACAAGTTCGACGAGCTGAAGGACAAGGCCAAGGACGCCCTCGGCCAGCACGGCGACAAGGCGGACCAGGGCATCGACAAGGCCGGCCAGTTCGTCGACGAACGGACCGGCGGTCAGCACTCCGAGCACATCCAGACCGGCACGGAGAAGGCCAAGGAGGGCCTGGACCGGTTCCGCGAGCAGCAGTAGCCGGAGGGAACACCGAGGGCCGTCCCCCGCCGGAGGGGGCGGCCCTCGTCGAATAAGTGCCGTACCCCTACGGATCGCGTCCCGGCTTGTTCCCGTCCGGGTGTCAGCCGACAGTGGTTCGTGCCGCGCCGTTCCTGCCGGAGCGGCCCGCCACCGAGCCCCGGTCGGTCCCTGCCCGGCCGGGGCCTCAGCCGTCCAGCTCGGCCCAGACGACCTTGCCGTCCGGGGTCGGGTCGGAACCCCACGCCCGGCTCAGCGCCGCCACGATGATCAGCCCGCGCCCCCGCGCGGAGTCCACCTGGACCGGCCTCGGCTGCGGCGGCGTGGCCGACTGGTCCGCCACCTCGATCCGCAGCCCCGTCTCCGTCCGGGAGAGCGTCAACCCCACCGGACCGCTCGCGTGGTCCACCGCGTTGGAGACCAGTTCCGTCACCACCAGGTTGGCGTCGTCGATGGTGTCCTCGGACAAGCCCCAGGACGCCCCCGCCTCGCCCAGCACCTGCCGGGCCTGCGCCGATGCGCCCGCCGAAGCGGGCAGCGTCACGGCCACCGGCGCCGCTGGCTCGTTGCGCACATCCGCTCCCCGTTGATCGGCCGTTACCGCATCGTCGCACATCCTCCCGGCGCGCCACCGAGCGGTCGTCCCCGGTACCGCGACACGGTATCGGCACCGGGTCCTCCCGGTGGCTAGGCTCGGGGACCATGGAGTTGCAGGTGCGCAGTGAGGAGCGGGGCGGCTGGACGGTCGTCGCGGTGTCGGGCGAGCTCGACGCGGACACCGTCCCGGTGCTGTCCGACCGCCTCGAGGAGAGCACGAGCGCCCATGTCGTGGTGGACCTGAGCGGCGTGCCGTTCATGGACACCACAGGGCTGTCGCTCATGCTCGACTGGCACCGCAAGCTGGACGGCGAGGGCGGCGAGTTCCGGATGGCCTCCATGCAGCCGGCCGTGCACAAGCTGTTCCGGCTGACCGAGCTGACCGAGGTCATGCACATCCACGAGACCGTCGAGTCGGCCACCGACGGCCCTTGATCGCCCACCCACAACCAACCCCCACCCCACCCACAACGGACCCCAGCCCACCCATAACGGCCCCGCAGCGCGCCCACAACGGACCCGCAGCCACCCACCAAGGCTCGATTTGACATGGGTTCGGGTGCCTTAGTGATCAGTTCAGAATGAGTTTCCGTAGGCAGATGATCGAGCAGGCCAGGCTGAGGATGGCCTGGTGGACATCGGCTCGTCGTTCGGTCCG
>NZ_JBSGBG010000054.1:0-51718 GCF_053601135.1 Actinosynnema sp. NPDC004786 | reverse complement strand
TGCACCAACACCGGCAGATCGTGATCCACCGCCAACTCCAACTGCCGCGCGAACGCCACATCCTCCTCCGGCGTCATCGAGTCGTAACCCACCTCCCCCACCGCCACCACCCCGTCCTTGGCGAGGTAGTGCGGGAGGTGGTCCAGCACTCCGGCGCAGCGCCGGTCGTTGGCCTCCTTCGGGTTCAACGCGATGGCGCAGTGGTGGGCGATGCCGAACTGGGCCGCGCGGAACCGCTCCCAGCCGATCAGGCCGTCGAAGTAGTCGAGGAACGACCCCACGTTGGTGCGCGGTTGTCCCAGCCAGAACGCGGGTTCCACGAGCGCGCGCACGCCGGCCCGGTGCATGGCCTCGTAGTCGTCGGTGGTGCGCGAGGTCATGTGGACGTGCGGGTCGAAGATGCGCATCAGGACGCCTTCCCGAGCAGAGCGAGGGCGTCCGCGGGCACCTGGTGGCCGGCCGCGCGGCGTTCCTCGGCGAACGCGGACACCATCCGCCGCAGTTCGTCGTCCGCGCGCCGGTCGAGGTCGGCGACGACGTCCAGCGGCACGCCCATGAACAGGCACTTCAGCACGCCGTGCCGCCACGCGTGCTGGTCGAGGTGCGCGGCGGCGAACGGCCCGAGCGCCGCCGCGACGAGGCCGGTCTCGTTGCCGCGCAGGGCGTCCTTGACCAGCTCGACGCCGGTCTCGGCCGCCCGGCCGCCGATCTCGGCGAGCCCGCGGAGCACGCCGAGGCGTTCGGCCGAGGTGCCGTGCCGGTAGAGCGCGGTGAGCCCTTCGGCCACGTCGGGGGCGGCGTCGGCGTAGGTCACGAGCAGCCGCACGCGGGCATCCGCCACCCGGTCCCGGACGGCCCGGCCCGCGGCCGGGAACAGGGACCGGATGGACGCGGGGTCGGCGCGCACGGACCGCTCGGCCCCGGCCAGCCAGCTCGCCGCCCGCAGCGCCTCGAACGCCCGCCTGGCCACCACGGGCGCGACGTGGTTGTGCCGGGGCAGTTCCACCCCGGCGACACCCCGGTAGCCGATGTCGGTCAGCGCCGCGAGCGTGCCGGGCAGGTCGAGCAGGCCCTCGCCGAACTCCAGGTGCTCGTGCACGCCCGGCACCATGTCGTCCAACTGCACGTTCAGCAGCAGGTCGCCCGCCCGGCGCACGCACGCCGCCGCGTCCTGCGGTTCCACCGCCACGCAGTGCCCCACGTCGAGCGTGATGCCGAGCAGGTCCGGGTCGCCCAGTTCCGCCCGCAGCCGCAGGGCCTGGTCCAGGCGCTCCACCACCATGCCCGGCTCGGGCTCCAGCGCGATCGGCACGGCGGGCCCGCCGGTCAGCACGGCGTCGACGCCCGACTTCAGGTGCTCCCAGGCGTCCGGGGAGCCGATGCCGGACCAGAACGAGACGCAGTCCGCGCCCAGGTCGGCGGCGATCCGCTTGGCCCGCAGCAGGAAGTCGACCCGGACCTCCTGGTCGCCGCTCACCAGCGTGGGGTGGTGCTTGTGCCACGGGTCGAGCAGGTAGCGCGCCCCGGTCTCCACGACGACCCGCAGGCCCAGCTGCGCCAGGCGGGCCGCGAGCCGGTCGGTGCGCGGCCCGATGTCGTCGGCGAACGGGTCGAGGTGGTGGTGGTCGAGCGTGAGGGCGACCGCCGTGTAGCCGAGGTCGGCGATGATCGACAGCGCGTCGTCCAGGCGGTGGTTGGCGAACCCGTTGGTGCCGTACCCGAGGTGGAAGGTCATGTCGGGCCCACCTTCCGGCCGAGCGCCCGGACCAGCGGCAGGACCAGCGCGATCGCCGCGCCGTGCCGGGCGAGCGCGGCCTGGAGCAGCACCACGCCGTGGATGCCCGCCCTGGTCGCCGCGCGCACGGTCGTCGCCGACGGGTCCCGCACCACCGCCCACTGCGCACGTCCGACCGAGGCGGCGTAGGCCACCGCGGCGGCGACGCCGGTGCGCCGGCCGCCGGAGGCGACCGCCGCGGACACGGCGGTCAGGGCCGTGCCGGCCGCGACGGCCCCGGCCACGGCGGGCGACGTGCCGTGCACCTCGCCGCGCGACAGCACGGTCACGCCGAGCGTGTGCAGCGCCACCAGCGCGGCGGGCAGCGGGGCGCGGCCGCCCAGCAGCACGTCGAGCCCGCGGCACGCGGCCATCGCGAGCGGACCGGCGGGCGTGTCCTTCAGGACCGCGTCGTAGGCCCACACCGCCGCCGCGAGGGGGACCGCGTCGCGCCCAGCCGCCGCGGCGAGCCCGATGCCCACGCCGGTGAGGCCGACGGCGGTGGCCAGGGCGACCTCGGGGGCGACCCGCCCGGACGGGATGGGTCGCTCCGGCCGCTCGACCGCGTCCAGGTCGCGGTCGGCCCAGTCGTTGAGCGCCATCCCCGCCCAGTACAACGCGGCCGAGGCCAGAGGCAGCAGCAGCCGCCTGCCCCGCAGCGGGGTCGGGGAGCCGACGAGGGTGTCGCCGAGCGCGGTGAGCGCGGCCGGCGCCCGCACCAGCTCCAGGTACGCCCTCATCCCAGTCCCCTCGCCCACTCGTGCAGCGCGCGGGTCTGCTCGGCGAGGCGGTGCTCGTCGGAACCGAGGGGGTCCTTGAAGAAGAACGCCAACGCGCCCAACGCGCCCGACTCCCCCGCCGCGTGCGCCGCGGCCACGAGCCGGGTCAGGTCGAGCACCAGCGGCGCGGCCAGCGCCGAGTCCAACCCGGTCCAGGTGAACTGCAACGACATCCGCGCCCCGAGGAACCCCTCGAACGACACGTGGTCCCACGCGGTCTTCGTCTCGCCGAGGTCGGGCACGTTGTCGATGTGCAGGGGCGCGGTGACCTCGCCGCCGAGCAGCGCCGCCAGGCCGCTCGCCTTGGTCCGCAGCTTGCTGTCGGCGTGCGCCGGGTCCTCCAGGGTCGCGCCGTCACCGCCGCCGAGCAGGTTGGTGCCCGCCCACGACCGCACGCGCAGGGCACGCGCGGTGAACATCGGCGCGAGCGCGGTGCGCAGCAGGGTCTCGCCGGTCTTGCCGTCCCGCCCGGCGTAGGGCAGCCCTTCCCGCCGGGCCAGCTCGTCCAGCGCGGGCAGGGCGATCCCGGTCGAGGGCGTGAACGCCACGTAGGAGCAGCCCGCGGTGAGCGCCGCGTAGGCGGCCAGCGAACTCGGCGGCAGCACGGCGCGCCGCGGGTCCGCCAGCGCCCGCCGCAGCGCGGCCAGGTCGGCGTGCTCGGGCTCGGCCGGCACGGGCGGTTCGGTGGACGACACGTCGACCACGACGACCCGGGCGAGCCGGTGCCGGTCCCGGAACGCGGTGATGTCCGCGGCCAGGCGTTCGGCGACGTCGGCCTGCGTGCCGTCGAAGCGGGCCGTGCGGATCTCGCCGTCGACCTCGCGCAGGCCGGGTCGGACGCCGTCCAGCAGGTGGTGCGGCAGCACGCCGCCCTGGGCCAGCAGCTCGGCCCGCTTCTCCAGCGGGGTGTGCGCGACGTCGTGCCCGCCGACGACCAGGTCCGACCAGCCGGGCAGCGGCACGCCGGCCAGCTCGGGCCGCTCGGTCACGCACCCGGTCGCCGGGGTCAGCCCCGCGCGCAGGGCGAGCAGCCCGCTCACCGCGGTCGTCGCGACGGAGCCGCGCGCGCCGACCAGCCAAAGTCCCACGGATCCCGCCATGGCTCCTCCTCCGATCTCGGGTGCCGACTACTTCCAGGGACCGGGGTAGCCCGGCATGCCCTCGCACCCGCACATGGCGTAGTGCAGCGGCGGCATGTCCTGGTCGATGAAGTCCGCGACGTCGTCCTGGGTCACCTTCGGCTGCGGCAGCACCCACTCCTCGGGCACCTGCTCGCCCTTGAGGATCCGCAGCGCGGCGATGATCGGCGTGCGCCACTGGTAGGTCGGGTAGGTCGGGGCGACGGCGGTCATCCCCTCGGCGGCCCACAGCCGCAGGAAGTCCTGCTGGTCCTCGCCGACGAACGCCGGGATCGGCACGCCCGCGTCCTGGAACGCCTCGACCGCGGCCACGGCGGTCGCGCCGGCGTCCATCCACACGCCGTCGATCTGCCCCTCGCGCTGGAGGTAGTCCCCGACGATGGTCTTGGTCTTGGCCGCGTCACCGTCGGTGAACTCGACGCCGACGATGTCGAGCCCGCTGCCCGTGAAGATCTCGTTCGCCGCGGCCCACCGCTGCTCCAGCACGTCCACGCCGGGCAGGATGCGCAGCGCCAGGACCTTGCCGCCCGGCTTCACCCGCTGCTTCAGGAACTCCGCGCCGTCCGCGCCGAACGCGAACCCGCCGATCGGGTGGATGAACGTGACCGGGCAGTCGGAGTCGACGCCGCGGTCGAACACGATCACCGGCACGCCCGTCCGGCACGCCGCCTCGACGGCGGGGGTGAGGGTGGCGGTGGTGTTCGGCGAGACGATCAGCGCGCTGCACCCGCGGCCCGTCAGCGACTGGATGTCGCTGATCTGCTTGTCGTCCTTGGCCTCCGCGTCCAGCACGGTGAACTCGGCGATCTCGGGGTGCAGCTTCACCTCCTCCCGCATGGTCTTGAACCCGACCTGCCGCCACGGGTTGTCGACCGAGGCGTTGGAGAAGCACAGGTGGTGGCCCCCGCCGGGCTTGGCGAACGCGGCCGTGTCGACCAGCTTCGGGTCGAGCGCCTGCTCCCACGGCTCCGAGCCGCCGCCCGGGAGCCCGACCGGTGTGGTGGTGCGAAACCGCAACTGGCGCTCGTACTCGGCCCGGTCGAAGAACTCGGACCGGTCCGCGGCCTGGTCGGAGGTCGTCGTGGCACCCGGCCCCGCGGCGGGCAGGTCGCTCGCGCAACCCGCCGTCACCAGCGCGGCCGCGAGTGCGGCGGCCAACCACTTCCTGTCCATGATGGTGCTCCTCGGTTCTTCGGCGGCGTTCAGGGCGTGACCGGGTCGGACCGGCGAGGCCGGAGCACTCGTCGTGACCCGCCGCCCCGCGCGGCGTAGGCGACCGCCGCGATGATGATCAACCCCTGCACCGCGGTCTCGAGCGCGCCCGAGACGCCGAGCAGGTTCAACAGCGAGAACAGGGCTTCCAGCGTGAGCGCGCCCGCGGCCGCCGCGACGACCGATCCGCGACCGCCGCCGAGCACCACCCCGCCGAGCACGACGGCCGTGATCGCCCGGAACTCCAGGCCGGTACCGACCTGGGCGGAGACGCCGGCGAACCCGGCGAGCAGGATGGCGGCGACCGCCGCCAGCAGGCCGGACAGCACGAACGCGACGACCCGCAGCAGGTCCACCCGACCGCCGGCGAGCCGGACGGCCGTGTCGTTGTCGCCCACCGCCAGCAGCGTGCGGCCGGTGCCGCCGCGCATGAACAGCGCCGCGCCGACCAGCGCCGCCAGCAGGACGAGCACCGACCACGGCACCTGGCCCAGCACCGGCACGTCGAACCCGCCCCGGCCGAACACCCGGAACGACGGCGACAACGCGCCGCGCGGCGCGCCACCGGTCCACAGGAACACCGCGCCGTCCAGCACGAGCAGCATCCCGAGCGTCACGATGAACGACGGCACCAGCAGCTTCGTCGTGATCAGGCCGTTGACCAGGCCCACGAGCACGCCGAAGCAGAGCAGCAGGGCGATCACCCAGGCCGTTTTGGCGTCGTCGCCCTCGACCAGCCGGGCGGCGATCACCACCTCGGCGGTCACCAGCGACCCCACGGACAGGTCGAAGCCGCCGGAGGCGATCACGAAGTACTGCCCGATCGCCAGGAGCACCAGGGGCGCGGCGCGCTTGAGCAGCGCCAGGTAGCCCGCCGGTTCGGCGTAGGCGGGCCCGGTGACCGCGAGCGCCACCAGCAGGACGGCCAGCACCACGAGCACCGGGGCGGTCCCGTCGGCCAGGCGGGGTCGCCACGTCACGTGGACCTCCGGGACAGGTGGCGGCGGGCGTACAGCGCCACCGCGATGATGAGCACGACGCCGCGCACCACGTCCTTGAAGAACGGGTCGACCGCGAGGTCGTCGAAGACCGTGTCGAGCGTGGCGAGGATGAGGACGCCGCCGAGCGTGCCGACGACACCGCCGCGGCCGCCGGCCAGGGCCGTCCCGCCGAGCACCACGGCCGCGATGGACTCCAGGTCGTACCCGGCGTCCGTGCCGACGTACGGCGCGCCCGACCCGAGCCGGGCGGCCAGGAACACGCCCGCGAGGCCCGCCGCGAGGGAGCACAGCACGTGCGCGGTGACGACCGTGCGGCCGGTGCGCACCCCGGACAGCCGGGCGACGTCCACGTCCCCGCCGACCGCGTACATGTGGTAGCCGCCGCGGGTGCGCCGCAGGTACCACCACGTGCCCGCGGCGACGAGCAGCACCAGCAGCGCCGCCACCGGGACCGGGCCGATCCGGCCGTACCCGAGGTGCTGGAACGACCGCGGCACGCTGCCCGCGGGACCGGTGTAGCCGTGCTCCAGGTAGCCGCGCAGGACCAGCGCCACGCCGAGCGTGGCGATGAACGCGTTGGCCTTGAGGACCGTGATCACGAGACCGTTGACGAGCCCGACGACGGCCGCGACGGCCAGCGCCAGCAGCACGCCGGGCACGATCATCCCGTCCCGGCCCGCCATGGTCTCGGCCGCCAGCAGCGAGCACAGCCCGACCAGGTACGCCACCGACAGGTCGAGCGACCCGGTGACCACGACCACCGTCTGCCCGATCGCGACCAGCCCCAGCGCGGTGGCGCGGGTGAGGATGTTGAGGATGCCGCCCTGGTCGAGCAGCACCCCGCCGCGCAACGCCACCAGGACGCTGCCGACGACGAGCAGCGCGACCAGCGCGAGGTAGACGGTCGCGGTCGGGGTCAGCGCACGCCCGCGCGCCCGCACCGCGCCCCCGTCCCGCCCGGACCTGGTCCGCTCCGGCGCCACGCTCACGCGACGTCACCGATCCCGTGGCCGGTCGCCAGCGCCATCACGGCCTCCTCGGAGGCGCCGGCCGGCAGCTCCCCCGCCACGGCGCCCTCGCGCATCACCAGGATGCGGTCGCTCATGCCGATCAGCTCGGGCAGCTCCGAGGAGATCATCAGGATCGCCATGCCCGCCCGCGCGAGGTCGCGCAGCAGGCGGTGCACGGTCTGCTTCGCGCCCACGTCCACGCCGCGCGTCGGCTCGTCCACCACCAGCACCCGCGGCCCCACCGCGAGCCACTTGGCGAGCACGACCTTCTGCTGGTTGCCGCCCGACAGGTACCGCACCTCCTGGTGCGGCCCGCGCGCGGTGACCGCCACGGACGCGAGCAGGTCGGCGAGGTCGGCCGTGCGGCGGGCCCCCGACCCCCGCAGCGCGGCCCGCCGCACCAGCAGGGCGTTGTCGCGGACGGACTGCCGCAGCGCCAAGCCCTCGCCCTTGCGGTCCTCGGTGACGTAGCCGAGGCCGGCGCGCACCGCGGCCCGCGGCCCGTCCACGCGCGTCGGCACGCCGTCCACCTCCAGGACCCCGGTGGTGAACGGCTCCACGCCCCAGATCGCCCGCGCCATCGCGGACCGGCCGGAGCCCTGCAACCCGGCCACGCCGACGACCTCCCCGGCGCGGACCTCGAAGCTCAGGTCGCGCACCCGGCCGTTGCCCGCCGCGCGCAGCGCCAACCGCACGTCGCCGACGTCGCCGCCACGCCCGGGGTACAGGGTTTCGAGCGGGCGGCCGACCATCAGCCGCACGAGCCGGTCCGGGGTGATGTCCGCGGTCGCCGAGGTGGCCACGAGCGCGCCGTCCTTCAGCACGGTGATCCGCTGGCTCAGGTCGAACACCTCGCGCATCCGGTGGGAGACGTAGAGGATCGCCATCCCGCGCTCGCGCAACCGCGCCACCAGCCGGTACAGCAGCTCGACCTCGTGGTCGGCCAGCGCGGCGGTGGGCTCGTCCATGGCGAGCACCTCGGCGTCGGCGGACAGCGCCTTGACGATCTCCACCGCCTGCCGCTGCGCGACCGAGAGGCGCGCCACGGTGTCCGCCGGGTCGATGCTCCCCACGCCCAGCCAGTCCAGCAGCCGGCGCGTCTCGTCCTCCATGGCCCGGCGGTCGACGCGACCCCGGCGCACGGGCTCGCGGCCGAGGAAGACGTTCTCGGCGACCGACCGGTGCTCCAGGAGGTTGAACTCCTGGTGGATGATCGCGATCCCGGCCGCCTGCGCGTCGCGCGGGCCGGTGAACGAGACCTCGCCGCGCGGCAGCAGGATCCGGCCGGAGTCCGGCCGGTGCGCACCGGCCAGCACCTTCAGCAGCGTCGACTTCCCGGCGCCGTTCTCGCCGACCAGCGCGTGCACCTCGCCGGCCCGCAGTTCGAGGTCCACGTCCCGCAGCACGGCGACACCGAGGAAGCTCTTGGTGATGGCCTCCAACCGCACTTTCACCCGCGGGCCTCCGTCCACTTCGTCTCCCGGACCACATCGACGCGTGTGGTTCACTGTTGTCGCGGACGGCGCCCGCGAGGCGGCGCGCCCCGCCACCCTCCACTGTGGATCCCCCTCGCCCTCCGCCCGCACCGGGAGCAGACCATGACGAGCGCGCAACCACGACCGGCCGCCTCCGTGCTGGCCTGGAGCCGTGACCTGGTGGGGCCGGCGCTGCGGTCGGCGGTCGACCGGCTCCCCGCCTCGATGCGGCACGTCGCGGGCTACCACCTGGGCTGGTGGGACGAGCACGGCACGCCGAGCGGCGGTTGGGCGGGCAAGGCGGTCCGCCCGGCGCTCGCGCTGCTGTCCGCCGAGGCGGCGGGCGGGTCGGCGGAGTCCGCCGTCGCGGCGGCCGTGGCGGTGGAGCTGGCCCACAACTTCACCCTGCTGCACGACGACGTGCTCGACCGCGACCCCACCCGCCGCCACCGGCCCACGGCGTGGGCGGTGTTCGGCGCGGACGCGGCGATCCTCGCCGGTGACGCGTTGCTCGCGCTGGCCGCCGACGTGCTGGCCGCGTCGTCCCACCCGGCCTCGACCCGCGTGCTCACCGCGGCGGTGCTCGACCTCGTGGACGGGGAGCATGCCGACCTGGCGTTCGAGCGGCGCGACGACGTCCGGTTGGCCGAGTGCGTCGCGATGGTGGAGCGCAAGACCTCGCCCCTGCTGGCGGCGGCGTGCGCGTTGGGCGCCCACTTCGCCGACGCCGCGCCGCCGGTGGTGGCGTCGCTGCGGTCGTTCGGCCACCTGCTCGGCGTCGCCTACCAGCACGTGGACGACCTGCTCGGCATCTGGGGAGACCCCGCGACCACCGGCAAGCCCGCCCGGTCCGACCTGCGCAGCCTCAAGAAGTCCCTCCCCGTGGTGGCGGCGCTCGAATCCGGCACGCCGGCCGGGCGCGAGCTGGCCGAGCGCTACCGGGAGGGCGGCGCGGTCGACGTGGCGCGGCTCGCCGAGCTGGTGGAGGAGGCCGGTGGCCGCGCGTGGAGCCGCGCCGAGGCCGACCGCCTGCTGGCGCGGGCCGTGCGGCACCTGGACCCGGTCGCGCCGCGGCCCGCGGCGGAACTCGCCGACCTGGCGAGGCTGATCACCGACCGGGACGCCTAGCTGTCCGTCCGCACGCACCGTGCTCCTCCTACGCGGCTGCCGCTCGACGGCGGACGCCGAGCGGGGACGCGGGCACGAAGAGGACAGTTCGCCGTCGAACCATGGGTACTCCGGGCGGATCGGGAAGCGTGGATTCGGGCCGGTCCGGACGGGACCGTAGGTGCTAAAAATCAGCTAACGCAACTGTTAGCGCTAACGAGAAGGGCAACGACTGCGGCCACACGTCGGATCGGCGAAAACGCCTCGTTACACCGTGCGGACTAATCCGACTATCCGTCGAACGGCGATTCGACGTGGTCAATCAAAGGAAAGCCTTGTTATCGCTAACAAAGCGCCTTCCTTGAGCGTTGACGTCGAGGTGAGCCACTGGCTACCTTGCCCGGAGGTCCGGTTGAGCCCTGGACGTCGCGGCCCGCCGCACGACGCTCCACAGAGGACACACGTCCCGCCCTGCCCCGCACCGATCACCGTCCGCTTGGAGGCCGAGCACATGTCGGAGCTGCCCCGAAGGCAAGTGATGAAGTACGGCGCGGCGGGCGCCGGAGCCCTGCTGGTGTCCGGCGGGTGGACCGCGCAGGCCCGCGCCGGCTCGGCCGCGCCGCCGGAGGTGCGCGCGGTCGACGACCTCGCGCTGTGGTACGACCGGCCGGCCGGCTCGGAGTGGCTGCGCGCGCTGCCGGTCGGCAACGGCCGCATGGGCGCGATGGTCTTCGGCAACGCCGACGTGGAACGGTTGCAGCTCAACGAGGACACGGTGTGGGCGGGTGGTCCGCACGACTACACCAACACCCGCGGCGCGGCCGCCCTGGCCGAGATCAGGCGGCTGGTGTTCGCGAACCAGTGGACGCAGGCGCAGAGCCTGATCGACCAGACTATGCTCGGCATCCCCGCGGGCCAGCTCGCCTACCAGACCGTCGGCGACCTCCGGCTCACCTTCCCCTCCCCCGGCACGGTCTCCGGGTACCAGCGGTGGCTCGACCTGACCACCGCCACCACCGCGGTGACGTACGTGGCGAACAACGTGCGGTACCGGCGCGAGGTGATCGCCAGCGCGCCGGACCAGGTGATCGCCATGCGGCTGACCGCCGAGACGCCCGGCTCGATCTCCTTCACGGCCGCGTTCGGCACGCCGCAGCGCGCGACCGCGTCCAGCCCGGACGGCACGACGATCGCGCTGGACGGCCGGTCCGGCGACCACCGCGGCATCGCGGGCGCGGTCCGGTTCCTGGTGCTGGCCAAGGCCGTCGCCGAGGGCGGCAGCACCAGCAGCTCCGGCGGCACGTTGCGGGTGTCGAACGCCACCAGCGTGACCCTGCTGATCTCGATCGGCACCAGCTACGTCGACTACCGCAACGTGAGCGGCGACTACCAGGGCATCGCGCGCGGCCGGCTCAACGGCGCGCAGGGCGCCGCGTACGACGTGCTGCGCTCCCGGCACGTCGCCGACTACCAGCGGCTGTTCGGGCGCGCGACGATCGACCTCGGCCGCACCGCCGCCGCGGACCAGCCGACCGACGTGCGGATCTACCAGCACAACAGCACCACCGACCCGCAGTTCTCCGCCCTGCTCTTCCAGTACGGCCGTTACCTGCTGATCTCGTCCTCCCGGCCGGGCACCCAGCCCGCCAACCTCCAGGGCATCTGGAACGACCAGCTCAACCCGGCGTGGGAGTCCAAGTACACGCTCAACGCCAACCTGCCGATGAACTACTGGCCGACCGACACGACGAACCTCTCCGAGTGCTACGAGCCGGTGTTCCGCATGATCAACGACCTGACCGTGACCGGCGCGCGCACCGCGCGGGCGCAGTACAACGCGGGCGGCTGGGTCACCCACCACAACACCGACGGCTGGCGGGGCTCGTCGGTGGTGGACTTCGCGGCCGCGGGGATGTGGCAGACCGGCGGCGCGTGGCTCGCCACCATGATCTGGGACCACTACCTGTTCACCGGTGACGTGGAGTTCCTGCGGTCCTACTACCCGGCGCTCAAGGGCGCCGCCCAGTTCTTCCTGGACACGCTGGTGGAGGAGCCGACGCTGAAGTGGCTCGTCACCAACCCGTCGAACTCGCCGGAGCTGAACCACCACGCGAACGCCAGCGTGTGCGCGGGTCCCACCATGGACATGCAGATCCTGCGGGACCTGTTCGAGGGCTGCGCCCGCGCGTCCGAGGTGCTGGGCGTGGACACCGACTTCCGCTCGCGGGTCCGCGCGACGAGCCAGCGCCTCGCGCCGACGCGGGTCGGCTCGCGCGGCAACGTCATGGAGTGGCTCTACGACTGGGTCGAGACCGAGCCGAACCACCGGCACGTCTCGCACCTGTACGGGCTGCACCCCGGCAACCAGATCACCAAGCGCGGCACGCCCCAGCTCTTCGAGGCCGCCCGGCGGACGCTGCAACTGCGCGGCGACGCCGGCACCGGCTGGTCGCTCGCCTGGAAGATCAACTACTGGGCGCGGATGGAGGAGGGCGGCCGGGCGCACGACCTGATCCGCTCCCTGGTGACGCCGGACCGGCTCGCGCCCAACATGTTCGACCTGCACCCGCCGTTCCAGATCGACGGCAACTTCGGCGCGACCTCGGGCATCGCGGAAATGCTGCTGCACAGCCACAACGGCGAGTTGCACGTGCTGCCGGCGCTGCCGGCCGCCTGGCCGACCGGCCGGTTCGCCGGTCTGCGCGGTCGGGGCGGGTACACCGTCGGGGCCGCGTGGAGCGGCGGCTGGGCGACCGAGCTGACCGTGACGCCCGACCGCGACGGCGCCGTCAAGGTCCGCGGCCGGGTGTTCACCGGCACGTTCGAGCTGCGGGACGCGACCAGCGGCGCGGTGGTGCAGCCGGAGCGGGTGGAGGCCGACCTGATCCGGTTCACCGGGCAGGCGGGCCACACCTACCGGGTGACGGCGCAGGGCCGGCCGCCGCTGGTCGAGCCCGGCGTGAACTACCACCTGGTGGCGCAGCACAGCGGCAAGCGGGCCGACGTCAACGGCGCGTCGACCGCCGCCGGGGCCGCGCTGGTCCAGTGGCCCGCCACGGGCGGGTTGAACCAGCAGTTCGACTTCCTGCCCTCGGGCGACAGCTACCGCATCCGCGCCCGGCACAGCGGGCTGGTGCTCCAGGTGTCCGGCGCCGGCACCGGGGCCGACATCACCCAGCAGCGTGACGCCGGGACGCCGAACCAGCTCTGGCGGGTGGTCGACCAGGGCGGCGGGGTGGTCAGCCTGGTCAACCAGCTGAGCGGCCTGGCGATGGACGTGTGGTCCGCCTCCACCGCCGACGGCGCCCGCATCTCCCAGTGGACCGTCACCGGCGGCGCCAACCAGCGCTTCCAGCTGCTGCGCGCGTGACGACCGCCGCCCGCGGGCCGCGCGGTCCGCGGGCGGCGACCCGTCGCCGCTGATGAGCATGCTTATTCCCGCCGACCGCACCCGACCGCACCACTGACCGGCACCCCAGGCGCTGACGTGCGCCGATCGCCCAGCCACGCGTGCTCGCCCACTTCCTCCACGAGGCGATGTAAGCTGTGCGAACGGCGTGAGCCGTCATACTCTTGAGGTGACCCGTCACGAAGGAGCGGCGTTGACGGATGGCGCACTGGCACCGGAGGTCGGCGTGCCGGCGGGGCAGCCGGACGGCACCCCGCCGAGCGGCCCGTACCGGCCCGGCTACGAGCTGGTAGCCGAACAGATCCTCCAGCTCATCGCCGAACTGGAGCTGCAGCCCGGCGACCGGATGCCCACCGAGAACGAGCTGGCCGCGCGGATGGGCACCAGCCGCACGGTGGTGCGGGAAGCCATCAAGATCCTCTCCGCGATCGGGCGGGTGCGCGCGCACAAGGGGCGCGGCCTCTACGTGGCCGACGACGAGGGCATGCTCGGCTCCTCCCGGTGGGGCGGCTTCTTCCTGCCCACCAACCTCGA
The DNA here is from genome assembly GCF_053601135.1 of Actinosynnema sp. NPDC004786. Classification (NCBI taxonomy): domain Bacteria; kingdom Bacillati; phylum Actinomycetota; class Actinomycetes; order Pseudonocardiales; family Pseudonocardiaceae; genus Actinosynnema; species Actinosynnema sp. NPDC004786. The sequence goes on along the minus strand of NZ_JBSGBG010000054.1, from coordinate 38,278 downwards.
CCACGTCTACATGCTGTTCGAGTTCCGCCGCGTGCAGGAGACGGCGGCCAGCAGGCTCGCCGCCACCCACGCCACCCCGGCCGAGCTGCGCGCCATCGGCGCCGCCGCGGAGACGTGCCGGCACGGCCACGTGACCGACCAGGCCGCCCTGTTCGACCGCGGCGACGAGGACTTCCACCTCGCGGTCGCCGAGGCCTCGCACAACCAGTTCTTCGTCGCCGCGATCCGCGAGGCCCGCCGGTTGCAACGCCAGTCCAGCACGATCGGGCTGCACGGCACCATCGGCGGGCACGCCGCGGAGGCCGTCGAGGAGCACTTCGCGATCTACCAGGCGATCCGGGACGGCGACCCGGAGGCGGCCGCGCGGGCGGCGGCCGTCCACGTCGACAACACGCTGCAGGACTACCGCCGCGAGATCCAGCGCCGCCTCTTCGGCTGAGCGCCGCCGCCCGTCGATTGGCCGTCGTCGGCCCTCTTCACGCTGCCCGAGAAAGCATCGGCGCGTCTGGACGCGTCCCGTAAATGTGTGCTACAAATCTCCCTGGACAAACTCCGTGTTTGTATGACATCGGCACCCAGGGGCAACGACGCATCGAGGGAGCGCACATGTCTGCTCATCGCCGGGCCCGATCCACCCCACCGGTGCGCGCGGACCGCGTCGACTCCCCCCGCTGACCAACTGGAATCCGAAATCGGGCCGGCGCGGCGACCAGCTCGCCGCGCCGGCCCACCCCCCGTGCCGCCCGGATCGCGCCGTGCCGTCCCGGCGCCCGCGGCGACCGCCGCCGGCAACCGCGAATGAGTCGGACACATCGGCGTCACCGGATCGGGTGACGCACCGGCCCCGCGCCCGGCGTGCGACCTCTTCGCCGCACCCGCGGTAAGCGCTTCCCGGCCGGCTCACCGCGTCCGCGCGCCCTGTGCGGACCGCCGACTCGCCGCCACTTCCCCACCCCATCACAGAACGGATGCACACCCGTGTCCCACAACGATCGCCCCCGCCGGCGTTGGGCCCTGATAGGCGCCGCCGCCGCACTGCTCCTGGGCGGCGCCGACGTCGCCGGCGCGCAGCCCGCACCCGCGGCCGCGGCCCCCGACGTCGTCACCGCCGCCGCGACCCCGGGGTGCGGCAAGACGCCCACCCTGCGCAGCGGCACGCACACGATCCAGAGCGGCGGCAAGTCGCGCAGCTTCATCCTCAGCATCCCGGACAACTACAACAACACCTACCAGCACCGGCTGATCTTCGGGTTCCACTGGTGGGGCGGCACCGCCAACGACGTCGCCTCGGGCGGCAGCGACGGCGACGTCTACGCGCACTACGGGCTGCGCCGGCTGGCGAACAACACCGCGATCTTCGTCGCGCCCCAGGGCATCGGCAACGGCTGGGCGAACTCCGGCGGCGAGGACGTCACGTTCGTCGACGACATGATCCGGCGGATCGAGGACGACCTGTGCGTCGACACGACGCAGCGCTTCGCCCTGGGCTTCAGCTACGGCGGGGCCATGAGCTACTCGCTCGCGTGCTCGCGGCCCACCGCGTTCCGCGCGGTCGCCGCCATCGCCGCGCCCGGCGAGATCAGCGGGTGCAGCGGCGGCACGCAGCCGGTGGCGTACATGGGCATCCACGGCATCTCCGACAACATCGGGGCGGGCCGGTCGCTGCGGGACAGGTTCGTCCGGAACAACGGCTGCACGGCGCAGAACGCGCCCGAGCCCGCGCGCGGCAGCAACACGCACATCAGCACCACCTACTCGGGGTGCCGCAGCGGGTACCCGGTCGTGTGGGCCGCCTTCGACGGCGGTCACCAGCAGGGCCCCGTGGACGGGTGCGCGGGCTGCGAGAGCGGCGCGCGGAGCTGGGTCAAGGGCGAGGTGTGGAAGTTCTTCACCGGTGAGCAGCCGCCGGCCCCGACCACGTTCCGGCTGCGCGGCGAGGCCAGCGGCCGCTGCCTGGACGTCAACGGCGCGAACTCGGCGAACGGCACCCCGATGATCGTCTGGGACTGCAACTCGGGCGCGAACCAGCAGTTCAGCCTGAACGGGCAGACGCTGCGGGTGCTGGGCAAGTGCCTGGACGTGCCCAGCGGCGCCGCCGCCGGCACGCGGGTGCGGATCTGGGACTGCCAGGGCGGCGCGAACCAGCAGTGGGCGCTCAACGCCAACGGCACGATCAGCAACGCGCAGAGCGGGCTGTGCCTGGACGTCAGCGGCGCCGCCACCGCCAACGGGTCCGCGGTGGTCGTGTGGAACTGCCACGGCGGCGCGAACCAGCGCTGGGTGCGGGCGTAACCCGCGGACGTGGTCCGGCCGGGCGCGACGCGGTGCGCCGCCCCGGCCGGACCACGCCGGTCACTCCAGCTTCTCGAACAGGAACTCGTGCTTGAGGAACGAGGTGTCGTACTCGTGGCCGGGGTGCGGCGGGAGGAGCTGGGAGGCCTGGAAGAGCCGCCAGCCGTCGCGCAGGGCGTCCGTCCCGGTGCGGTAGGGCGGCTCGTCGCCGTCCCCGGTGGTGGGGGTGGTGCGGCCGGTGCCGTCGTAGGACGACCAGGCGACGACCCGGTCGTCCAACGTGGACGAGGCCAGGTACAGGATCAGGACCCGTTGCCTCACGCGGTCCTCCCGGGGCGGTTGTGCACGCGGGTCACCCAGCGCTCGACGTCGAACGAGTCGTCACCGGTCAGCGCCCGCCACAGCAGGACCCGGTTGTAGACCTCCAGCCGCGCGGTCGCCTGCTCGTACCACGGGTAGGTCGCCGACAGCTCGGTCACCACGGCGGGGTCGTCCAGGTCGTCGGTGTCCCACAGCCGCACCTGGCGGACCGTCGGGTTGAACCTGATCTTGAACATGTACCTGCGGCGGGCCGAGTCGTTGCGCCGCCCGCCGTGCCAGATCCCGTGGTGCAGCAGCAGGACCGTGCCGGCGGGGCAGGTGAGCCGGATCTGGCCGCGCAGGTTCTGGTAGCGCCCGGTGTCGCTCTCGTTGGTCTGGCGGAGGTGGCTGCCGGGGACGAGGTGCGTCCCGCCCATGTCCGCGGTGACCTCGTGCGGGTAGTACATGAGCTGCACGTCGAACGCGTCCCGGCGGGTGTCGATGATCGCATCGCCGTGCAACGGCTGGGCCGCGCCCTCGTGCGGCTCGCGGACGTGGACGGCGACGTGGTCGACGGTCGGGTCCGGGCCGACCAGGCCGCGCAGCGCGCCGGCGACCGGCGGGAGGTCGACGAGGCGGCGGGCGAAGGAGCGCTCCCCGAACGCCTCGCCCAACGGGGTGCCGTACGGCACCGCCGGCACGCCCTCGGCCATGGCGCGCACGGCGCGGGCGTTCAACTCCTCGGGCACGACCGCGTCGAGGCGCAGGAATCCCTGTGCCGCGAAGCGCGCCATCAGCACCGAGGAGAGCAGGTGGCTGCTGGTTCCCATTCCCCAGACGGTAGGCACGACGTGCGGCCGTGTCGTGGGTCGCAGTCACCAATACTGGTACGTTCTCACCATGCGCGAGGTGGCGGTGTCACTCGGCGAACCGCCCTCCGTGGTCAACCTCGGGGTGGCCGTGCACGGCGTCGCCGGTCGCCGCGACGAATTCCTCCTGCCCGACCTGTGGCAGCTGCACCTGTACGGCTACGAGGCGGACCTGGCGGTGGCCGGCGCCCCGCACCCGATCCGGCCGGGCCACGTGAGCCTGGTGCCGCCGGGCACGCGGGTGGTGTACCGCTACCGGGGCCGGTCCGAGCACCTGTACGCCCACCTGCGCCTGCCGGGGACGGGGGAGGTGTCGACCGTGCCGGTGGTGCAGGACGCGGGCGTCGAGGCGCCGCGGCTCGCGGACCTGCTGCGGCACGCCATCGCCGCCGCGCCGGTGACGCCCACCGCGGCGGTGGCGGACGTGTGGGCGGTGCTGTGGCGCGTGGTGGGTCTGGCGTCGACCGGGAGGGCGGGGAGGCCGCACGCCGCCGTCGCCCGTGCCGTCGCGCACGTCGAGGCGAACCTGGCCGCACCGCTGACCGTGCCCGCCATCGCCGCCGCCGCGGGCGTGTCGCACAACCACCTGATCCGGCTGTTCCGCGCGGAGACCGGCGACACCGTGGTCGCCTACGTCCGACGCCGCCGCCTGGAACGCGCCCGCCACCTCCTGCGCGAGTCGACCCTGCCGATCCCGGCGGTGGCCGCCGCGGTGGGCTTCGCCGACCTCCAGGCGTTCAACAAGGCGTGCCGCCGCGAGTTGGGCGCGTCACCCCGCGCGGTGCGCGCCGGCCGGTGATCCCTCATCCCGCCCGCGGTGGTGCGGGGAACGGTGGGACCCGTCCCCCGCACCACGGCCGGCTCGTCTCGGCCGGCTCATCGCGGTCGGGTCAGAACTGGGACAGGAACCTCCACGCCTCCGTCTTGGTCCACGTCCGGGTGCCGTCCTCGCAGCCGCTGCACCCGTCGACCGGGCCCGGGCCGTGACCGCCGTCGAACGCCGCCCACTGCACCGGGTAGCCGGCGCGGCAGGAGTACGTCGTCGTGATGTGGGTCCGACTGCCCGCCGCGGGCTCGCGGGGGCTCTGCGCGGCGCAGCCGTTGTTGCGCACGAACGTGTCGCGCAACGACCGGCCCGCCGAGATGTTCAGCACGTTGTCCGAGATGCCGTGGATGCCGAAGTACGCGACCGGCTGCGTGCCGCCGGCGCACCCGCTGAGCTGCGCCCCGGAGTACACCACGACCGCCCGGAACACCGTCGGCCGGGCGCACGCCAGCGCGTAGCTCATGCCACCGCCGTAGCTGAAGCCCATCGCGAACCGCTGCGTCTGGCTGACGCACAGGTCGCCCTCGATGCGCCGGATCATGTCGTCGACGAACGTGACGTCCTCACCGCCGGAGTTCGCCCAGCCGTTGCCGAACCCCTGCGGCGCCACCAGGATGGCGCTGTTGTTCGACTGCTCCTGCATCCCGTAGTACGCCCACGACGCGCCGCTCGTCCCGCCGGAGGCGACGTCGTTCATCGTGCCGCCGCGCCAGTGGAACCCGAAGATCAGCCGGTACGGCCGGTTGTTGTCGTAGCCGGACGGGATCCGCAGGATGAAGGTGCGGCTCTTGCCGTTGCTGGTGATGGTGTGCGTGCCGCTCGTCAGCGTCGGGGCCTTGCCGCAGCCCGAGCCGCCCGGCGGGTTCGTGCCGCCGATCGCCACCAGCTTCCACTGCTGGTTCGCGCCGCCGGTGTCGCCGTACTGCACCACGGGCGCGCCGTCCGCCGTGGACGACCCCTGCACCTCGACCGCCTTGCCGCTCTGGCGGTTGATGAGCCGCACGTTGCCGTCGGACGAGTCGGCGAGCCGGAACTGCTGGTTGACGCCGCCGTGGTCGGTCCACTGGATGATCGTCGCGCCGTCCGCGGTGCTCGCGCCGTTGACGTCGAGCACCTTGCCCGAGTGCCGGGCGCGCAGCTTGTAGTACCCGCCGCCGGCGTCCACGAACTGGAACTGCTGGTTCGTCCCGTCGTGGCGCGACCACTGCTGGACCGCCGCGCCGTCCGCGGTGCTGTTGGCCGACACGTCCAGCGCCTTGCCGCTGTTGCGGTTCACCAGCACGTACCACGCGGCCGGGTCCACCGTCGCGGCCGACGCCGCCGGCGCGCTCACGGCCGTGACCAGGCCGACCGCGAGGAGCGCCGCGGCGGCCGCGCCGAGCGCCCGTGTCGTGGGCAGTCTTCTCATCTCGTCCTCCTCTGGGTGAGCGGCATCAGGGCAGGGTCCAGCGCTGGTTGGCGCCGCCGTGGCAGCTCCAGATGATGAGCTGGGTGCCGTCGGCCGAGCTGCCGCCGTTCGCGTCCAGGCACTTGTTCGCCTTGGCGTTGACCAGCGAGCCGTTCGCACCGGCCGTCCAGTTCTGGCTGGTGCTGCCGTTGCAGGTGCGCAGCTGCACGGCCGTGCCGTCGGCGGTGCCGCCGTTGGCCGTGTCCATGCACTTGCCCAGCGACCGCAGCGTCGAGCCGTTCACGGCCCACGTCTGGTTCGCGCCGCCGTGGCACGTCCAGAGCTGGATCTTCGCGCCGTCCGCGCTGCTGTTGCCGCTGACGTCGACGCACTTGCCGGTCGACGAGCGGATCGGCCCGCTGCGCGGGGTGGTGGTGCCCAGTTCCTTGATCCGCACGTTGCGGAACGACACGTCGTCGCCGGTGCCGTTGTTCTGCAGGCCGATGTGCCCGGAGGTCAGCGACCGCACGGGGTCGGTGTTGGTGAAGTCGTTGATCCTGACCCCGTTGAGGAACACCTGGAGCCGTTCGCCCTCGACGAGCAGCTCGTAGGTGTTCCACTCCCCCGGCGGGTTCAGCGCCGCGTCCCGGGCCGCGGTGTCCGCGCCCTTGAACCCGTAGACCGCGCCGGTCGTCCGGTCGGCCGCGTCGCTGGCGTCGATCTGCACCTCGTAGCCGTTGGCCGCCGCCGAGTTCGGGTCCGTGCTCGGCGGGAAGCCGAGGAACACGCCGGAGTTGCCGTCGCCGGCGAGCCGCCAGTCGAGCTTGAGCGAGTAGGAGCGGAACTCCTTGGCGCTGTACCAGTACAGGCCGGGGCCGCCGAACGAGCTGAGCGTGCCGCCGCTCGCGGTGAACCCGCCCGGACCGGCCTGCGACCAGCCGGTGGTGGCGCTGGTGAACAACCCGGTGTACCCGGTCTCCGGGCGGCAGTCGGCCTTGGTCCGGTTGGCCGCGTAGCGGATGCCGCCCAGCAGCATGGCGCGGAACGCGGGCTCGGCGAAGCCGGACTGCGAGTGGCCGCCGCCGGTGTAGAACGAGCGCCCGCCGCCGACCGTCTTGCACCAGGTGTGCGGGTGGTCGGCCCCCATCGAGCCGCCGGAGTAGGTCGACTCGTCCAGGGTGGCCAGCACCCGGGCCGTGGACCGGGGGTTGGTCCGGAAGTTGTACCACTCGTCGGTGCGCACCCACGCCTGGTCGAGGTGGGCGGTGGCGGCGTGCGCGCGGTTCTCCACGCGCACCGTCGCCTGCTGGATGGCCGGGTGGGACGCGAAGTACGCGCCCACCAGCTCGCCGTAGAACGACCAGTCGTACTCGGTGTCCGAGGCCGAGTGGACGCCGACGTACCCGCCGCCGCCCCGGATGTAGGACTCGAACGCGGCCTGCTGGTTCCCGTCGAGGACGTCACCGGTGGTGTTGAGGAACACCACCGCCTCGTAGCGGGCGAGGTTGGCGGCGGTGAACTGGCTCGCGTCCTCCGTCGCGGTCACGGTGAAGTTGTTGGCCGCGCCCAGGTCGCGGACCGCCTGGGTGCCGGCCGGGATCGAGTCGTGGCGGAAGCCCGCCGTCTTGGAGAACACCAGCACGTCGTACGGCGCGTCGGCGGCCGTCGCTGGCGGTGTCCCGATCACGGTGCAGGCGAGGAGCGCCGCGGCGGTCACGCCAAGCGCCCGTCTCGTGGGCAGAGTGCTCATCTCGTCTTCCTCCGGGAGGACGGCATCAGGGCAGGGTCCAGCGCTGGTTGGCGCCGCCGTGGCAGCTCCAGATGATCAGCTGCGTGCCGTCGGCCGAGCTGCCGCCGTTCGCGTCCAGGCACTTGTTGGCCTTGGCGTTGACCAGCGAGCCGTTCGCGCCGACCGTCCAGTTCTGGCTGGTGGCGCCGTTGCACGCCCACAGCTGCACGGCCGTGCCGTCGGCGGTGCCGCCGTTGGCCGTGTCCATGCACTTGCCCAGCGACCGCAGCGTCGAGCCGTTCACGGCCCACGTCTGGTTCGCGCCGCTGTTGCAGGTCCAGAGCTGGATCTTCGCGCCGTCGGCGGAGCTGGCCCCGTTGACGTCGACGCACTTGCCGCTCGCGCCGGTGATCGCGCCGGCGCGGGTGCCGGTGGACGTGCCGAAGGTGAACGCGTCCAGGTCGAACAGGTAGCCCGTGCCCGTGCCCGAGAACGTGAGGTACAGCGTGCCGGTGGTGCTCGGCACCGACGTCAGGGACGCGGACACCTCGGTGAACACCTCCCAGCCGCCGGTCACCGGGACCGTCGCGGAGCCCAGCGCCGGACCGGTCGGCGACCCCGTGCGGACGGTCAGCGTGCCGCCCGCGCCACCCGACGACACGCGGGCGGTGAACCGGTTCGCGCCGGTCAGGTTGTAGGTCTGGAACGCGATCCAGTCGCCGTTGTGGATGTCGCCGACCGTGCGCCCGCCCTCGGCCGCCGTCTTGTCGTACAGGGCGGTGCCCGACTGGGACGTGTGGTGCTCGGCCTGGCGGTGCCGCGGCTGGAGGATGTTCTGGGTGTGCGTCGTCGCCGGCGGCACGCCGTTCGCGCCCTGGTCGGTGTACTCGGCGTCGAACACGGCGAACAGGTTCGCCGCCGAGTCGTGCTCGCCGTCGACCGGGATCTGGAGCGTGCCCGAGCAGCCGGTGCTCGACGTGATCGGGTGGCCGTGGCTGTCGTGGCCGAGGATGTAGGACAGCTTCACCCTGGTGCAGTCGATCGCGCCGTCCTCGGCGTCGGTGACCGTGATCGTGTACGGCACGGTGTCGCCGAAGCTGAACAGCGACCCGTTGGCCGGGGTGTTCAGCGTGACCACGGGCGCGCTGTTGCCCACCGTGATCACCACGTTTGTGCTGCCCGTCAGCCCGTTCGGGTCCTTCACGGTCAGCGTGACGGTGTACTGGCCGTTGGCGGTGAACGTGTGGCTGGGGTTGGCCGCGGTGGACGTGCCGCCGTCGCCGAAGTTCCACGCGTAGGTCAGCGCGCCGCCCTCGGGGTCGGTCGAGCCGGCCGAGGAGAACGCCACGGTCAGCGGCGCCGCGCCGGACGTGCGGTCGGCGGAGGCGGACGCGGTCGGCGCGCGGTTGTTGCCGCCGCCGATGTACTCGATGCGGTAGAGCGCCGAGCTGGCGTCGCCGCTGCCCCAGCCGGTGCCGTAGTCGAGCACGTACAGCGCGCCGTCCGGGCCGAACGCGGCGTCCATCACCTGGGTGCCGCGCCACGGGAAGTCGCCCACCGTGCCCGGCGAGCCGTCGGGGTTGACGTCGATGGTCTTGATCCAGCGGCGGCCGAACTCGGTGGCGAACACGTGCCCGTCGAGCGAGGCCGGGAACTTGACCGTGGACGGGTTCGACGCGTCGTACCGGTACACGGGCGCGCTCATCGGCGACTCGGACCCGCAGCCGAACGCGGCGAACGAGCAGTTGTCGTACTTGATCCACGCCGGGCGCGCGGCGGGCAGGTTGGTCAGGCCCGTGTTGTTGGGCGAGTTGTTGACCGGCGCGGCGCAGTTGAACCGGCTGCCCGACGGGCCGCTCGGGAACGTGTAGTCCACGTAGGTCTCGTTGGTGGTGTTCCCGCCGGTGCAGTAGGGCCAGCCCATGTTGCCGGCCGACGTGATCCGGTTGAACTCCACCTGGCCGGCGGGGCCGCGCGAGGCGTTGGTCGAGCCCGCGTCGGGGCCGTAGTCGCCGAGGTAGATCGTGCCGGTGGCCTTGTCCACGTTGAACCGGAACGGGTTGCGCAGGCCCATGACGTAGATCTCGGGCCGGGTGCGGGCGGTGCCGGGCGGGAACAGGTTGCCGGCCGGGATCGAGTACGTGCCGTCCGCGTTCACCTTGATCCGCAGCACCTTGCCGCGCAGGTCGTTGGTGTTGCCGGCGGTGCGCTGCGCGTCGTAGGCCGGGTTGCGGCCGGCGCGCTCGTCGATCGGGGTGTACCCGCCGGAGTCGAACGGGTTGGAGTCGTCGCCGGTCGACAGGTAGAGGTTGCCCGCCGCGTCGAAGTCGATGTCACCGCCGACGTGGCAGCACATGCCCCGGCTCGTCGGCACCTCCAGCACGGTGACCTGGCTCGCGGTGTTCAGCGTGAAGTCCGCGTTGAGGGTGAACCGGGACAGCCGGTTGACCCCGTTCCAGGCCGAGAAGTTCGTGCCGGTGGACGGCGCGTCGCCGGCCGGCGTCGACAGCGGCGGCGCGTAGTACACGAAAACCTGGCGGTTGGTGGCGAAGTTGGGGTCCGCCGCGATGCCCTGCAACCCCTCCTCGTCGTGGGTGTAGACCGGGATGGTGCCGATCACGCTGGTGGTGCCGGCCGCCGTGGTGCGGCGGATCGTGCCGTTGCGCGAGGTGTGCAGCACCGAGCGGTCCGGCAGCACGGTCATCGACATCGGCTCGCCCATCTCGGCGACGCCCTTGGCCAGCTCGACCTGTTGGAACTCGGCCGGGTTGACCGTGTGCGCGGACGCGGGCGGCGCGGCGCCGCCCGTCAGGGCCGCCGTGGCGGCCACGGTCAGCAGGGCGGCGGAGGCCGCCGCGTGGAGTCGTCTTCTCATGCGGGTCATACCTTCATCTCGGTCGCGCGCGGCGCGCACGGCTCGCTGTGGCGGGACGGCTCGCCTGCCGCCGTTGGCAGGGCCTCGTCCCGCGCCGGGCGGGCCGCCCGGCGAGGTCGTCCTCGGCAGGGCCGCCCGGCGCGGAACGGCACCGTTCACGCGCGGTCAAGCGATCCAGCGCGCAACGGCACCGTTCACCGGCAGTCGGACCGCCCGATGCGAAACGGCACGGTTCACGCGCGGTCAAGCGGCCGGGCGCGGGACGACACCGTTCACCGGCGGACGGGCGGCCCGGCGCGCAACGGCACGGTTCACGCGCGGTCAACCGGTCCGGCGCGCAACGGCGCCGTTCACCGGCGGACGGACCGCCCGGCGCGGGGCGACGCGGGTCGGCGGCGGGCGGGCCGACCGAGCGGGACGACCGGGATCGTCGGTGGTGCGACCGCCGTCGCGGGATCACTCGATTCGTCATGGGTGCTCGGCCACCTGCTACGGGGTCGTCACGGGTGCTCGGGTTGCGCGCTGCGGGCGACGTGGCTCGGCGGCGGGGTGGTGGCGGGCTCACTCGCCCCTGGAACGGGTCGAACCGATTCGACAACGCAGCCTTCAGCGACTCGACGCGGCACCCATCGATCGCTGCGGTGACCATACCGGGAGTAGTCCGACGACTCCTATCGGTTGGCAGATTTCTGCCACGTTCCACCACTACAGGCGCTCAATAGCAGGTCAGGGCGGATGATCTGGGCGTGCCGAGACAGCAGCCCGTTGCCCGTCGGACGCCGTCCAGCGTAGCGTCCTTCGCGGTCGAACCGGTTCGAGTTGACTAGCGTTCCGCCCCCGCCGATCCGCCGGCCGGCGGGTACGGCCGCCCCGTCCCGTGTCGTCGCTGCGGGGCCGTCGCCGCGTCACCGACCCGGCCGATCTTCGCGCGCGTTTCGACCGCAGGAGCGGACAAGGAGTCGCGGAATGCAGCCTTCACCTGTTCCCCCACCGGTTCACCCGGTCGCCCGACACCACACCGGGGTCGTGCCCCGCCTGCGCGCGGTGCTCGCGGTGGCCGTGCTGTTCGCGGCCGTGCTGACCGCCGACACGCTGGCGTCCGCGCCGACGGCCTCGGCCGCCGGCACCGGGCCGTGCGACATCTACGCCGCGGGCGGCACGCCGTGCGTCGCGGCGCACAGCACGACCCGGGCGCTGTACGGCTCGTACTCGGGCAACCTCTACCAAGTCCGGCGCTCGTCGGACAACACCACCAGGGACGTCGGCGTCCTGGCCGCGGGCGGCACCGCGAACGCGGCGGTCCAGGACTCGTTCTGCGCGGGCACCACCTGCGTGATCACCGTGGTCTACGACCAGTCCGGCCGGGGCAACGACCTGTGGTACCAGGGTTCGACGGTCGTCCCGGGCTCGACCCAGAGCCGACCCGCGATCGCGACGTCGGAGTCGCTCGCGGTCGGCGGCAACAAGGCGTACTCGCTCTACATCAACCCGGGCAACAGCTACTGGCGCGACGGCCACCTGACCGGCGTGCCCACCGGGAGCGCGCCGGAGGGCATGTACATGGTGACCAGCGGCACGCACGTCAACAGCGGCTGCTGCTTCGACTACGGCAACAGCGAGACGACCCGCAGCGCGGACGCGGCCGGCGCGATGGACGCGATCAACTTCAGCACGCAGTGCTGGTTCGGCGGCTGCTCCGGCACGGGCCCGTGGGTCCAGGCCGACCTCGAATGGGGCCTGTACCCGGGCGGGAGCCAGTCCTGGAACCCCAACCAGCGCGCGTTCACCAGCCGCTACGTCACCGCGATGCTGAAGAACAACGGGACCACGCGGTTCGCGCTCAAGGGCGGCAACGCGCAGTCCGGGGCCCTCACCACGCTCTGGGACGGCGCGCTGCCCAACGGGTACAGCCCGATGAAGAAGCAGGGCGCGATCATCCTGGGCAGCGGCGGCGACTGCTGCAAGCCCGGCGGTGGCGCGAACCTCAGCGCCGGCACGTTCTACGAGGGCGCGATGGTCGCCGGTTACCCGTCCGACGCGACCGAGAACGCGGTGCAGGCCAACATCACCGCGGCCGGCTACGCCGCCGGCGGCGGCACCACGCCGAGCGGGGCCATCCGGGCGGTGGGCGCGGGCAAGTGCCTGGACGTGCCGAACGGCTCCACGACCGGCGGCACCCAGGTGCAGATCCGCGACTGCTCCGGCGGCGCCAACCAGACCTGGACGCGCACGCCGTCCGGCGAGCTGACCGTCTACGACGGCGGCAACCAGCGGTGCCTCGACGCCAACGCCGCGGGCACCGCGGCCGGCACCAAGGTGATCATCTGGTCCTGCAACGGCCAGCCGAACCAGCGGTGGAACGTCAACGCGAACGGCTCGATCACCGGCGTCCAGTCCGGCCTGTGCCTGGACGTGTCGGGGGCCTCCACGGCCAACGGCGCACCGGTCCAGCTCTGGACCTGCCACGGCGGCGCGAACCAGCAGTGGAGCACGAGCTGACCGAGGAACCCGGCGCGGGCACGCACGGCGCCGGGGCACAACGCGGCTCCGACGACCGGAGCCGGTGAGAGGAGTGGTTGATGCGCCGCAGATTGAGGCGCGCGGTCTCCGCGTTGGGGGCCGCACTGCTGATGGTGGGACTCGCCGTTCCGGTCGCCCAGGCGCACCCGGAGGGCTTCCACGTGCTGGTGTTCAGCAAGACCGCGTCCGGCGCCTACCGGCACGACTCGATCCCCGCCGGGCTCGCGATGTTCGACCAGCTCGCCTCCGAGCGGCAGTGGGAGCTGACCAAGAGCGAGGACTCCAGCGTCTTCAACGACGCCACGCTCGCCACGTACGACGTGGTGGTCATGCTCCAGACGTCGGGCATGGTGTGGGACAACGACGCGCAACGCGCGGCCGTGCAGAAGTACCTCCGCGGCGGCGGCGGGATCGTCGCGATCCACAACGCCACGGACATGAACATCGAGCAGCAGTTCCCGTGGTGGGACCAGATGCTCGGCATGACCATGACCCAGCACTCCGCGACCGTGACCGGCACCGCCAAGGTCGCCGACCGCAAGCACCCCTCCGGCGCGGGTCTGCCGGACCGGTGGACGCGCACCGAGGAGTGGTACAACTTCGACCGCAACGCGCGCGGCAACGTGCACGTGCTGGTGACCGCGGACGAGACGACCTATGACGCGGGCAGCTCCAAGATGGGCTACGACCACCCGATCTCGTGGTGCCGCAACTTCGAGGGCGGCCGCGTCTGGGCCACCGGCATGGGCCACCAGGCGTCCAGCTACTCGGAGTCGCTGTTCCGGCAGCACGTCGCGGGCGGCGTGGAGAGCGCGGGCGGCAAGGTCGCGTCGGACTGCGGTCCGACCGTGTGGGCCAGCTACGAGAGGGTCGCGCTGGACCAGAGCACGATCGCGCCGGGCGCGGTCGACGTGGCGCCGGACGGCCGGGTGTTCTTCACCGAGTACGGCGGCAAGCTCAAGATCTACAAGCCGGACACCCGCACCACCGTCACGGCGGCGTCGCTGAACGTCTACGGCAACGGCCAGAACTCCGAGGACGGCCTCACCGGCATGGCGCTGGACCCGGACTTCGCGGCCAACCGGTACATCTACCTCAACTACTCGCCGGCCGACTCGACCGAACAGGCGACCCGGATCTCCCGGTTCACCATGAACGGCGACACGCTGGACCGGTCGAGCGAGAAGGTCCTGCTCACGGTGCCCGCCTGGCGCGAGAACGAGCCCGGCCACACCGGCGGCTACCTGGCGTTCGGGCCGGGCAAGAACCTCTACATCGGCGTCGGCGACGACATCAACCCGTTCGCCTCCGACGGCTACGCGCCGATCGACGAACGCTCCGGCCGCAAGTGGTGGGACGCCCAGGGCACCGCGGCCAACACCAACGACCTGCGGGGCAAGATCCTGCGCATCCACCCGGAGGCCAACGGCACCTACACCGTCCCGTCGGGCAACCTGTTCGCCCCCGGCACGGCGAAGACCCGGCCGGAGATCTACGCGATGGGCTTCCGCAACCCGTTCCGGTTCAGCGTCCACCCGACCACGGGCGTGATCTACGCGGCCGACTACGGCCCGGACGCGGGCGCGGACAACGCCAACCGCGGTCCGGGCGGGCTCGTCGAGTGGAACGTGATCAAGTCGCCGGGCAACTACGGCTGGCCGTACTGCATCGGCAACAACACCCCGTTCAACGACTACAACTTCGCCACCGGGCAGTCGGGCGCGAAGTTCAACTGCGCGTCGCCGACCAACACCTCGCCCAACAACACCGGCCTGACCACGCTGCCCGCCTCGCGCGCGGCGGACGTCTGGTACGGCAACAGCGCCACCGAGGGCCGCAAGTTCCCGGAGCTGGGCGACGGCGGCGAGGCGCCGATGGCGTTCCCGATCTACCAGTACAACGCGAACAACCCCTCCCCCACGAAGTTCCCGGCCTACTTCGACCAGACGCCGTTCCTCGGCGACTGGTCCCGCAACCGGATGTGGGAGTTCCGCACCGACTCGTCCGGCAACCTCCTGAAGATCAACGACTTCCTGAGCAACCTGAGCTTCGCGTCGCCGATGGACATGAAGTTCGGCCCGGACGGCTCGATGTACCTGCTGACCTGGGGCACGGGCTGGGACGACAACGTGCACCTGCCCGGCGCGGGCCTGTGGCGCATCGACTACAACGCCGGTGAGCGCAGTCCCATCGCGCAGGCCACGGCCACGCCGTCGTCCGGCGGCACGCCGCTCACGGTCCAGTTCTCCAGCGCGGGGTCGCGCGACCCCGAGGGCGGGGCGCTGACCTACCGGTGGACGTTCGGCGACGGCGGCACCTCGACCGCCGCCAACCCGTCGCACACCTACACCACGGCCGGCACGTTCGCCGTCCAGCTCACGGTGACCGACCCGACCGGCAAGACCGGCACCGCGAACCTCACGGTCACCTCCGGCAACACCGCGCCGACCGTGCGGTTCACCGGCCCGGCCGACGGCGGGATGTTCGCCTGGGGCGACACGATCCCGTACACCCTCTCGGTGACCGACGCCGAGGACGGGACGATCGACTGCACCCGGGTGGTCACCCAGGCCAACATCGGCCACGACGCCCACAAGCACCCGCTGGGCAACCCCATCCAGGGCTGCTCCGGCTCGATCCGGGCCGAGGCGGACACCGAGCACCAGAACGGCAACGCGCACATCATCGGCTCGGCCGAGTACACCGACAAGGGCGCGGCCGGGCTGCCGGGGCTGACCGGCAGCGGGTCGGTCGTGCTGCAGCCCAAGCGCAAGCAGGCCGAGTTCTTCACCGGCTCGTCCGGCGTGCGGGTGGTCGCCCAGGCGGGCGCGGAGTCCGGCGGGCGCGTCGGCGACATCAGCAACAACGACTGGATCTCGTTCAAGCCGGTCAACTTCACCGGGATCAACCAGGTGTCGTTCCGGGTGTCCTCGCCGTCGGGCGGCGGCACGATCGAGCTGCGGTCCGGCTCCCCGACCGGCGCGCTGATCGCGTCCTCGTCCGTGACGAGCACCGGCGGGTGGGACAACTACCAGAACATGCCCGCGGTGAACATCACCAACCCGGGTGGCACGGTCGAGCTGTTCGTGGTGTTCAAGACGTCGTCGGCCAACAGCTTCGACCTCGACTCGATCAACTACGTCGGGCCCGGCGTCGGCACCGGTGGTGGCGGCGGGACGGCGAAGCAGATCGTCGGCATCGGCGGCAAGTGCGTCGACGTCAACGGCGCGTCCACCGCCGACGGGGCCAAGGTCCAGCTCTGGACCTGCAACAGCGGTAACAACCAGAAGTGGACGCAGACCGGCTCGACGCTGCAGGCGCTGGGCAAGTGCATGACCGTCGCCAACGGCAGCCAGACCGACGGCGCGGCCGTGCAGCTCTGGTCGTGCAGCGGCGCGTCGTCGCAGAACTGGTCCGTGCAGTCCGACGGCACCATCCGCAACGGCACGAAGTGCCTGGACGCCAACGGCGGCAGCTCCGCCGACGGCACCCAGTTGATCATCTGGTCGTGCAACGGCGGGGCCAACCAGAGGTGGAGCCTCAGCTAGCGGTCAGCACTCCACCGGCGCCGGCGAGCCATCGCCGGCGCCGGTGGCGTTTTTTTGGGAGGTTCGTCGGAGGCATGTGCGCGGCGTTCGCATGTGGGGTTCGGCGGCGGGGGTCGTCGGTGGGGGGGTCGTCGGTGGCCTTCGCGGAGCGTTCGTCGGAGGGGTTCGTCGGAGGGGTTCGTCGGAGGGGCTCGCGTGCCGTGGCGGCCCGATCCGGCCGGCGGCCGGTCACGTCCCGCGTTTTGTTGCGTACGCAAGCAGCGCCCGTGACCAGCGTTGTTAGCGTTAACATGACTTCGGGCGATCGCCAGACGCCTGTCAGTGACGTTAAGCTCGCCGGGAGCGCTGTCCTGCGGGCTCCGGTTGTTAGCGTGAACGGCACCGCCGTCACCTGACCGCGGTCCGCGGGTCGCTCATGCCACGCCACGCGGTAAGACTGACTTATCCGTGGCGCACGAGCCACGAGTCGGTATGGTCGAACGGCGTCGAATGCCGTCGAACGGCCGGGGTGCGCCTGGCCAGTTTCGGGCTCAACCCCTTCTTTCCCTTGACTTCATGGGTTGGTGACCGCTGTCATTGGGTTCTGGGGAAGGCCGCGGGCCACGGCCGGATCCGGGGCGCGAGTCAGGCACAGTCGCCGGACGACCGCCGCGAAGAGTACGACACATCGCCGCCCCTCGGACGTCACCGGCGGGTGCCACGACGCAGTGGAGCAGTCCATGACAGCCAAGGACCGGGCCGCGGGCGCGAGAGGTCGTGCCCGGACGCCGCATCCCCACCCCTGACGCCGCCCATTCCCTTGCCATCGTCGCCATCGGAAGGAACGCAATGTCCCCCGGCTCACGATCGCCCGCCGCGGCGACCACCGCCCTGCCCCGGGTCACGAGACCCTCCAGCACCCACCACAGCCGCTCCCGAGCGGCCCACCGGCTCCCGCACCCGACCGGCACCGCACGCGACCGCTCCCCGGCCGCCCGCCTGCCCGCGCACGCAACCGGCACGGCACGCGGCGGGCGGACCGCCGTCTTGGCGGCCACCGCGCCGGAGCCCTCGGAGGTCCGCGCGCCATGACCGCGTTCAAGTCGCTGGGAGCCGCGGTGTCACCCGTCGCCGAGGACGTCGGCGCGGCGGAGCGGGAGCCCACGGCCACGACCCGGCAGTTGCTGCGGCTGATGGGCACGGGCGCGCTCGACGAGACGATCGCCCGCGAGATGGGCGTGAGCGTCCGGACCGTGCACCGCCGGATCACGCGCCTCCAGGAGCTGCTGGGTGTGCGCTCGCGCTTCCAGCTCGGGGTGATCGCCCGCGAACGGGGTTGGGTGTGACCCTGGCCGAGGCCCGGCCGCGCACCCGTGCGCCCATCGGAACTCGGCACGGCGCGCACTGGTGCGCGGTCGGCGGCGTCCGGCGGCTCCGGACAGGTGCGCACACCGGCGGGCAGCGTCCGGCGGCCAGGGCAGTCGCACACAGGGGCGCGCGGCACTCGGCGGCCCCGGCGGTTGCGCACACCGACGCGCAGCACTCGGCGGCCCCGGCAGGTGCGCACACCGACGCGCGGCATCCGGAGGCCCCGGCAGTCGCACACGCGGGCGCGCGGCCGTCGGCGGCCCTGGCGGGTGCGCACACCGGCGCGCAGCACTCGGCGGCCCCGGCGGTTGCGCACTCGCGCCTGCGCGCGGCGTCCGCCGGAGCCGCCAGGTCGCGCACCTGCGCATGGCCGGCGGAACCCGGCACGTCGCGCGCCCGCGGGCGGCCGGAGTCCGGCGGGACCGGGGAAGGCGCGCACACCGGCGCGCGGCGTCCCCCGGGACCGGCAGGCGCGCGGGCGGTCCCGGCGACGCGTCACGCGGCGCGTCGCCGGGACCGGGGGGCTCACCGGCCCCAGAGCCGCCAGGTCTGGTTCAGCTCGCTGCTCTGCCCGACCGGCTTGCACGACCACTGGACGAGCTGCGCGCGGGCGGCGGTGGAGACGCCGTTGACGTCGACGCACTTGCCGCTGTGCCGCGCCACCAGCTGGTGGTCGTGCACGTCGTTGCCGGCGTAGGTGACCCGGCGGAGGGTGAACTGCTGGCTCGTCGCCCCCGCCGCGCAGGTCTGCTGGACGATCGCCGCGCCGTCGGCGGTCGAGGCGCCGGCCACGTCGAGGCACTTGCCCGACTGCCGGTTGACCGCGGTGAAGGTGTCGGCGACGCCCGCCACCGGTCGGAAGTCCCACAGCTGCTGGTCGCCGCCCTCGCAGTGGAACTGCTGCTGCCGGTTGCCGTCCGCGCCGCTCAGGCCCGTGTTGTCCAGGCACTGCTGCGAGTGCTGGGCGACGGCCACCGTCTCGAAGCCGGTGTCGCCCGGCGGCAGGAGCGTGATCGTGGACGTCTCGTCGACGTTCGAGTGCGGCACGGTGACGGTGGTCGCGTTGCCGGACAGGGTCACGACCGAGTTCTGGACCGTGATCGGCCCCTGGACCGCACCGCCGTTGTTGTGGGGGATCCGCTGCACGCGCACCCGGACCTGGTTGTTCTGCACGATGCCGCTGGTGGCGTCCAGGCCCCGGATCGCGACCGCGACGTTGCCGGTCGTGCCCCCGCCGCCGACGAGGACCTTCGCCGACCCGGTGGTCTTGGTCGCGAACGCGTCGTAGCTCTGGCTCGGCGTGACGGACACGACCTGGCCGGTCTGGGAGCCGTAGAAGCGGTAGACCCACCACTCGCCCTTGGGCAGGTGCTGCCCGGCGGAGTTGCGGGTGAGCAGGTTGCCCAGGTCGTTGTGCAGGTTGCCGCCACCCGCCCAGTTGGCGCGCAGGCCGTCCGCGCCCGCGCGTTCCAGGCGGGCGATGTACCAGGAGCCGTCGCCGGGGTTCTGCTCGTTCGACGCGCCGTACTCGTTGATCTGGTACGGGCGCGGGTGCGCGATGCCGCGTGAGTCCAGGGTGGTGTTGGCCGTGGCCACGTTCGCCACCGGGTCGCCGGGCAGCGAGTGCCAGCTCACGATGTCGGGCACCACGTTGTTCGCCCGCACGAAGTCGAGGTACTGCGTCCACCAACCGCCCGTGGACGGCACGCACGCGCAGCTCGGGCCGACCACCAGGTGGCCCGGGAACGCCGCGCGGACGCGCTGGTAGGTGCGCCGCCACAGCTCGAAGTACTGGGACTGCGGGCGGTTCCAGAACAGCGTGATGTTGGGCTCGTTCCACAGGTCCCACTGCACGGGCGCGCCGGTCGCCCGCACGTCGTCGATCAGCCGGGTGAGGAAGTTGTCGTAGTCGGTCCAGTTGCCGTTGTCGCCGGGGAACCGGGAGATCGGGTAGCCGTCCGCGCCCCACAGGTCGTGCACGAGCAGCACGAACTCGCCGCCCAGCGCGCGGGTGCGCAGCAGTTGGGCGCGGGTGGCGTTCCACCGGCGGTCGTACCGGCCCGAGACCCAGCCGCCCGGCGAGTCGAGCTGCGCGCCGCCCGCGCGCAGGTACCGGAACTTGACGTCGCGGAAGAAGTGGTCGGCAGGGCCGGAGGCGTCCTCGGTCATGCCGTAGATCCAGCCCGACGCCCGGTAGGTGGGGGCGCCGGTGGCGGTGGCGAAGTTGACGGTGATCGCTTCGTCGGCGGCCTGCGCCGGCGCGGCGAGCGCGATGACGGACACGGCGGCGAGCAGTGCGCCGAGGCCGCGTCGTCTCGTTCGGGTGGGGTCCACGCTGACTCCTGGGGAGGGGGTGGGGACCGGCTCGTCCTGGAGGTGGTCGGGCGGCGGATCACCACTCGAACCGGTTCGATCGTGGGGTGACGGTACGCGCCCACCGCCCGCCATGGCAATGGAAACTCCGTCGAACCGATTCGCTACAGCATCGACACAGCCCGAACCACGACGGCTTCGACGGCACGGGGGCGACGAGCACGGCGGCGGCCGGACCGGCAGGGACGGAGCGGCGGGAGGGCGCGCTCGGGTCGGGAACGGCGGTGCGGGACGGCCGGGACGGAGCAGCGAGACGGCCCGGACGGAGCAGCGGGACGGCGCGGTCGGGTCGGGAACGGCGGTGCGGGACGAAATCAGGGACGGGAGGGCGGCTCGGTGTTCAGCCGCCCGGAGCGGAACGGGTCGACCTCGTGCGGCACGTCGGCGAACCCCGCGCCGGACAACGCCTCCCGCAGCCCCGGCAGCGCCGCGACCCCGTCCACCACGGCCGGGTCCACCTCCAGGCGCACGGTGTCGCCGAGGTCGCGGACGCGCAGGTCCGGCGAGGCGATCCCGGCCGCGGCGAGCAGGGCGCGCACCGCCACCTCCGCCCGGTCCACGCGGGCCAGGCGGTGGGGCGTCACCTCGAGGCCGTACCGGATGCGGCTCGCCAGGCACGGCGTCGCGGGCTTGTCCCAGGTCGGCAGCGCCCACTCGCGGCTGAGCCGCCGGACGTCGTCCTTGCCCAGCCCGGCGTCGCGCAGCGGCGTGTGCACGCCGCGTTCCGCACCGGCCCTGATGCCCGGCCGGAACGGGTCCGCGGCGTCGTCGGCGTTCGTGCCTGTGGCCACGTGCCCGTAGCCGTGCTCGCGGGCCAGCGCGGTGATCGTGCCCAGCACCTCGGACTTGCAGAAGTAGCAGCGGTCCGCGCCGTTGGCCCGGTAGCCGGGGCTGGCCAGCTCCCGGGTGCGCGGCGTCAGGTGGGTGACGCCGAGGTCGTCCGCCAGCCGGGCGGCACGGGCCAGCTCGCCGGTGGCCAGGCTCTCGGACACGGCCGTCACCGCGAGGACCCGGGCCGGCCCGACCGCGCGCACGGCCGCCGCCAGCACCAGGGCCGAGTCGGCGCCGCCCGAGTACGCCACGGCCACGGGCCCGATGTGCCGCATCCGGCCGACGAGCGGGTGTTCGCCCATGTCACCCTCCGGTGGGAGATGGTCCGGTGGCGGCCCGCAACGCCCGGTCCCGCACGGCCGCCAGGGGCAGGCCGAGCCGCGTCGCCACGTCCACCACGTCGTCGTGCTCGGGCTTGGCGCCGTGCGGCCCGTGCTTGACGCGCACCGGGTGCCCGTCCACGTGCACCGTCTCGAAGGCGCGCGGCAGGGCCGTGCGGGTCACGTCGGCGCGGCGGAGGCCGAGGCTGCCCGTCTCGGCCAGCACCACCTCGCCGAGGCGGTCCGCGTCGGCCGGGCGCGCCAGGACGTGCAGCACGTGCGCGGGCCGGCCCTTCTTCATCACGGCGGGCGTCGTCCACGCGTCGAGCGCGCCGTGCTCCAGGACGCGCGCGATGGTGTGGCCGAGCGTTTCGCCGGTGACGTCGTCCAGGTTGGTCTCCAGCACCACGACGTGTTCCCGCACGCGGGCGGTGAGGGGGTCGCCGAGCGTCACGGCGGTGACGTTGGGCCGGTCCGCCAGGCGACGGGTTCCGGCCCCGTAGCCGGTGGCGCGCACGGTCATGGGCGGCACGGGCTCGTAGCGCGTGCCCAGGGCGCGCAGCAGCGCCGCGCCGGTCGGCGTCACGGTCTCGCCCGGCAGGTCGGTCCCGGCGACCGCCGCGCCGGTCAGCAGGGCGAGCGTCGCGGGCGCGGGGCACGGCAGCACGCCGTGGGCCGCCTTCACCCGACCGCGCCCGAGCGGCAGCGGTCCGCTGACCACCTCGGTGACGCCGAGGGCGTGCACGGCGGCGGCCGTGCCGACGATGTCCACGACGGTGTCGTGGCCGCCGAGTTCGTGCAGGTGCACGGCGCTCGGCTCGACGCCGTGCAGGTGCCCTTCGACCTCGGCGATCGCGGTCACGGCGGCGACGGCGAGGGCGGCGACCGGTGCGGGTTCGGCCCTCGCCACGAGTTCCAGCACCTCGGCGGCGCGGCGCTCGGTGGCGGTGTCGTGGACCTCGACGCGGACGCGGGTGGCGCGCAGGCCGTGCTCCACCACGCGGTGCGCGGTGAGGTCCCACCCGGTCAGCCCGGTGGCGGCCACCGCGGCCCGGACCCGGTCCAGCGGCGCGCCGGCGTCGATCAACGCGGCCAGCAGCATGTCGCCCGCGACGCCGGTGAACGGCGTGACCGCGCAGATCACGCGCCACCCCCGCGGGCGCGCACGCTCTGCGCGAGGCGGTGGGCGGCCATCGCCGCGGAGAACCCGGAGTCGATGTTCACGACCGTCACCCCGGCCGCGCAGGAGGCGTGCATCGCCAGCAGGGCCGTGACGCCCTCCAGCGACGCGCCGTACCCGGTGGACACCGGCACCGCGATGACCGGCACCCGGACCAGGCCGCCCACGACGCTGGCCAGCGCGCCCTCCATGCCGGCCACGACGACCACCGCGTCGGCGGCGGCCAGGTGGTCGCGGACCTGGAGGATCCGGTCGAGTCCCGCGACCCCGACGTCGTGCACGGCGGTCACGTCGAGCCCGATCGCGCCGGCCACCGCCACGGCCTCCGCGGCGACCGGGCGGTCCGAGGTCCCCGCGGCGGCCACGGTGACCCGGAAGTCCCCGGCCGGGGCCGGTCGCCACACCAGCAGCCGGGCCTCGGCGTCGAACCCGCCACCGTCCACGGCGGACAGCACGGCGTCGGCGACGTCCGGGGCGACGCGGGTGACGAGGACCGGCCCGGTGTTGTGGTCGAGCAGCCCGGTGACGATCCCTCGGACCTGCGCCGCGGTCTTGCCCGGCCCGTAGACCACCTCGGGCAACCCCTGCCGCTCCTCGCGCCCCAGGTCGAGCCGGGCGAACCCGAGGTCGAGCACGCCGCTCACGACCGCCCTCCCCGCAGGTACGGGATGGTCTGGGGGCCTTCGGGCAGCAGGCAGACCCGCGCGTCCGGGCCCGCGGCGGCCAACGCCCGCGCGACCGTGTCCGAGATGTCCCGCGTCTGCTCCAGGTGGGCGGTGGCGAGGTCGGCGTCGCTGAGGTGCGAGGTGCGCATCACGACCCGGCTGCCGGACTGGATCCGCGCCTGGATCTGCACCTGCCACTGGTCGGGCACGGTCTCGGCGCGGGCGCTGATCGCCTCGAACAGGGCTTGCGGCGAGGGGGCCGAGGCCAGCACCTCCCGGTACGAGCCGTGGTCGGGGAAGCCGTCGCGGCACTCGGCGGCGCACACGATGGTCCCGCCCGGCCGGACCACCTGGAACGCGGCGGACATGCCCTTCACCGCCTGGTACAGGTTCTGGTCCAGCGGGTAGCCGGAGTTGGTCGTCACCACGACGTCGAACGGCGCGTCGACCGGGCGCATCGCGGTCCGCTTCGCCAACGCCGTGGCGGCGGCGTGCATGGGCAGCAGGTCGCCGCCGAACGCGGCGACGATGTCCTGGTCCCGGTTGAGCACCACGTCGAGCGCGAACGTCACCCCGGTGGCCTCGGCGATCGCGCGCACGTCGTCGTGGACGGGGTTGCCGTGCGTGACGCCCCAGGTGGCGCGCGGGTCGCCGATGCGGGCCGCGTCGTGCAGCACGAGCACCGTCTCCAGGGCGGCGAGGCCGGGCGCGACCATCTTCGGGCCGCCGGAGAAGCCCGCGAAGAAGTGCGGCTCCACGAACCCCGTGGTGATGCGCACGTCGGCCTCGACCCACTGCCGGTTCAGCCACACCGGCACGCCCGCGCCGTGCGTCCCGACCCAGGCCAGGCTCCCCCGGTCGCGGGCGTCGTGGTTGACGATCCGCACCGAGTCCACGACCTCGTCGCCGAACATCCGGCGCAGCTCCGCCTCGTCGTTGCCGCGGTGGGTGCCGGTGGCGACCAGCACGACCACGTCGTCGAGGTCCACGATCCCGTCCAGCTCCGCCAGGACGGCCGGGATCATCAGGTGGCGCGGCTGCGGCCGGGTGCCGTCGCACGCCGAGATCGCCACCGTCTGCCCTCGGCGCACCCGCTCCCGCAACGGCGGTCCGGCCACGGGCGACCGCAGCGCCTCGCGCAGGACCGCCTGCTGGTCGGGGGCCGCCTCGTGGTGCACCGGTTCGACCACGGTCGCCACGCGCCCGTCCACCTCGACGTCCAGCCCGGTCTCGCCGTACGCCAGGCGCACCCTCACGTCGACTCCCGCAGCCGGTAGGCGCGGACCGCCGTCGCGCCGAACACGTCGTCGCGCTCGGCCTCGGTCAGGCCCGCGGTCACCGCCTCGGCCGCGGCCACGACCTCCTCGTAGGACGCGGCGAGCAGGCAGACCGGCCAGTCCGAGCCGAACATCACCCGCGCCGGGCCGAACGCGTCGAGCACCACGTCGGCGTACGGGCGCAGGTCGGCCACCGTCCACGCCGCGTGGTCGGCCTCGGTGACCATGCCGGACAGCTTGCAGAACACGTTCGGCTCGGCGGCGAGCCCGCGGACCAGCGACGCCCACGGCTCCAGGCCGCCGGCCGCGATGTCCGGTTTGGACACGTGGTCGAGCACGAACGTCATGCCGGGCAGCGCGCGCACGGTCTCGATGGCCGCCGGCAGCTGATGGGGCCGGGTCAGCAGGTCGTAGGCGAGACCGGCCTCCGCCACGTCCCGCAGGCCCCGGCGCACGTCCGGCCGGGTCAGCCACCGCGGGTCCGCCTCGCCCTGCACCAGGTGCCGGACGCCGACCAGCCGCTCTCCCCCGGGGCCCGCCCGCAGCGCGGCGAGCATGTCGGCCGTGCGGCCGTCGGTCAGGTCCACCCAGCCCACGACACCCGCCACCGGGCCGTCGGGGTCCCGGCCGGCGAGCGCGAGGAAGTCGGCGGTCTCCTCGACGTCCGGCAGGACCTGGACGAGCACCGTGCGGTCGATCTCGGCCGCCGCGACCGCCGGCGCGAAGTCGTCCAGGGTGAAGTCGCGCCGGATCGCGGTCAGGCCCGGGTCGTCCAGCCAGTCGTGGGCGCGCGGCGCGGGTCCCGGTCCGGCCGCGTCGCCGGGGAGCACCCGCCACAGGTGGTGGTGCGCGTCGATCCGGATCACGGTGCTTCCTCCCGGGTTGGCTCGTCGAGGTCGGCCCACAGCGCCTCGGGGATGTGGAGGGCCGCGTGCCCGGCGTTGGCGTGGACCTCGTGGGCGCTGCGCGCGCCGACGACGACCCCGCTCACGGCGGGGTGCCGCAGCGGGAACTGGAGGGCCGCGGCGGCGAGCGGGACGCCGTGGTCGGCGCAGCGCGCGGCGAGGTCGAGCGCGCGCCGCCGGACGTGCTCCGGGGCCGGCGCGTAGTCGTAGGTCGCGCCGGGAGCCGGGTCGGCGAGCACGCCGCTGTTGAAGACACCGCCGACCAGCACGCCCACCCCGCGTTCGGCGCACAGCGGGAGCAGGTCGTCGGCCGCGGACCGGTCGAGCAGCGAGTACCGGCCGGCCACGAGCACGCAGTCCAGGTCGGTCTCGCGGACGAACCGGGCGAGCATCCCGACCTGGTTCATGCCCGCGCCGATCGCCCGCACCGCGCCCTCGGCGCGCAGCCGGGCCAGCGCCGGGAACGCGCCGCCGACCGCCTCGTCCCAGTGGTCGTCCGGGTCGTGGACGAGCACGACGTCGAACGCGTCCAGGCCGGTGCGCTCCAGGCTCTCGGCGAGCGAGCGGTAGACCCCGTCGGCGGAGTAGTCGCGCACCCGCCGCAGGTCCGGTTCGCCGCGGAAGCCCTCGTCGCCGTCCGGCTCCCCCGGCACGAGCAGCCGCCCGACCTTGGTCGACACGACGAACTCCGCGCGCGGGCGACCGGCGAGGAACGCGCCGAGCCGCCGTTCGGCCAGGCCCGCGCCGTAGTGCGGGGCGGTGTCGAAGTAGCGGATGCCGACGTCCCACGCGGCCTGCAGCGCGGCGGCGGCCTGGTCCGGGTCCACCGCCGAGAACAGGCCGGCCAGCGGGGCGGTGCCCAGGCCGAGCCCGCCGACCGCCACCCCGGAACGGCCGAGGGCGGCCCGCCGGTCGAGCGGCGCGGGGACCATCACGCCTGCCCGAGAACGTGGCGCTGGCGGCCGAGGCCGTCGATCTCGGCCTCGACCACGTCGCCGGCGCGCAGGTAGGGGAAGTCGTTCGCGCCGAAGGCGACCCCGGCCGGGGTGCCGGTGTTGATCACGTCGCCGGGTTCGAGCACCATGAAGTGGCTGAGGTACCGGACGACCTCGCGCACGCCGAAGATCATGTCCGCGGTGCTGCCCTGCTGGCGCGGCTCGCCGTTGACGCTCAGCCGCATCCCCAGCGCCTGCGGGTCGGCGACCTCGTCGGCGGTGACCAGCCAGGGGCCGAGCGGGTTGAACGTCTCGCACGACTTGCCCTTGTCCCACTGGCCGCCGCGCTCGTGCTGGAAGGCGCGTTCGGTGACGTCGTCGGCGATGGCGTAGCCCGCGATGACGTCGTCCGCCCGCGCCGCGGAGTCCAGGTAGCGCGCGGTCGCGCCGATGACCACCGCCAGTTCGATCTCGTAGTCGGTCTTCACGCTCGTGCGCGGGATGAGCACGGTGTCGTTCGGGCCCACGACGGTGTTGGCGGCCTTGAGGAACACGACCGGTTCGGCGGGCGGTGGGGTCGCGGTCTCGGCGGCGTGGTCGGCGTAGTTGAGCCCGATGCAGACGACCTTGCCGGGCCGGGCGACCGGGGAGCCGATCCGCTGCCCGGCGAGGTCGAGCCGGGGCAGCGAGCCGTCGGCGAGGGCCGCGCGGACCCGCGCCACGCCCCCGGTCGACAGGAACGCGCCGTCGATGTCGGCGGTCAGCCCGCTCAAGTCGTAGGCGGTGTCGTCGGCGTCCAGCACGGCGGGCCGCTCGGCGCCCGGCTCGCCCACGCGCAGCAGTCTCATCGGGTCGGGGTTCCTCTCGGTGTCGGCGGCCGGTCTAGCCGTCCCGCTCCAGGTGCTCCCGCAACCACCGCTCGGTGGTGCTGATGTGGGTGAGCGCCGCCGCCTGGGCCAGCGGCGCGTCGCCGTCGGCCAGGGCGCGGTAGATCGCCTCGTGCTCGTCGAGGGTGCGGTCGGCCACGCCGTCGTCGACCAGCCCGCGCCAGACGCGGGCGTGCGCGGTGCGACCGGAGATGCCCTCCAGCAGCGTCGTCAGCGTGGCGTTCCCGGTGGCCGCCACCACCGCCCGGTGGAACGCGGCGTCGTGCCGGTTGAACAGCTCCACGTCGTCGCGGCTGGCCCGCATGGCGTCGAGGTGGCGCCGCACCTCCTCCAGGTCCGCGGGCGCGGCGCGGGTCGCGGCGAGCCCCGTGGCCACCGGCTCGAACAGCCGGCGGACCTCCGTCAGCTCCAGCAGCGTGTCGCCGCGCAGCAGCTCCACGGCCGACGCGACGCCGCTGAGCAGCAGCTCCGGCTCCAGGCTCGTCACGTAGGTGCCGTCACCGCGGCGGATCTCCAGCACCCGGGCGACGACCAGCGCCTTGACCGCCTCGCGCATCAGGTTCCGGGACAGCCCCAGCTCGGCCGCGAGCTGCTGCTCGGGCGGGAGCTTCGACCCCGGTGGCAGCTCGCCCGACTGGATCAGGTCCCGGATGCGGCCGATGGCCTTGTCGGTCAGCGACACCGGTGGCTCCCGTGGTCCTGTGGTGCGGGCCACGGCAGGCTACAAGACATCCCATCTCCGGCCAAGGGTCCGTCGGGCAGGTTGGCGACTTCCGGACACACCTTCGCCCGCCACCAGCGGTTTTCGTGGTGAGCCGGGATTCGTCCGTGGACACGAGAGGGGCCGCGCCCTATAAATCCATCCCATCTCTTGCCCGGCTGATCCGCACCGGAACAGCCGTCGACACGACGAGGGGTGACCGCCATGACGCCCAGACGGGCCGTCCCGGGCCGGGGGCGCGGGGCCCGATGACCGAGCTGATCACCGCGGTGGAGGCGGTGGACGTGCGCTTCCCGACGTCGCGCCACCTCGACGGTTCCGACGCGATGAACCCGGAGCCGGACTACTCCGCCGCCTACGTCACGATCCGCACGAGCGACGGCGCGGCGGGCCACGGCCTGGCGTTCACCGTGGGGCGCGGCAACGACGTGGAGGTCGCCGCCGTGCGGGCGCTCGCGCCGCTGGTCACCGGGCTGCCGGTGGACGAGGTGCTGGGCGACCTCGGCGCGTTCTCCCGGCGGTTGACCGGGGACAGCCAACTGCGCTGGCTCGGCCCCGAGAAGGGCGTCATCCACATGGCCGCCGCCGGGATCGTCAACGCCGTGTGGGACCTGTACGGCAGGCGCGAGGGCAAGCCGGTGTGGCGGCTGCTGTCCGAGCTGTCCCCGGAGCGGCTGGTCGACCTGGTCGACTTCCGCTACCTGCGCGACGCCCTGACCCGCGACGAGGCGCTGGACATCCTGCGCCGCGCCGAGCCCGGCCGGGCCGAGCGGACGGCCCGGCTGCTGCGCGAGGGCTACCCCGCCTACACCACGACGCCGGGCTGGCTCGGCTACGACGACGAGAAGCTGGTGCGGCTGTCCACCGAGGCGGTCGCCGACGGGTTCACCCAGATCAAGCTCAAGGTGGGCGCGGACCGCGCGGCCGACGTGCGCCGCCTGCGCCTGGCCCGCGAGGCCGTCGGACCGGACGTCCGCATCGCGGTGGACGCCAACCAGGCGTGGGGCGTGCCGCAGGCGATCGAGTGGATGTCCGCGCTGCTGCCCTACGACCCGTACTGGATCGAGGAGCCCACGTCGCCCGACGACATCCTCGGCCACGCCGCGATCCGTCGCGCCCTGGGCACGGTGAAGGTGGCGACCGGCGAGCACACCCACAACCAGGTGATGTTCAAGCAGTTGCTCCAGGCCGAGGCCATCGACGTCCTGCAACTGGACGCCAGCCGCACCGCGGGCGTCACGGAGAACGTGGCGATCCTGCTGCTCGCGGCCAAGTTCGGCGTGCCGGTGTGCCCGCACGCGGGCGGCGTCGGGCTGTGCGAGATGGTGCAGCACCTGGCGATGTTCGACTACGTGGCGGTCAGCGGCACCACCGAGGACCGCGTCATCGAGTACGTCGACCACCTGCACGAGCACTTCACCGACCCGGTGCGGGTCCGCGGCGGCCGCTACCTCGCGCCGACCGCGCCGGGGCTGAGCGCCGAACTGCGCCCGGAGTCGATGCGCGACCACCGCTACCCCGACGGCCCGGTGTGGCAGGGGGAGGCCATCGCATGACCACTGCGGCACCCCACCCGCCGACCACCGCCCGACACGCGACCACGACGTCCCTGCACGAGGGGACCACCGCGGCATCCGACGGGTCGACCGAACCGAACCGGACACCCGACCACCGCCACCCCGCCCGGCACGGAAAGGCCACCGCATGAGCACCGCCGAGTTCGCAGGGCTGACCGCCGTGGTGACCGGCGGCGCGTCCGGCATCGGCCTGGCGACCGCACGGCTGCTCGCCGCGCGCGGCGCGCGGGTCGCCTGCCTCGACCTCGCCCCCGAGGGCGTGCCGGAGCCCCTGGTCGGCCTCCGCGCCGACGTGACCGACGACGACTCCGTGCGGGCCGCCGTCGAGGAGGTCGTGCGCCGGTTCGGCGGGATCGACGTCCTGGTCAACAACGCGGGCATCGGCGCGCAGGGCACGGTCGAGGACAACCCGGACGACGAGTGGCTGCGGGTGTTCGACGTCAACGTGTTCGGCATGGTGCGCACCACCCGCGCCGCCCTGCCGCACCTGCGCCGGTCGAGGAGCGCGGCGATCGTCAACACCTGCTCCATCGCGGCGACCGCCGGCCTGCCCGACCGGGCGCTGTACTCGTCCACCAAGGGCGCGGTGCTGTCGTTCACCCTGGCCACCGCGGCCGACCTCGTGCGCGAGGGCATCCGGGTCAACTGCGTGAACCCCGGCACCGCCGACACGCCGTGGATCGGCCGCCTGCTGGCCCGCGCGGCCGACCCGGAGGCCGAACGCGCGGCGCTCGACGCCCGGCAGCCGATGGGCCGGCTCGTGACCGCGGACGAGGTCGCCGCCGCGATCGCCCACCTGGCGAGCCCGCTCGCCGGCGCCACCACGGGCACCGCGCTCGCCGTCGACGGCGGCATGAGCGGTCTGCGCCTGCGCCCCCGAACCTGACCCGCCACCGGTCGAAGACCGCTAGGAGGACCGCCGTGAAGACCAGCACCCTCGCCGGCGCCTGCCTCGTCGCCCTCACCGCCCTGCTCGGCGCGTGCGGCGGCCCCGGGCAGGGCGCGGGCGGCGCACCGGTGATCGGGGTCGACTACCCCCGTTCGGACACCGACTTCTGGAACTCGTTCATCGAGTACACGCCCGGCGCGGCGGCCGACGCCGGGCTGGAGCTGAAGACCACCAACTCGCAGAACGACGTGGCCAAGCTGACCGCGAACGCCCAGGCGTTCATCAGCCAGGGCGTCAAGGGCGTCGCGATGGCGCCCCAGGACACCGCCGCCATCGCGCCGACCCTCGCGCAACTGGAGGCGAAGAAGATCCCCGTCGTCACCGTGGACACCCGTCCGGACACCGGCAACGTGTTCATGGTGGTGCGGGCGGACAACCGGGCCTACGGCGAGAAGGCGTGCCGGTTCCTCGGCGCCAAGCTCGGCGGCCAGGGCAAGGTCGTGATGCTCCAGGGCGACCTGGCCTCGATCAACGGCCGCGACCGCACCGAGGCGTTCAACGAGTGCATGAAGGCGAACTACCCCGGCATCACGGTCTTCGGCGAGGCCACCAACTGGGACGGCGCGGTCGCCGCGCAGAAGCTCCAGACCGACCTCACCGCCCACCCGGACATCAGGGGCGTCTACATGCAGTCGAGCTTCGCGCTCGCGGGCACGTTGCAGGTGCTCAAGCAGAAGGACCTGCTCGTGCCGCCGGACGACCCCCGGCACGTGTTCGTCGTGTCCAACGACGGCATCCCCGAGGAGCTGAAGAACATCGCCGAGGGCCGGATCGACGCCACCGTCTCGCAGCCGGCCGACCTGTACGCGAAGTACGCCGTCGAGTACCTCAAGGCCGCGATCGACGGCAGGACGTTCGGCCCCGGCCCGACCGACCACGACAGCACGATCATCCGGGTGCGCGAGGGCGTGCTGGAGGACCAGCTCTCCGCGCCGCTGGTGACGGCCGACGGCGGCACCTACGACGGCGTGCCGAGCGTCAGGCACGACGACCGGTCGCTGTGGGGCGCGAAGACCGGCTGACCCGGAAGGCGGCACGCGAGATGACCACCACCGCACCCGTCGCCGAGGCGGCGGGCATCACCAAGCGGTTCGGCTCCACGGTCGCGCTCGACTCGGCCGGCATCAGGGTCGAGGCCGGGCAGACCCACGCCCTGGTCGGGCGCAACGGGGCGGGCAAGTCGACCCTGGTGTCCATCCTCACCGGGCTCCAGGCGCCGGACGCGGGCACGGTCGCGTTCGGCGGCGAGCCCGCGCCCCGGCTCGCCGACCGCGACGCGTGGCGCCGGCGGGTGGCGTGCGTCTACCAGAAGTCCACGATCATCCCCGACCTGACCGTGGCGGAGAACCTGTTCCTCAACCGCTACGACCGCGGCCCGACCGGGCTCATCAGGTGGAAGGCGCTGCACGCCAAGGCGCGCGACCTGCTGGAGACGTGGTCGGTGGACGTGGACGTGCGCACGCCCGCCCGCGAGCTGGACGTCGAGCGGCGGCAGTTCGTGGAGATCGCCCGGGCGTTGTCGTTCGGCGCGCGGTTCATCGTCCTCGACGAGCCGACCGCGCAGCTCGACGGCGCGGCCATCGCCCGGTTGTTCACCCGGATCCGCGAACTCCAGCGGCAGGGCGTGACGTTCCTGTTCATCAGCCACCACCTCCAGGAGGTCTACGAGATCTGCGACACCGTCACGGTGTTCCGCGACGCCCGGCACGTCCTGACCGCCCCGGTGGCGGACCTGCCGCGGGCCGACCTGGTGGCCGCGATGACCGGTGAGGCGGCCGTCGCGGCGCGCGGCGCCCGCCGCGCCCCCGTGACGCCGAGCGGGGCGGACGCGCTGGAGGTGGACGGGATCTCGCTGGCCGGCCGCTACCGCGACGTGTCGTTCCGGGTCCGGCCGGGCGAGGTGGTCGGCCTGGCGGGCGCGGCGGGCAGCGGCCGGATCGAGATCGCCGAGACCGTGGTGGGGCTGCGCCGCGCCGACACCGGCACCGTGTCGATCGCGGGCGTGCGGCCGCGACCGGGCAGCGTGCCGGCCGCGCTCCGGGCGGGCGCGGGGTTCGTGCCGCAGGACCGCCACCACCAGGGGCTCGTGCCGCAGATGTCGGTCGCGGACAACGCGACCCTGACCATCCCGGAACGGCTCGGCCGGGCCGGTTTCCTGGACGGCCGCCGCCGCGACGCCATCGCCCGCACGATGATCGACCGGCTGGCGATCAAGACGCCGGGGCCGGAGCTGCCGGTGTCCGGGCTGTCCGGCGGCAACCAGCAGAAGGTCGTCCTGGCGCACGCCCTGGCGGGCGACCCGAAGGTGTTGGTGCTGATCAACCCGACCGCCGGCGTGGACGTGCGGTCCAAGGAGTTCCTGCTGGACAAGGTCGAGGAGGTCGCCGAGGGCGGCGCCGGCGTGGTGGTGGCCTCGGACGAGCTGGACGACCTGCGCATGTGCGACCGCGTCCTGGTGGTGTTCCGCGGCCGGGTCGTCGCCGAGGTGGCCGCCGGCTGGCACGACCACGACCTGGTCGCCGCGATGGAGGGGATGGACCTCGATGCCTGAGACGACGACGGCGGCCGCGCCGGACACCGCCCGCCGGAGCGCCGGGGGCGGGCGCGTCGCCTTCGCCCGGCTGCGCGACTTCGCGCTGATCCCGGCCATCATCGTGATCCTGGTGGTCGGCCACCTGGTCAGCCCGGTGTTCCTCCAGGTGGACAACCTGGTCAACGTGCTCCAGACGATGTCCGAGATCGCGCTGCTGGTGCTCGCCCAGACCCTCGTGCTGATCGTCAAGAAGATGGACCTGTCCCTGGAGTCCACGGTCGGCATCGCGCCCGGCGTCGCGGCGTGGCTGACCGTGCCGGTCGGCGCGGGCCACGGGCTCGGCCTGCTGCCCGGCGGCTGGTCGGTGCCCGTGACGCTGGCCGTCGGCGTGCTGATCGGCGTGGTCAACGCCCTGTTCATCATCCGCTTCGGGCTCAACGGGTTCATCGTGACGCTCGGCATGCTCATCGTGCTGCGCGGCATCCTGACCGGCATCTCCGGCGGCCAGACGTTCTTCCAGCTCCCGGAGTCGATGCTCTACCTCGGCACGGCGCAGTGGCTGGGCGTCCCCGCCTCGGTGTGGGTGTGCCTGGCGCTGTTCGCCGCCGGGATGGTGGTGCTCGGCTCCACCACGTTCGGCCGGTCCCTGTACGCGATCGGCGGCAACGTGGACGCGGCCAAGGCAGCGGGCATCCGCACCGACCGGGTGCTGTGGATCGTCCTCGTCGGCGCGAGCGCGCTCGCCGCGCTCAGCGGGCTGCTGCTGTCGGGGCGGCTGGCGTCCGTCGCGTCCGCGCAGGGCACCGGCTACATCTTCACCGTGTTCGCCGCGGCCGTCATCGGCGGCATCAGCCTCAACGGCGGCAAGGGGTCGATGTTCGGCGCGTTCACCGGCATCCTGCTGCTGTTCCTGATCCAGAACGTGCTCACGCTCGGCGGAGTCCCCGCGCAGTGGATCGGCGCGCTCAACGGCGCGATCATCCTCATCGCCCTCGCGCTGTCCCGGGTGACCGGGGGCAAGGCCCAGGACTAGGTGCGGTGGCCCGGGGCAGGGCCCAGGACCAGGTGCGGGTGGCCCGGGGGCGAGGTCCGCACACCGTCCCGGGCTGCCGCAGGCAAGGCGCAGTCCCGCCCCCAGGGGGTCGGACCATGATCGCCGCCACATCCGGTGGACCTCGAGTCAGCTGGAGTTCCTAGCGTCGTCGGCGACGAGAGGAGAACCACCGTGACCATCCTGGTAACCGGCGCCACCGGGAACACCGGCCGCCACGTGGTGAGCGAACTGGTGCGGCGCGGGCAGCGGGTCCGCGCGCTGACCCGCGACCCCGGGGCGGCCCGGCGGAAGCTGCCCGCCGGCGTGGAACTGGCGTCGGGCACGCACACCGAGCCCGACGCGCTGGCCGACGCCCTGACCGGCGTCACCGCGCTGCACATCACCGTGACCTCGGGCTTGGCCGAGGTCGGCGCGGACCTGGTCCAGCGCGCGGTGGACGCGGGCGTGCGGCGGATGACGGTGCTGTGGGGCGGGTACGTCGGTCCGACGGAGCAGGCCGTGGCGGACTCCGGGGTCGAGTGGACGCGCCTGGAGGCGCAGGAGTTCATGTCCAACACCCTGACCTGGGCCGACTCGATCCGGGCCGACGGCGTCGTGCGCGAGCCCCACGACCTGCCCAGCGCGCTCGTGCACGAGGCCGACATCGCCGCCGTCGCCGTGACCGCGCTCCTGGACGACGGCCACGCGGGCCGCGCCTACAACCTGACCGGCCCGCAGGCCCTGACCACGCGCGACCGGATCGCGGTGCTCGCCGCGGCCCTGGGGCGCGACATCGCGTTCGAGCGGATCACGCACGAGCAGGCCGTCGACCGGCTGACGGCCACCGGTGTCCCCCGCCCGGACGCCGAGTACGTCATCGGCTGGCACGCCTCCCCGCCCGCGGAGGCCGTCACGGTGGACGACACGGTCGAGCGGGTGCTCGGCCGCCCCGCCCGCACCTTCGCGCAGTGGGTCGCCGAGCACGTCGACCGCTTCCGGGGCTGACGCCGTGCGCCACACCGGCCGGTCGGCCCCGCCCCTGCCCGCAGCACACCGAACGAAGGAGTCCCGATCGTGGACAGTCCACTCGACCGCAGGCGGTTCCTCGCCGCGAGCGCCCTGACCGCCGGCGGCGCCGCGTGGCCCGGCCTGCTGCCCGCGCGGGCCGACGCCGCCGCGCCGCCGCTGCCCCTGCCGACGCGCGGCATCCACGACACCGCGCCCGCCGCGTCCTGGACGGACGGCTTCCTCACCGGCAACGGCGAGTACGGCGCGGTGGTCTACGGCGCGCCGACCGCCGAGACGGTGGTGCTCAACCACCACCGGTTCGTCCTGCCCAACGGGACGCGGTCCGTCACCCCTCCGGTGCTGTCGGGCCGGCTGGAGGCCGCCCGCACCAAGGCGCTGGCCGGCGACTACGCGGGCGCGAACCGGGACTTCGCCGCCGGGTGGTCGCTGCGCTGGACGCAGCCGTACCACCCGGCGTACGAGCTGCGGATCTCCACGCCCGGCATGACCACCGCGAACGACTACACCCGGACCACCGACTTCCGCACCGGGGAGGTCGCGTCCGGCTGGACGGACGGCAGCGGCACGTGGACGCGCCGCGCGTTCGTGTCGCGCCCGGACCGGGTCATCGTCCACGAACTGCGGCCGGCGACCGGCGGGACCGTCGACGCCACCCTGTCGGTCAACACCGCGCTGCCCGGCGTGCCCGCCACCGTGGGGTACGCGACGCGGGCGACCCTCGTCGGCGGCTCGGGCTACCTGAACCTGCGCGGCGCCTACCCGTCCGGGCAGGGCGCGTTCGGCTACGAGGGCGTCACCCGGGTCGTCGCCACCGGCGGCTCGGTCGCGGTGTCCGGCGCGACGGTCGTCGTGACCGGGGCGACCCGCCTGCTGCTGCTCACCAAGCTGGACCGGTACGAGTCGCCGGGCGGGTGGGACGCCGAGCCGCTGCACGCGGCGCTGGCGTCGATCGGGCCCGACTACGACGCGCTGCGGTCGCGCCACGTCGCGGTCCACTCGACGTGGTACGACCGCTCCCGGCTGGACCTGGGGGTGTCCGAGGCCGACCGGGCGTTGCCGACCAGCGCGTTGATCGCGCGGCAGAACGCCCGCCGCGACGTCCTGGACACCGCGTTGCTGGAACGGCTCTACGACTCGGGCCGCTACCTGTTCCTCAGTTCGAGCGGTGTCCTGCCGCCCCGGCTGACGGGCATCTGGGCGGGTTCGTGGAACGCCGCGTGGGCCGACGACTTCACCACCGACGCCAACGTCAACCTCCAGGTGGCGGGCGGCAACGTGCTGGACCTGCCGGAGGCCATGGAAGGCTACTTCACGCTCGTGCTGGGCCAGCTCGCCCACTGGCGCGCCAACGCGCGCAACCTCTACGGCGCCCGCGGCTTCCTCGCGCCGTCGCGCACCGACGGCGAGTACGGCCACATGCTGCACTTCAACGGCGCCGACTTCCCCGGGCACACGTGGACCGGCGGCGCGGACTGGCTGCTGCAGCCGCTGCTGGAGCACTACGAGGTGACCGGCGACCAGGCGTTCCTGCGCGACCGGCTCGGGCCCGCCCTCCTGGAGCTGGCGCTGTTCTACGAGGACTTCCTCACCCGCACCGACGCGAGCGGCAGGGTCGTGTTCGTGCCGTCGTTCTCGATGGAGAACACGCCCGGCAACACCGGCGTCGCCTTCTCGGTCAACGCCACCGGCGACGTCGCCGCGGGCCGGCACGCGCTGCGCGCCGCCGTGGCCGCCGCGACCGCGCTCGGCGTCGAGCAGGGGCCCGGCCAGGGCGTGCAGCGCTGGACGGCGCTGCTGGCCAAGCTGCCCGACTACCGGGTCAACGCCGACGGCGCGCTCGCCGAGTGGTCGTGGCCGTCGCTGTCCGACCGCTACAACCACCGCCACGTGCACCACCTGTACGGCGCGTGGCCGCTGCACGAGATCAACCCCGAGGAGCGGCCCGACCTGGTCCGCCCCGCGCTGCGCGCGTTGGAGCTGCGCGGCGACGAGAACACCTCCGCGCACGGCAGCCTGCACCGCGCCCTGGCCGCGGCCCGGCTGAAGGACGGCGAGAAGGTGTACGCCAACCTGCGCAAGATCCTCGGCAACAACATGGTCTTCCGGTCGCTGATGACCTCGCACAACCCGAACCTGGACATCTACAACGCCGACGCCGCCCACGCGATCCCGGCCGTGCTGGCCGAGGCGCTGGTGTACTCGCGGCCGGGCGTGCTGGAACTCCTCCCGGCCCTGCCCGCCCGGCTGCCGACGGGCACGATCACCGGCGTGCGGGCCCGCGGTCGGATCCACGTGCACAGCCTGTCGTGGGACCTGAACGCGCGGACGGTCACGCTCTCGGCCACGTCCGCCGTGCCGCAGGACGTCACCCTCATCAGCCGGCGCGGGATCACCTCGGTCACCGGCACCGCGCGGCTGACCGCGTCACCGCTGGGCTCGCACGCGCGGGTCCTGTCGATGGCGGCCGGGCAGCGCGTGGACCTCACCGTGGGGCTGCCGGCCACCACCTACTACCGCGTGGTCAACCGGCGCAGCGGGAAGGTGCTCGACGCCTACGGCGCCGGCACGGCCGACGGGGTCAAGGTGATCCAGTGGACGTGGTCGGGCAGCGCCAACCAGCAGTGGCAGCTGCTGCCGAACGACGACGGCTCGTTCCGGTTGGTCAACCGCAACAGCGGGCGGCTGCTCAACAGCCCGGGAGGCTCGGCGCAGGGGGCGCAGCTCGACCAGTGGGCGGACACGGCGAGCGACAAC
Organism: Actinosynnema sp. NPDC004786; assembly: GCF_053601135.1. NCBI lineage: Bacteria > Bacillati > Actinomycetota > Actinomycetes > Pseudonocardiales > Pseudonocardiaceae > Actinosynnema > Actinosynnema sp. NPDC004786. Next base: position 616 of record NZ_JBSGBG010000054.1, on the reverse strand, counting down.
CAGTGGTGGCGGCTGGTCGACGCGGGCAGCGGCCACCACCGGCTCGTCAACGTCCGCAATGGACTGTGCGCCGACGTCGAGGGAGGCTCGACGGGCGACGGCGCGCGCGTCGTCCAGTGGACGGACAACGGGGGCGCCAACCAGCACTGGCAACTGGTCCCGCTGTGACTCCCCCGGTCAGCCGCGAGATCCCGGCCTCGCCGGGATCAATCGCGCAACAGGTAGAGGTCGTAGTACCAGAGGAACGAGTGCGTGCACTTGTAGTCCTTGGCCTGCTTGAGCTGCACGGCCGCCGTGCCCGCCGATTGGCACACGGGCCAGGCGTAGGTCCCCGCGTACACCCACCTCTCCGCCACCACGGGTTGCGACGCGCGGTCACCGACGTGGTCCGCGGCGATCACCAACCGGTGGAGTCCACTTCGGCCACGACGTTGCGTGTTCGCTTCCCAGCAGGACGGGGGTCGTGGGCGCACGAGCCGCCGACGGCGGGTGGTCGCCATCGTTCGACCGGTACGCCGACTCCCCGAACCCGTCCGCCGCGCGGGCGGGCGGCCGATCCGGGTGGCGAGCAAGTCCGTCCGGGTCCGCGCGCTGCTGGAGCGGGTGCTCGCGCGCC
>NZ_JBSGBG010000053.1:0-63406 GCF_053601135.1 Actinosynnema sp. NPDC004786 | reverse complement strand
GCCGAAGGCCGCTGACCGGTCACGACCGGTCGATCCCTGCCCCGCCGGTGTGTCGCCCGGTGTGGTTACCGCTCACGGGCGTGAGCGGAATCACGCAGCCGGGCCAGCCGGTCGCCGAGGCGCGCGAACAGCGGCGTCACCCGGGCGATCTCGCGGTCGTCCAGCGCCTGTCGCACCGCCGCGACGTCCGCCCCGGACGACAGCTTCACCTCGATCACGGCGCCGGGTCCCGCCGGCGCGGCGGCGGCCGGACCCGGCGACGCCGCGGCGGCCGCGGTCGCCAGGAGGGCGGCGGCCACCAAGGACAACGGTCTCTTCCCCACAGAGTTCCCCTTCGTCACACGCTGTTGGCGAGGGCCTCCGGAACAGCGGGGGACTCGCGCGGAAGCGCGCGCGACAACCCCTCCGCGCGTCGGCGACGCGCGGAGCGGACTTCCGTCGACTTACCCCCCAGTGATGCCCCAGTGCCTCCACCTCAGCGCACTTCGGCGTCGTTGTCCAGCGTCCGTGATCAACTGGACCGTTCGGCGCAGCGCGTTGCGCCGACACCGGGACGTGCGGCGGGGGGAACCGTTGTGCGGACAGGCTTCGGGGCCGACGCCCTGCCGGTCGTCGGCCCCGCGACGGGCGCGCTACTCGGCGGGCACGCCCATGAGGTGGAAGGTGGAGCCCTGGTCGTCGGCGACCTTCACCATGCGGCCGTACGGCGTGTCCACGGGCTCGTCCACGACCGTGCCGCCGAGTCGCCGCACCGCCGCCACGGCCTCGTCCGCGTCGGCGACCTGGAAGTAGACCTGCCACCCGCCGGCGCCCGCGCCGATGCCGCCGACGGGCCGCGCGTCGCCGGGGAGCGCGATGGTGGAGTAGTCGCCGGCGCCCTCGACCGGGGCGTAGGTGTAGCCGAAGACCTCGGCGTAGAACCGCTTCGCCGCGCCGACGTCGCCGCTCGTGTGCTCGTTCCAGACCAGGCTGCCCGGCTCGTTGGCGAGGTCCACCCCGGTGTTCGTGCCGGCCTGCCACAGGCCGAACAGCACCCCGGTCGGGTCCGCCGCGACGGCCATGGTGCCCTTGTCGCCGACGACCATCGGCCCGAACGCGACCTGGCCACCCGCCCGGGTGACGGCCTCGGCGGACGCCTCCACGTCGTCGGTGGCGAGGTACGTCGTCCACGCCGACGGCTGCCCGGGGTCCTGCTTGGGCCCGACCCCGGCCACCGGGTGCCCGTCCCGCAGCGCCACCCCGTACCCGCCGTACTCGGGGCCGGCGACGTCGAACCGCCAGCCGAACAGCTCGCCGTAGAAGGCGACGGCGCGGTCGACGTCGGTGCTGATGTCGACCCAACAGGGCGTGCCCGCGGGCCACGAACTCGTGCGAACCACCATGACTGCCCCCTCCGGCTGCGGTCGTGTCGGCGATCGGGCCCACGCTAAACCGCCCGCCCGTCGACCGCCCGCCGACCACGTCCCCGGGCGTCGGCTGCGGATCGGCGACCCTGAACGCCCGCCGCGACTGCGGGACGCCGGCCGATCCTGGTCGTCGTGGGGCACGACCGGGTGAGCGGCCTGGCCGTCCTCGATTCCCCGGGCGAACGAGGACGGCGAGCACCCGGTCTTCGTCCGGAATTCCGGCGTCATCGACCGCGACCACGAACAAGTACCCATCGATGCGTCGAGATGACGCCGCGCGGAGGATGCCTGGTTCACAGCGGCACGACGGGCACTGGCTAACCTGGGGCCCGTGTCGGGAACGGGCAGGACGGCCGCGGCGCGAGTGAGGCTCGTGCGGTTCCTGGCCGTGCTCGTCGCCGTCGTCGGCATCGTGCTGTTGCAGAACCCGGCGTGCGCGGCCGGCCTCCCGCCCGCGGCGTGCTGCGCCACCGGGGCGGCCACGGCCGTGTTCGACGCCCACCCCGACGAACGGCCGGGCCTCCCGACCGGGGAAGCGCCCGCCGACCGCGACGGCACGATCGGCGCCTGCCTGATGCTGCTCGTGGCCGCCCTCCTGGCGGTCCTCGGCCTGCGCAGCCCGCTCGTGCCGCTGTCCGCGGCCGTGCGGCTGCCGGCCGTCTCGTTGCCCCGCGGGCACCTGCCGGCCCCGCGCCTGACCCAGCTCTGCGTGCTGCGCACGTAGGAGCACCCGGCACGTCCGCCCCGGACGCGCCCGAACCGGGCACCGCTCCCGGTCCCTCCCGCGGCCAACCGCCCCTCCCGCGGCCAACCGCCGCCGATCCACGACGTCGAGCCGCGTTCGCGCGCGGCCGCCGCGTGCTGCCGCCCACCCCTTCCCGGGCGCGGCCATCCCCCTGACTCGTCACAGCGAACCGAAGTGGAAACGTGAACATGACGAAGAACGCGAAGGTCTCCCTGACCGTGATCGCCGTCGTCGTCGCGGTCGTGGCAGCGCTCGCGCTGGTCAACCGCCCGGACGACACGCCACCCGCCGCCGGCGCGCAGCCGGACCCCGGCACGTCCGTCCCGCTGGTGCGCCCGGACAGCCACCGGTTGTCCGGGACCGCCGACGCCGAGGTCACCGTGGTCGAGTTCCTCGACCTGGAGTGCGAGGCGTGCCGGGCGGCGTTCCCCGGCGTGGAGCAGCTGCGGGCGGAGTACGGCGACCGGGTGTCGTTCGTGATGCGCCACTTCCCGATCCCCGGCCACCGCAACGCCGAGCTGGCCGCCCGCGCGGTCGAGGCCGCGGGCCGGCAGGGCAAGCTGGACCTGATGTACCGGGCCATGTACGAGGCCCAGCCGACCTGGGGCGAGAAGCGGGACTCGCAGCGGGAGGCGTTCGTGGGGTTCGCCGAGGCGCTCGGGCTGGACGTGGCGAAGTTCGAGGCCGACCTGGACGACCCGGCCGTGCTGGAGCGCGTGCGCGAGGACCGGGACGATGGGATCGCGCTCGACGTCCGCGGCACCCCGACGTTCTTCGTCAACGGCGCCCTGTTCGAGGGCGACCCCACCTACGAGGCGCTCAAGGCCGCGATCGACCGGGAACTCGCCCGGTGACCACGGCCCCCTCCACGACCCGACCGCTCCCCCTGGTGCTCACCGCCTGGTACGCGGCGGTCGTCCTGCTGGTCGTGACCGCCTTCCAGGACTACCGGGTGACGCCGCTCTGACCGTCGTCGAGGTCGCGCAGCAGGTCGCGCAGGACGCGCTCGTCGTCCTCGGCGAGCGCGCCGACGAAGCGGGTCAGCACGGAAGCGCGGTCCGGCTCGCTCTCCAGCAACCTGCCCATGCGCCAGGCCGTGAGCGACGAGGGGTCGGTGGTGGCCGTGTAGCGGTACGCGCGGCCGTCGCGGCTGCGCGTCGCCATGCCCTTGTCGTGCAGCCTGGTCAACGTCGTCACGACGGTGCTGTAGGACAGCGCGCCCGCCGGGTCGACGCGTGCCCGGACCTCGGCCGGGGTCAGGGGCTCGGCCGAGTCGTTGAGCACCTCGAGGACCCTGGACGACAGCGCTCCGGGATGGCGGCGTGACGGCCGGTCGCCGTCGTTCTTCGCAGTGCCGTCGTCCACGGTGCAAATCGTACCTTCGGCCGATTCCGGACCCGCCTCGGCGGCGTTCGCGCCCGTGCCCGCCCGTGCGAGACTGGGCCGTCCCGAAGGGGGTTCCCGTGTTCGACCACTTCGCCTGGTCCGTGCTGGCCACGCCGCTGCTGGTGCTGTTGGGCACGGCGTCGCTGGCCGACCGGGTGCGCCCCGGCCTCGCGGTGCGGGTGTTCGCGTGGACGGCGGTGGTGGCGGCCGGGGCGGGCGCGGTGACCCTGCTGTCGTTCGCGCTCAAGGCGTTGGCGGAGCTGCCGGTCGTCGCCGCGTGGGGGCACTGGTCGGCGGACGAGGTCGTCGCCGACACCGCGCACGTGCGGTGGGTCCCGTGGGTGTCGTTGGCGTGGACGTGCGCGATCGTGGCCGTGGTCGCCGTCGCACGGGCACGGCGGCGGCGCGCGGTCGAGGCGGTGCGCGGCGAGGTCCGGTGGCTGGACCGGCACGAGGGCGTCGTCGTGGTGGACGACGCCCGCACGGACGCCTTCGCGCTCCCCGCCGCGAAGGGCGAACCCGGTCGGATCGTCGTCACCACCGGGATGCTGGACGCGCTCGACGGACCCCAGCGCGCGGCGGTGTTCGCCCACGAGCGCGCGCACCTGGCCGGCGGCCACCACCGGCTGGTGTGGCTCGCGCGGTTGGCCGCGGCGATCCACCCCGTGCTGTGGCCGGTCGCGAGGAAGGTCGCCTACCTGGCCGAACGTGCCGCGGACGAAGCCGCCGCGGCGGAACTGGGCGACCGGCGCGCGGTCGCCAGGGCGCTCGGCCACGCCGCGCTGGCCACGTCGGGGCACGGGCGTCGGCCGCACGGCCTGCTCGCCGCGTCGGGCTCGACGCCCGGAGCCGTGCCCCGGAGGGTGTCGGCGCTGATCGCGCCGGACCTGCGCCGGCGGTGGCCGGCGGTGCTCCCGGTGCTGCTGGCGGCCGGGACGGTCGGGTGGACGGGCGAGTGCGTCTACGACCTGGTCGAGCTGCTGCACCTCGCCTCCCTGCGGTAGTCGATCCCTCCTCGCCGGCCGTCGACGTGCCCGATGTGCGCCGCTTGACAAACCGGACCGCTCATCTTCTACAGTCTTGTCGAAGTTTGCCTAGGCTTACCTAAACAAGGCGGGGTGCGCGGTGCTCGTGAGCAACGGGCTGATCGGATTGCGGGAAGGGCTCGAAGCCGCGCTCGTCGTCAGCGTCCTGGTCGCCTTCCTGGTCAAGACCGACCGCCGGTCGAAGCTGCCGCACGTCTGGACCGGGGTCGGCGTCGCCGTGGCGCTGTCCGTGGCCGTGGGCGCGGTGATCACGTTCACCACCGCCACCCTGGGCTTCGAGGCGCAGGAGGCGTTGGGCGGCGGCATGTCGATCCTCGCCGTCGCGTTCGTCACCGGGATGATCTTCTGGATGCGCTCGACCGCGCGCACGATCGCCGGGGACCTGCGCGACAGGCTCGACCAGGCCGTCGACGTCGGGCCGCTCGCGATCGTCGCGGTGTCGTTCCTCGCCGTCGGCCGCGAAGGTCTGGAGACGGCCGTCTTCTTCTACTCCAGCGTCCAGAGCGCGGGCGGCGGCACGACCCAGCCGCTGATCGGGTTCCTGGTCGGCATCGCCGTCGCGATCGCGCTCGCGTTCCTGCTCTACCGCGGCGCGATCCGGTTCGACCTGGGCACCTTCTTCACCTGGACGGGCGCCCTGCTGGTGTTCGTGGCGGCCGGCGTCCTCGCCTACGGCCTGCACGACCTCCAGGAAGCGGCGATCCTGCCCGGCCTGGACACCCTCGCGTTCGACCTGAGCGAGTCCGTTCCCGAGGACTCCTGGCACGGGGCGCTGCTGAAGGGCATCTTCAACTACTCCCAGCGCACGACCGTGCTCCAGGCCGTCGCCTGGACCGGGTACGTCGCCATCGTCCTGCCGCTGTTCCTGATCCGCCCGCGCGCCCGCGTCGCGTCGGGCAACTGAACCGGAGTCACACACGTGTCCAAGCGCACCCTGGGCTTCGCCCTGCTCCTCCTGCTCGCCGCGTGCGGCACGAGCACGCCCGCCGCGGACGACGGCGGCGTCATCGCCGTGCAGGCGTCCGACGACGCCTGCGAGGTCGCCCGCACCGAGGCGACCACCGGCAACGTGACCTTCGAGGTGACCAACAAGGGCACGAAGGTCACCGAGTTCTACCTGTTCGCCGAAGGCGACCGGATCCTCGGCGAGGTCGAGAACATCGGGCCCGGCCTCACCCGGCGGCTCATCGTGGAGGTCACCGAGCCCGGGGCGTTGCAGACCGCCTGCAAGCCGGGCATGAAGGGCGACGGCATCCGCGGCGCGTTCACCGTCACCGGCGACGGCCGCAAGTCCACCGACACCGACGCCGCGCTCGCCGAGGCCGCCCGGAGCTATCAGCGGTGGGTCAACTCGCAGGCCGACAGCCTGCTGGCGAAGACCGGCGAGTTCGTGACCGCGGTGAAGGCGGGCGAGGTGGAGCGGGCCAAGGCCCTGTACCCGGTCGCCCGGACCTACTGGGAGCGGATCGAACCCGTCGCGGAGAGCTTCGGCGACCTCGACCCGAAGATCGACGGCCGCGAGGACGTCATCGAGGAGGGCGTGGAGTTCACCGGCTTCCACCGGCTGGAGAAGGACCTGTGGGAGTCCGGCCCGCAAGCCGACTCGGCCGCCGTCGCCGACCGACTGCTGACCGACGTCGGCGAGGTCGTGCGGCGGGCCAAGGCCGTCGAGCTGACGCCCCTGCAACTGGCCAACGGCGCCAAGGAACTGCTGGACGAGGTCGCCACCGGCAAGATCACCGGCGAGGAGGACCGCTACTCGCACACCGACCTGTGGGACTTCCGGGCCAACGTCGACGGCTCCCAGGCCGCGATCGCCGCCCTGCGGCCGGTGATCGAGGAGAGGGACAAGGCGCTCGTCACGACCGTGGACGAGAAGTTCGCCGCCCTGGACGCCCTGCTGGAAGCGCACCGCGACGGCGACGGGTTCAAGCCCTACACGGCGCTGACCGAGCCGGAGGTCAAGGCGCTGGCCGCGGCCGTGGACGCGCTCGGCGAGCCGATCTCCCACGTCGCCGAGGTGGTGTCGCGGTGACCGGGCTGCCCCGGCGGCGGCTGCTCGGGCTCGCCGGAGCGGGCGTCGCCCTGGCGGGCGCGGGCGCGGCGGCGGGCGCGCTCGGCGCGGCCACGGACGAGGTGCGGTCCACCTCCGGCCTGGCCGACGCCGTGCCGTTCCATGGCGAGCACCAGGCCGGGATCACCACCCCGGCACAGGACCGGATGCACTTCGTGGCGCTGGACGTCACCACCACCGAGCGCGCGGACCTGGTGGCGCTGCTCAAGGACTGGACCGACGCGGCGCGCCGGATGACGTCGGGGCAGGAGGCCGTCGCCGGCGGGGCCGTCGGCGGACGCCCCGACGCGCCGCCGAAGGACACGGGCGAGGCGCTGGACCTGCCCGCGTCCGGCCTCACGCTGACGATCGGCTTCGGACCTTCGCTGTTCGACGAGCGGTTCGGCCTGGCCGGTCTGCGCCCGCCACGCCTGATCGACCTGCCCCGGTTCCCCCGCGACGACCTCGCCGAGAACCGCAGCGGCGGCGACCTGTGCATCCAGGCGTGCGCCAACGACCCGCAGGTCGCCGTCCACGCCATCCGCAACCTCGTGCGCATCGGGTTCGGGCGCGTGGCCGTGCGCTGGTCGCAGCTGGGCTTCGGGCGCACGTCGTCCACCTCCACCTCCCAGGCCACCCCGCGCAACCTGTTCGGCTTCAAGGACGGCACGAACAACCTGAAGGCCGAGGACCACGACCTGCTGCGGCAGCACGTCTGGGTGCAGCCCGGCGACGGCCCGGACTGGCTGACCGGCGGCACCTACCTGGTGGCGCGCCGCATCCGCATGCACGTCGAGATCTGGGACCGCACGTCCCTGGCCGAGCAGGAGGCCGTCGTGGGGCGGACCAAGGGCGTCGGCGCGCCGCTCGGCCAACTCGCCGAGTTCGACCCGGTCGACCTGCACGTCAAGGGCAAGGGCGGAAAACCCCTCATCGCGGAGGACGCCCACATCCGCCTGGCGTCCGCGGAAGCCCTGGGAGGAGTGAAGATCCTCCGCCGCGGCTACAACTTCACCGACGGCTCGGACGGCCTCGGCCACCTGGACGCGGGGCTGTTCTTCATCTGCTTCAACCGCGACACGGCGACCCAGTTCGTGCCGATGCAGCAGGCACTGTCCACCAAGGACAGGATGATGGAGTACCTGGAGCATACCGGCTCCGGCCACTTCGCCATCCCGCCGGGCGTCCGGGAGGGCGGCTTCTGGGGCGACACGCTGTTCACCGGGTAACCCCCGACCGCACGCTCCGCCGAGAACTGCGGCACCCGGACCCGTCGAAGCGCTTCAACCGCTCGCACTGCGCGCCTGAAACGCCGTCCGCTGCCGTCCGCTGCCGCGACGCACGTCGGCTCGTGCCGTTTTCCGGGTCTTCTTCCTCTACCTCGTACACCCTTTCGGGCTCAGCATGGTGGTCCGGTTGCTCGCCGGCCCGACCGCGGGAGTCGTCCCCACGCCCGGTCCGGCACGTCGAAACGAGGCCACCTTGTCCAGCAACGGAAAACCCAAACCGCCCACCGCGCCGACGCCGCAGTTGCCGATCACGGTGCCACGCCGCACCCGTCGGCGGTGGACCGCGCTCGCCGCCGGCGCCGTCCTGGCCGTGGCCGCCGTCCTGTCGGCCGCACCCACCGCCTCGGCCGCCTCCTCGACCACCTGCACGGGTGGCTCGACCATCACCTACCAGCCCGGCCTGACCTACACGCCGCGGACGGTCGCCTACACCGAGACCGACAGCCTCAACTCCTGCCTGTCCACCGATCCCGCCATCACCAGCGGCACGTCGGGCAGCAGCATCGTCCTGGACCAGGCGTCCTGCCTGGCGCCACCCAGCATCGTCCGCGATCCCGCCTTCACCATCACGTGGAACACCGGCGAGCAGTCCGTGGTCGACCTCACCTTCACCGACGTCGTCCTCGGCGGCACCGAACAGGTCACCGGAACCGGACCCGTCATCAGCGGCAAGTTCCTGGGCGGCAACGCCACCGTCGTCTGGCTCTACCCGGTTCTCAACCTCCTGCAATGCGCCACCGGCCAGGGCGTCACCACCCAGAACGGCACGCTCGTCGCGCAGATCACCAGCCCGTGACCCCGGAGGCGAACCCGCACTGAGAGGATCGTGCAAGGGAAAGAGAGCATTCATCTAGCAAAACCACTGGTCAGAACGGTTTCCTGGAGTCGTCGGAGTTCCGGAGCACATCACGCTCCAAGACCGAGGAGACAGTGATCGCATGACCGTCGGCCACGGCTTCGCCGCCACGATGACCGCTCAGCCGGGCAAGGGGGACGAGGTCCTCGAGCTGATGCTCGACGCGCCGTCCCTGCCCCACGACGACTGCGTCGTCTTCCTGGTCAGCCGCTCGGCGAGCAACCCGGACGTCCTCCACGTCATCGAGGGCTGGACCACCCCCGAAGCACACGCCGCGGTCTTCGCCTCCGAGCCCGCGCAGGTCTTCGTCGCGGCGCTCCGGCCGCTGCTCGTCGGCGAGTCCGAGTACACCGACCTGGTGCCGGTCGGCGGCAAGTCCGCCCTCTGACGGGAAGGGGAACCGGCATGACCGCACCACACCCCGCACACGACCCCGAGCTGGGCGCGCTGCTCGCCGAGGTGACACTCATGTCCACTTTGGACACGGACATCCTCGCCCGGTTGCGGCAGGTCCCGTCGCCGCCGGCCGAGACGTTCCTCGCCGGTCACCCGGTCGACCGTCGGGAGGTCACCGTTGCCGCGCAGGACGGCACGGAGATCCCGCTCTCGATCTTCAGCCCGACGAGGGCGGACGAGTCCGCGATGCCGTGCGTCTACTGGCTCCACGGCGGCGGGATGGTCATGGGCGACCGCCTCTCCCAGATCGACATCCCGCTGGAGTGGCTCGTCGCGTTCGGTGCCGTGGTGGTCTCCGTGGACTACCGGCTGGCGCCGGAGTTCACCGGCGCCACCCTGGTCGACGACTGCTACCGCGGCTTGGTGTGGGTGGCCGAGCACGCGGACGAGCTGGGTGTGGACCCCGCCCGCATCGTCGTCGCGGGGATCAGCGCCGGCGGGGGCCTCGCGGCCGGCGTCACGCTGATGGCGCGTGACCTCGGCGGCCCGGCGATCGTCGCGCAGGTGCTGAGCTGCCCGATGCTCGACCACCGCAATACCACGGCGTCGAGCCGCCAGTTCTCCGGCGGCCCCGGCGTCTGGACCGGCGAGATGAACGAGTTCGCGTGGCGGTCGGTGCTCGGCGACAGCGAGGACGTGTCCCGCTACGTCTCCCCGGCGACGGCCGACGACCTCTCCCGCCTGCCCACGACCTACATCGACTGCGGCACCGCCGAGGTCTTCCGGGACGAGGACGTCGACTACGCCACCAGGATCTGGGCGGCGGGCGGCCAGGCCGAACTGCACGTCTGGGCGGGCGGGTTCCACGCGTTCGACGCGCTCCACCCACAGGCACGCCTGTCGACCGCCGCCCGCCGCACCCGCACCGAATGGCTCGGGCGGGTCCTCGGCACTGCCGCGCAGAACGAGCACGAGAACGGACGTCCTGAGCATGCGGTGTCCGCGAGCTGACCGGTCGCATGACGGCGACCCGATACCCGCGGTCCGTGACCGTGCGGGCAACACGTTGACGGGGTTCCGCGTCGTCACGGACTCGGAGTTGGAGCGCTTGGACGATCCGGCAGCCGTTCCGGCGTCCGTGGTCGTGGTCGAGCACGCGGGGGCCGTGCTCATGGTCTTCGACAGTTGGCGAAGGCAGTGGGAACTCCCGGGAGGATCACGCGAGCCGGGCGAGACGTCCCGTCAGGCCGCGGTCCGGGAGTTGCGGGAGGAGACCGGCATCGACGGGGTGGAGGCGGACGGCGTCGCGGTGGCCGAGTTCGACCTCGTCGACCCCGACCGCCACGAACTCCTCGCCGTCTACCGGGTCCGGCTCCGGGCCTTGCCCCGACTGCTGGTCAACGACGAGGTGCTCGACTTCCTGTGGTGGCCGCCGTCGGGCCCCGTCGGCGAGGACATGAGCCCACTCGACGCCGAGATCGCCAGGCGCGTCGTCCACACGCCGCCCGGCTGAAACGCCGGCCCCGCACGACGTGACGACCCTTCGACCATGCCGATCAACGGATGCCCGCGGTCGCCGTCGGAGCGCCTGATGGTCAGCGTTTCGAGGTGGCCGGTCACCGCGTCGCCCGGGTCCGCTGTGACCGACACCAACAGGCGCGGCCCGACCGGGTGGCAGCGCCCGATCCCGCCGACCGCCCGCGCGGCGCGGCCTACAGTCCTCTCTTGGCCCGCGGTGGCGTCCAGCGGCTGCGACGTGGCACCGGCCCCGACGCCCCGATCACCGTTCACGGTCTTGAGGTCGGGCCGTCCCGACCGGGTGATCCCGATCCGCATTTCCCGTCGAAGGGGAGCACATGGGCATGCCGTACGACTCCACGCCGGACACGCTGTGGCACAGCCTGCGGGTCGCCGAGCTGATGGGCCGGCCGATCAAGGAGTTGCTCGACCGGTCCGTCCGGCACGACCTGAGCAAGACCCGCGAGCCGGAGCGGGGCGTCTACGACGAGGTCGTGCCACGCCTGCGCGCCGCGGCCTACGGCAGTGAGGAGTACTCGTCCCTGGTCGAAGGGATGGGCGAAGGGCTGCGACACCACTACGCGCACAACCGCCACCACCCGGAGCACTTCGCCGACGGCATCAACGGCATGACCCTGATCGACCTGCTCGAGATGTTGGCGGACTGGAAGGCGGCCACCGAACGCGCCCCGCACGGCGACCTCGCGGCCGGCCTGGCGATCAACCGCGACCGGTTCGACATCGCGCCACAACTGATGGACATCCTGACCAACACCGCCCGCCACCTCGGATGGCTGTCCGCGGAACCGGACCACGACTCGTCACCCTGACACGGCAAAGCCGCCAGACCCGATACCGACCACACCACCGCCCTGGTTGGCCACGGACCACGACGAGTCGGCCCGCGCCGATCACGTCATCAGTGCGCGGATCGTCAACCGCTGTGCCGTCGCGGTCAACGACACGGGGCCGGCCGGGCGGACATGTTGGTCCCGCAACGTTTCGTCGTGGGGAGCGAGGAGAACGCCATGGGATCGCCCAACGTCGTGATGTCCGTCGAGCCGGTGGAGGCCGGGGCGGTGGTGTACGGGCGGCTCGCGCCGCCGTCCGCCGGCGGTCCGGCCAAGGGCCAGTTGTCGCTGAGACTGGTCATCAAGAACAACGAGGGCCAACAGGTGCACATCACCGAGGTGCTCGTCTCCTTCGTGGGTGCGCCGGCGGTGAACCCGGTGACCATCCCGGTCAACCTGACGATCGCGGCCGGGAAGACCGCGTCGTGGTCCTTCGCCGCCGCGAACACCGTCTTCCTGCCCGTGCCGGCGCCGGCCACCGTCCGGGTGGGGCTCACGTGCGACGGCTTCGACACCCCGGCTGCCGTCCTGCTGCCGCTGGCGCCCCACAGCAGCCCGACCGCGGCGGCGAGCTACCGGTTCCCGGCGCGGGCCACCGACCTCAAGCAGGGCGAGTACTGGTCGGGCCGCAGCGGCACGCACGCCCCGGCCGGTGACGGCGGCCAGTTGTTCGCCTACGACATGGGCGTCGTCGCCTGGGACCCGGCCAAGCTCCAGTGGTCGGAACTCCTGCCCGGCAAGGCCGGGGACAAGAACGAGCACTTCCGCATCTGGGGCAAGCCCGTCTACGCCATGGCTGACGGCACGGTCGTGGCCTTCGCCGACGACCGGCCCGACAACCCGGCCCCGGGACAGGACCTCTCCCCGCCCGACCCGGTGGAGGGCAACCACTTCTACCTCCAGCACGGTGACGAGCTGGTGCTGTACGCGCACTTCCGGAAGGGGTCGCTCAACCCCGCGCTGCTCGCCAAGGGCGCGGTCGTGCAGGAGGGCGACTTCCTCGGGTTGGCCGGCAACTCGGGCAACTCCAGCGGCCCGCACCTGCACGTCCACAGCATCAACGCCACGGCGCCCTGGGGTGGGCCGCTGCGCCCGTTGCCCTACCACACGCTCTACGTGCTCGACCGGTCGGCGCTCAACCCGCCGGACCCGGCCGGCCCCTGGGTGAAGGCCGACGACCAGTGCCTGCCGAACGTGACCTCGGCGATCTGGCCGGCGGCCACCGCGCCCGCCTGGTACCCGCCGGGCTGGGCCGAGATCGCCCGGCACCGCATCGCCGAGAGCGATTACCAGCTGGAGTTCGACCGGATCACCAAGTCGGGGTACCGGCTGGTGTGGATCGACGGCTACGACGTCAACGGCGAGACGTTCTTCAACGTCGTCTTCCGCCCGGCCGACGGCGTGCCCCGGACCGCCAAGCACGGGCTGACGGCCGCGGGCTACCAGACCGTCTTCGACACGTTCACGAAGCAGGGCTTCCGGCTGGTCCACGTCGAGAGCTACCTCAGCGGCGGCGGCATCCGCTACGCGCCGATCTTCGTCAAGTCGCCGGGCCCGGAGTGCACGGCCTACCACGGCCTGTCCGCGGTCGAGCACCAGAAGGCGTTCGACGACCTGACCGCGAAGGGCTGGCGACCGGTCAACGTCAGCCCGGTGTCCGTGTCCGGTGAGCGCAGCTACACGGCGCTCTACGAGAAGAAGGACGTCGGGAGCTTCTTCGTCAAGAGCTTCCTCACCCCCGCCGAGTACCAGACCGAGTTCGACCAGAACAAGGCCGCGGGACGCCACCTCGCCCACCTCGCCGCCTACACGCACAACGGTGGCCCGCGGATCTCCGCCATCTGGCAGCAGAAGCCCGCCGTGGCCGCGCTCGTCGCCCGGCACGGGCTGACCGGCGCCCAGTACCAGGCCGAGTTCGACACCCAACTCGCCGCGGGTCTGCTCACCCGGGCCGTGACCGGGTACCAGGAGGCGGGCGGGCACCGCTTCGCGGCCTACTGGACGAAGTGAGTGGCCGGCAGGACCAGGGGTGGAGACCGTGAGCCGGCCTCCGCCCCTTCCCCCGGGTCAACGGTCACGGCCGCCGATGATCGCCGGAGACGAGCGCACCATGCGCCGGAACTGGCCGGGAGGCAGGCCGTAGGCGCGGCGGAAGAGGCGGTTGAAGTGCGCGCCGTCCCCGAACCCCCACCTGGCGGCGATGTCGTGGACGGGACGGGCGTCGTGGCGCGGGTCGGCCAGGTCGCGTCGGCAGCGGTCGAGCCTGCGGGCGCGGATCCAGTCGGCCACCGACTTGCCGTCGGCCTGGAAGAGCTTGTGCAGGTACCGGGTGGAGATGAAGTGGGCGGAGGCGAGCGTCGCGGGGGAGAGGCCGGGGTCGCCGAGGTGGCGTTCCACGAAGTCGAGCAGCCGGCTGAGCAGCACCCTCTGCCGGGCCTCCGGTTCGACGTGCCCGGTGGTGTCGGTCTCGTGCGCCAGCAGGGCGACAGCCAGGTCGACGGTGATCACGGCCAGGCGCGGGAGGTCGGTCTGCAGGTAGGTGGCCGACGGCTTGGCGAGGTTCAGCAGGACCGAGGTCAGCATGCTCCTGATCCCGTCCTGCGGCGGTAACCGCGCGCCGAGGAGCCGGTCGAGCATCGCGGGATGGGGTAGCAGCGTGCGCGGGAACTGGACCTGCAATCCCGCGCAAACGCTCGCCTGCGCGACGTCGGCCTCGATCCGGGCCTCGTAGGGGTGCGAGGTGTCGTAGACGACCAGATCCCCCGGGACACCTTGAACGCGTTTGCCGGCGTGGTCGAACCAGCATCGTCCGTCGGTGATCAACAGCAGGTTGCACTGCTCGGGATCGGACTGCCGGATCAGCCTGTGGGTTCGGACGTTGCGCATGGGGGGCGCGGTGACCGAGACGACCCGCACCGCGCCCAGGTCCAGCATGCGCATGGTGGGAGAGGCGAAATCCTCCGGGCGATCGGCGTAGGTAAGAGTGGGCGGTGACGATCCCCTGCTCATCTCACGCCACCGGTCGAACCACTCACCGCCGGCCGAGCCCTCCTCGGCTTGGAACACTGTTCGCCACACGTCTCCCCCCAGTCGCCGCAGTCGTCCCCGGAGCAGTCCGTGAATGTAGTGCGGGGCCCGGGCCGATTCGGTGGGCGTATTCCGGGCCACCGGAACAGGTGACGAAGGGAACCCGTTCAGCCGCACATGCGGTCGCAAGGAAGGCCATGGCACGTCACCCGATCCAGTGACGCACCACCTGTGCCGACTCGTCCGACGGATCAGGTCCTGCGGCCCGGCGGTGCGGAGCGAGCGCCCTGGCCGGTCGCGTGACCTTTCGCAGCCGTGATCACCCGTGCATCGGCATGCACGGCGCGGCTCGAACTTGCCGTGACGAAGCCGGCGGGTTGGGTGGTCAGGGTTCCCAGATCTCGTAGTCGATCACCATCTCCCCGGTGTCGTCCACCGACTTGACGTGTACGGCGGCGATGTTGTGCTTGTCGGTGCGTACGCACAGTTCCGCACCGTCGGCCAGGTCTTCGAGTTGTATCGTTCCGACGCCGTCAACCCGGTCACGGCAGGACGTGAGGGTGGCCGGGCCGCTCACGAGCGAGAGCAGTGGTGCATCGTTGGGCGCGTGCAGCCCGTAGGTCTCGACGATGAGGTCGGCGAGTTCCCCGCACCGCTTGCGGCCGATGGGGACGGAGGTCGTGCCCCAGCCGGGACAGCCCGTGTCGAGGTCGATCTTGTCCTGGTCGTTGGTCCGGGGATCGGAGGACGGCTTGAGCCGGTACCCCGTCTTCGTCATGATCGACTCCGACTCGCCGAGGGACGTGTCCGGCACGGGTTCCGACGTCCTCACGGTCGTGGTGGGCCGTGGTGGGAAGGCGCTGCCCGGAGAAGGACTCCCGCTCGTCGGTGACGGCGATCCGATCGAGGTGGAGCCGAAGAGCGCACGCCAGTCCGTGAGCCCGACAACCACCACGACAACCGCCACGACCGCCGCCACTGCGAGAACCGCGATCGTCCGAGTCCACCACCCCCTTGGCGCGGTGGAGTGGACGTGTTGGGAGTAGTTGACGGTGACGTCCCTGCCCGCCTGCATGACCGTTCCGTCCGTGGAAGCCCGGGCACGTTGTCCGCCCGCTCGGGCACCGCGCCGAGGGCGCGACCCACCATCGGTGTCGACCGGGTCTTCATCTCCGGGACCGCGGGTCAGAGCGCCGTCGTTCACGTAGCAATACTGCCCGATGCACGGAGGCCCGGAGGGCAGCGCGCCGTGAGCACTTGTGAGTCCGCACAATTGCGCAGACTCCTCGCTCGACCCAAGCCGTAGCACTGCGGTCACGCGGCTACGGCTCCGCGCGAAGCGCTGCTCCCGTGGATGCCCTTGGACGTGTGGGGAGTGACTCCTCCGCCGCGAGATCGACGACTCACCTCGTGAGCAGTGCGCGGATCCGTTCCGCGGCTGACCGGTCTTGCAGGTCCTCGGAGATGGCGAGTGCCTCGTGCCAATATCTGTCGGCGTCTTCGGTGTTGCCGGTGGCGTGCAGGGCGATGCCGAGGCCGGTCATGCTGCGGGACGTGCTCCAGCGGTCTCCGACCTCGTCGTGGACGGCCATGGCCTGGTGGAACTGATCGATGGCCGACGCGAACTGCTCCGTGCCGAGGAGGACGTAGCCGAGGTTGCTCATGGCGAAGCCCTCGGCTTGCCTGTGCTCGATGCGGGCGAACAGGTGGAGGGCCTCATCCAGGGCTTGCGCCGCGTCGTCCCACCGGCGCAGGTCGAGGTAGGTTTCGCCGAGGCTGTGCAGCGTCCACGCCCGGCCCCACAGGTCCTCGGTTTGCCGCCACAGGGTCAGGGCGTCGTTCAGGTGGACCAGCGCCTGTTCGGGTTGTCCCAGCAGGCGGTGGGAGTAGCCGAGGTTGCTCAGTGCTTCCCGGACGCCCCATTGGTCGCCGATGTCGAGGAAGATGGCGAGCGCCTCCCTCGGGTATCCGGAAGCATCCGCCGCCTCGTGCATGCTGAACCGGGTTTCCCTGAGCGCGTGCAGGATCCACGCCTCGCCGCGGCGGTCGCGGGCTTCTTTGGCCGACGCCAATCCGATGGTCAAGGCACTGGTCCAGTCCTCCATGTGCTTGTTCAGGAAGAAGAAACCCCACAGTGCGACGGGCAACCGCCACGCGATCGAGTGCTCGCCGCTGTCGGAGGCCTGGCGGATCGCGGCCTTCAGGTTGACGCGCTCGAGCTCGCACCACTGGATCGCCCGCCGCTGGTCGGGGAAGAACTCGTCGGCACCGGTGTGGGCCAGCGTCACGCAGTAGGAGCGGCGGGTCAGCTGGTGGTCGGCGGCATCGGCCATCCGCAGGAACCACTCCAGCAGGCGTCGTACCGCAGCCGTCCGGTCGATCGCCGTCTCCTCCGCCTCGGCGCGTTCCAGCGCGTAGAGACGCACCAGGTCGTGGAACCGGTAGCGTTCCCGTCCGACTTCCGTGAGCAGGTTGGCGCCCGCCAGTGCTTCCAGCACCCGCCGGGCTTTCGGTTCCGGCAGGTCGGCCAACGCGGCGGCCGCCGGGACCCCGAATTCCGGGCCGGCGTGCCAGCTCAGCCTGCGGAACATGCCCGCCGCGGGCGCGGGGAGCTTCCGGTAGGACCACGAGAATGCCGCCCGCACGACGTCGACCTGGTCGTCAACAGCCGCGAGCAGGTCGAGCCGGTCGTGCTCGGCCGCGAGCTGCTCGACGAGGTCGGCGAGGGCGTGGTGCCGGCTGCCCGCCACCCGTTCGCCCGCGATCCGCAGCGCCAGCGGCAAGCCCGCGCACAGCTGCGCCAACCCGGCGGCGGCCTCGGGCTCGGCGTCCAGCCGGTCGGACCCCACGGTGGCCCTCAGCAATGCCACCGAGTCGACCGGGGACAACGCCTCCAGCGCCACCCGCTGCGCACCCGCGCCCGCGGACAGGCCAGCGAGGCGGTTGCGGCTCGTGACGACGACCGCGCACGTGGCGGAGCCAGGCAGCAGGGGGAGGACTTGGTCGACATCGGCGGCGTTGTCCAACACCACCAGCACCCGGCGGCTCGCCAGCAGGGATCGGTACAGCGCGGCGAGTTCGTCCACCTGCGTGGGAATCCGTTCGGGCGCGACGTCGAAGGCCCGGACGAACGCATCGAGCGCCTGGTGCGCAGGTACCGGGGAAGTGGTGTCGAATCCGCGCAGGTTCACGTACAGCTGGCCGTCGGGGAATCGATCGCTCACCCGGTGCGCCCAGCGGACGGCCACCGCCGTTTTCCCGACACCCGGCGCGCCCGAGACCACCGTGATCGCTGCTGTCCCGTCCCCGGTGAGCGACTCGTCCATTCGCCGCAACTCGTCGGCGCGACCGGTAAAACCGAGCACGTCGAACGGGAGCTGCCGGGGAACCGGCAAGCCTGATGCCTGCGACCGGTGGACGTGCACACCGCTGTGGACGACCCCTGCTTGGATCACCACACCGGCGTCACCTGAGAACGAGTTCCGCACGTGCTCCTCCTGCACCTACCCATCTTGGAGGGGCCGAACACCGCTCGGGAAGAGCGACGGGCATGCTCACGTGCCGCTGAACGCGAGGACTCGCACGAGCCTTCCCACCGGGCCGGCATGGCGTGGGAGGCTTGTAGGCCGGATCCGGGGCCTGACCGGGGAATGAGGCGTTGCTCCTGCGCCCGTGACGCACAGGTGGATGTCGGCACTTCGGTTGTCGCACGTCACAAAGTCGATGCCCGGCAGCGCATCGAGCGCGCGCTTCGCCCCTGCCGGCGATCATGGTTCCTCTGCCTCGCATTGCCCTCTTGCCGGACACCGGTCGCCATCAGCACTTCCTCGGCCATGCGCATCCCTGTCACCGCGGTTGCCGAGCACAACCAGCCACCGACGTGCGGAAACCCTCTGACACGATCTTCGCCGCCCGACGTCAGGCCGTTACGTCCGCATGGGTAACGCGGTTGTAGTGGTGCTGTCATGATGCGGTGCCGTGGTTCATCGGTCGGCCTTGCGGTTGGCGCCCGATCGGCTGTGGGTGTTGGTGCAGCCGTTGATCCCGACCCCGACGTACTGACGTCCGCGGCGCGCGACCGCTTCGCCGCGGCGACCGGCGAGGCGTCCCCGCGCCGGGCGCGCGTGGTCCCGCCGGGCCGAAGGACCCGGCGGGACCACGTGACGACCGCCCTTGCCTACCGCCGGCCCGTGGCCGCCTCGTTCAGCGCGTCGAGCACCGAGAAGTACGCCGGCTTGCGGCCGTAGTCGGCGTCGATCAGCAGGGGCGTCTTGGCGGCGTTCCAGTAGTACTTGTCCGTCACGCCGCCCACGGTGATCACGGTGCAGCGCGGCACCGCCAGGCACGCGCTGACGGCCACGGCGTACTCCTTGGCCTGCGTCTCGCCGGAACCGGTCACGTTCAGCTCGGTCAGGTGCACGTCCACCCCGAGGTCGGCGAAGCGCCGGAGGTTCTCGGCCATGTCCGCGGGCACCCGGTGATCGCTGGTGAAGTACCCTTGGAAGCCGACGCAGTCGATCGGCACGCCGCGCGCGATGAAGTCCCGCACCAGCCCGTACACGGCGTCGGACTTCGGGCCGAACCCGTCGGTGTAGTAGTCGTTGTAGCAGAGCTTCGCGGTGGGGTCGGCGGCCTCGGCCGCGAGGAACGCCTCCTCGACCCAGCGGTCGCCGATGCGCTCCTGGAACACCGAGTTGCGCCGGGCCCCGCTGTCGCCGAACGCCTCGTTGACCACGTTCCAGTAGTCGACCCGACCGCGGAAGTGGCCCGCGACGCCGGCGATGTGCTCACGCAACGCGGTCAGCAGTTCGGCGCCCGAGCTGATGTTGATCACCCAGCCGGGCAGCTGGCTGTGCCACGCCAGCACGCTGCCGCGCACCGCCATGCCCCGGCTCTCGGCGTAGTCGACCAGGCGGTCGGCGGCGGCGTAGTCGAACTTGCCCCGGACCCGCTCGACGACGTTCCACTTCATCTCGTTCTCGGGCGTGACCTGACCGAACTCCTGGTCCAGCGCCTTGGTGTAGTCCGCGACGTCGAGCAGGCCGGCCGGCACCACCGCGCCGAAGACCCGGCCGGTGGCCGCCGCCGCGTCCTTGAGCGTGTACGCGGCGGCGTGTGCCTGGGGCGCCGCGAGCAAGGCGGTCACCAGCAGGGCGGTTGCCAGGGGCGCCACGGCCCCGATCGACTTCTTCACGCGTTCCTCCTCGATCCTCGTCGACCAAGCGGCGGGACAGCACTGCGGGACAGCACTGCGGGGCGGAAACTTTCGACAGCTTCGCAGATTTGTTTCGGAGGCGGCAGGTGCTGTTCGGGCAAAGACGGGAGGGACGTTCGGGCCACACGGTCGGCGCCACCTCGGCGCGACCGACCTCGCCTCCGGGCGTGGCGGGGGTCCGGAGGCGGCCGGCATCGGTGTTCCGCAGCGCCCCTTCCCGGCGCTCGACGCCCGCACCGCGGGCTTCCCCGTCGGCCGGGACGAGCCGCGGATCGACGCCGCGGTCGCCAATGCCGCCCCGTTGGCGATCCTGCTGCGCTCTGTCAGGGCAGTGCGACGGCGGTGATGCGGTTCCGGGTCAGTGCTTCGTCGAAGTCCCCGCGCTCGTGTGCGGCGACGAGGTCGTGGGCGATGTCGCGCAGCTTGCGGTTGGTGTGTTGGGACGCCTGCCGCAGCAGCGTGAAGCTCTGGTCGGTGTCGTGGGCGAAGTGGCGCATCAGCAGGCCCTGGGCCAAGCCGATGGTGTGGCGGGTGTCGAGCGCCGTGGTCAGGTGCCGCACCAGCTGCTTGCTGTGGTGCAGCACCTCGATGTTGTCCAGGGCGACGCCGGCGTGCAGGGCGATCATGAGGATGATGTCGTAGGAGTGGTCGTTGAACCGGTGGGATTCCTTCGACAGCAGCACAGCCGCGGCGGTGGGGGAGTGCTCGGTAGGCAGGGGCAGCACGAGGCAGCTGCGGTGGCCGTGCACGGCGAGGCGCGAGGCGAACAGCGGCCAGCGGTGGTCCTGCCCGGTGTCGCCCAGGCGGCGCGGTTCGCGGTAGCGCAGCACCTCGCGGACCGGATCGCCCTCGTCCGCGGAGAGGTCGGGCGGCGGGTGACCGGTGGACGCGACGACGTCGACTTCACCCCGGCGGTCGACCGCGAGGAAGGCCAGGTCGCAGCCCGGGACGGTGCGGACCAGGTGTTCGGTGAACCGGCGTCCGACGGCTTCGTGCTCCTCGTCCTCGATCAACCTGCCCATCCGGGCCAATTCGGACGCCAGTGCGCGGACGGGGACGTCCTGGTCACGTGTCATCGGTGCACCCCTCGACGGGCCGTGCCCCGCGACGGCCACGGGACCGGGCGGGGCTGGGAATCGGGATGCTGCCTGCTGAACACCTCCAGTCGGACAACCTAACGCATGGGGACGGCAGCGCCTCCCGCCGGTCGGGGTGTCCGGGGATGGAGGATCCCGATGCGCGCGGCGGGGGCGGCGGGTTCCCGCAACGCCGGCTACAACGGCACCCTCGGCGCGGGGCGGCAGCACCCCGTGGTGTTGAGCCGGGCGATCACGGCCCGTTTCCCGGCGGGGTCGGTGAGGGGCATCGACGGCATGCGGGCGGTGTCGCCCTGGTGACGGATCCGGTCGGCCGGTTGGCGCACCTGCGTGTGACGTTCCCGCCGCTCGGCCTGTGCCGGGATCTACGACATCACGATGAAAGGTTCACTATCGCGGACACGGACCCGACCTCCACGAGATCATGGCACGAGTCCGTGCCGCAGCAACCGGAGCCGGACAGTTGGGGGTTCCCTCTCGAACGCCCTCTCAGGACTTCGCGTCCGTCCGGGCATACCCGGGCTCCCACACGTGTGGGCGTTCCTGCGCGTCGGCCGCCCAGCGATCGGCCAGGAGATCCGGCCGCAACTGCAGGTAGTAGTCCCCGATCACCATGTTCGCGACCCGTAGCAGATGGGCGCCGTCGTCCGGGCGGCCCACACCCAGGTGGTGCAGACCGCCCACGATCTCGATGGTTTCGACCGAGTGCACGGGCACGGCGTTGCCGTCGGCGCCCATGACCGTGTCCCGTCGGTGCAGCCGGGACGCGGAGACCAGCGTGCCGTCGTGGAGCAGGATCGGCTGGTCGGGCGAGCAGACGAGTGTGCCCGACGGCGTCGCCCCGGGGCCGAGGTTGATCCGGACGGCGCGCTCGCCCTGCTGGTCGCGGGAACCGTCGCTGAAGGTGACCGCCGCCTGGTCCCAGACGACGTCCCCACCTGGCCCGAATGCGCCTGCCAGCACCTGCCGGCCCTTGCCGACCTCCGAGACGAGTTCCTCCTGTCCCTCGGACAACGCGATCACCGCGCCGTACATGTCGGCGCAGCAGCACAGGCACGAGGCCATCGACCCGCCTGCCGCCGCGCAGTCACCTGCGGGATCCTTCGAGTGCGGGTCCGACATCTTGATGGTTCCGTCGGGGAGGCGGCAGTAGGACATTTCGAGGGGCCAGTTCGGCGTTCCGCGCTCGACGCAGAACTCCTGGGCCTCTTGTGGTACCGCCTTTGCGCAGTAATCGGTCGGAGCGCCATCGAGGTCCACGCAGAGTGGCAGGTGGAAACCCGTCTCCTGCACGGCTTTTCGGCACTCTTCGATCGAGTATGTACCGTTTGTCATCGTCTCTCCTCGGGTCGGATTGTCGGGTTCTCTACTTCTTGCCCAGCGGAAGGTCGCCCGATGAGCCTTCGGTGATGGTGATGGCATCGTTCTCGGCATGCGGTGTGCACGTGAGGTACTTCCGCGAGCCGATCAGGCGAACATTCCCGTCCGGTCCGCCGAAGGCGGCGTCGATTGGCGGCGCGGCGGCGGAGACCGCGCTTTTCTCGGAATGGTCCTTTTCGCCGATCCTGCAGGATCGGTAGTCTTTTCCGCTGAACACCAGGACGTGGTCGGCGCCGCCCGCGCTGCCGTAGACGTTGGTCACGGCGGTGACGGGCACGGCTGTGGCGCCGATGTTCCAGGGCAGCAGTTCGGTGGTCTTGCCGGAGGTGACGGTGCCCTTGTTGGACTGCTCCGCGTAGGTCAGGTATGTGCCGTCACCGAAGAGGAAATAGGCGGACCAATTGGCGGCGGACTGGGTCTTCTCGGTCGCGAACCCGGCGATCGGCGTGCGGTTGTTCACCATGACGGGAAGCTGGGGCCAGAGCTGGTCGAACGGCGTCGGCGAGAGGTCGGAGCTGTGGGCGACGCCCGTGTCGTCGGTCCAGTTCGGCTGCCACGCGCCGTCCTTGTCGAGGTAGAGGCGCCAGACGTTGGGCCACTCCAGGTAGTAGACGCACCAGACCTCGGCTTTGTCGGCGGTACGACGCCCGGCGGGCACCGGTACGGCGAGTGGTTGGTGTTTCTGGAGCGAGTCCGTGGTGCCCTGCGCGAACCAGTGCACGGTGAGGCGGCCCTTCTTCTTCGGATCCAGGTTTTCCGGTGCCCGGACGGTGAGCCGGCTGTTCGCCGCGATCGGCACGGTGAGCGCGTGGCCGTCGGCCACCTTCCACGTCTTGAAGCGCGGCTTCACGGAGGTGTCGACCGCGGCGCCGGCCACCCGCGGCAGTGGTGACAGCACGTCGAGGGACAGGTTCGCGCCGCTGACCTGTACCAGGAGGAGCCCGTCGGTCGCCGTGGCGTGTTCGACACCGGTGTCGCCGAAGAGGTCGTCGAACGACGTGCGGATGTTGGAGGTGTCGTCGATGGTGCCGTGCGCGATCTGCTTGCCGTTCTCGGTGAGGAGTTCGACGTCGTCGAAGAGCAGTCGCGGTCGGCGGTAGGCGGAGACCGGCCCGTTGACGTCGAGCCCGCCGATCTCCAGGTCGGGGCGGGTGACGTAGACGGTGCAGGCGGTGTTGAAGACCAGTGGCTCGTGCGAGGTCGAGTCGCGGTAGGTGGCGGTGAGCACGAACGTCGTCGTGTCGTGGAGCGGCGCGGACGTCCAGGACTTGGCGTTCTTCGCGGTGAGCCGCGTGGTGCCGTGAGGGGTCGAGGCGCCGGCCCACTGGAGGTCCAGTTGGGGGGACATGTTCACCTCCCACTGGAGGAAGGCCGGTGTCCCGGCGCCGACCTGGAGGTACTTGGGTCGGAAGTTCCGCAGGTAGAATTCCTTGGGGAACTTGGGCAGCGGAATGGTGCGGCAGTCGGTCCGCTTCCCGCCCTTCTCGTAGCCGAGCCTGATGCCGGAGTTCCCGGGCACCTTGTTGACCGCCACGTCGCTGATGGTGACGGCCAGGCCGTCGGCCTTCGCCAGCGTGCCGCCGGTGAGCCGGATCTCGTGGCGCAGATTGTCCTTGCTGGTGTGCCAGCCGGTCGGTCCGTGGGTGGCCGGTTTCAGGCGGTCGAAGTCCTCGGTCAGATCGGTGTCCGTGGTGCCGACGGGGACGGACAGCACGAGGTCGATCTTGTCGTGGGAGGCCGGCACGGACTGGTCGAGGTTCAGCTGGAAGGTGATGGTGGCGACGGTGGTGTCGCCGATCGTGCTGATCTGGAGGGGCTGCGGCTTGGTCTCCGGGCTGATGGGAAGGAATGGGCTTGCGGTCATGACGGTTCTCCAGGGGCGGCGCGGGCTCAGGAATCCGGGAGGAAGCCGCGGATGTTGCGGAGGAATCCGGAGCGGGCGGGCGGGCGCTCCGTCTGGGGATCGGCGGTGACGGTGGAGGGGGTGATGCCGCGGCGGTCCCACCCCTGGTCGGCGGACCGCGGTGCCGGCGGACCGACCCACTCCCACTCGCCGGTCCAGGCGACGGGGCGCGGCATCACCACGGTCCGCTGGGAGCCTGCCTCGACCGGGGGGCCGTCCGGGGCGAGCAGCGGGCCGAGCGGGAACGGCACCCGCATCCGGGTCAGGGCAGGCCGCACCACGGCCTGATCCAGCGTCAGGTCCGCTGCGGGAAGGAGGTCGGAGAGCGCGGCGGCACTGCGCCAGGGGTCGAGCAGCAGGGTGACGTGGCAGCCGTGCTCGGGCTTCGCCGCGTGGGCGGAGCCGGCGGTCAGCAGCAGTCCCGGATCCTGCTCGCCGGCGCCCAGGTGGCGAAGGTATCCGGCGGTCTTGCCGAAGTGCGAGGTCCACAATCGGTCGTACCGGGTGGCGTCCTCGTCGAGGTCGGGGCCGAAGTAGCCGACCAGGCCGTCCTTGGCCAACTCGGGCAGTCCGAGCCTGACCTGCCAGCGGTAGGTGGTCAGCGGTGGTGTGGCGGGTGGATCGACCGCTCCCTTGGCGCCGGCCGGGCAGGCACCGTCCAGTTCGAGCCGCAGGGCGGCGCGGACCACGGCCAGCGGACGGCCCATCAGCACCGCCTGGTTGTCGTGCTCGTGGGAGTAGCGGTCCTGGGTGTGCAGGGCCTCGTCGATCAGCGCCATCAGGCCGGGCAACGCCGTGGCGTCCTGCTGGAGGAAGGCCGTCAGCAGCGCGCCGAGCGGGCCGGGCAGGGCGGTGGCGGCCGTGGCGAGGCTCTCGGTGGGTTGCCGCGGTGGCAGGGCCCGCCAGGCCAGCCGCTCCGTGCCGCCGCTGTTGCGGTTGATTTGGATCTGGCCGAAGGCGGTGCCGTCCGGCCCGAACACGACCAGGGTCCGGTCGAGGTGGTTGGGCAGCAGCCACCCGCACACGGGATTGCCCCCGGGTGGGCCGATCGGCGGCACCGGCGCGTCGGTCCGGGCGTCGACCGGGTCGAACCGCAGCCTCGCGCGGTGCAGGATCCGCGGCGGGAACTGCAGGACGTACTGCTCCTGGATGTCGTCCAGGATCCGGCAGTTCGGGTGAGGGCGGGTGGAGGGCGAGCGGTATACCGGGGTGCTGCGTTGTATGCCGGGATTGATCAGTTCCACGGTCTGGCCGAACGCGTCGACCACGGACAGGGTCTGGAGGTCGGCCTGTCCCGACCGGACCGGGAAGAAGTGCGCGATCGTCGAGTCGGGGACGGTGGTGCCCCGGTAGGGCTCGTTCTCGTCGGCCAGGTAGTGGGTGTGACTGCGCTGCTGGAACCAGGCGTTGACGCCGGTGAGCGCCTGGCACAGGGCGTCCTCCTTCGTCTTCTGGTCGGCGAAGCGGCGCCACTGCTCGGCCTCGTCCGGCGGCGTGTTGGCCGCCCAGTGGCGGGCCCGGCGCTCGGAGGCGAACTGCGGGAGCGGGGTGATCAGGCTGAAGCCGGACACGGTGGGCCGGCTTTCCCCGACCTCGCCCTCGCCGTTCCAGCGCAGTTCGTTGCCGTGCAGCGACCAGTGCGGTGACTGGCCGGACGCGTCCTGGTAGGCGATCGGGTGGCAGGCCAGCGTCCACAGGAGGTAGCGGGGCAGCCAGGGTTGGCCGGGCCAGGGCCGGGTGAAGTCGGCGGGGATGCCGGTGATCAGCTCGTGCCTGCCCTTCGCCCACTGGTCCAGGGCCCACTGGAGGTCCGAGTACTCCTCGCCCTGCTTCGGCGTGCGGGCGGCGGCGTCGAGGACGGCGAACTCGGTGAACAGGTTCGCCGCGAGGGCGGTGTCGTCGCCGCACACGGCGGCGAGGCAGGCGTACCCGGGCAGCGAGTCCACCGTCCCGGACAGGGTGTGGCCCGCGATCCCGGTCACCGTCCGGTCGTAGGTGCGGCACAGCGGCGCTTCGGGCACCAGGGGCTCGGTGATCTTCGTGCCGGAGAGCAGGACCACGGGGTCCATCGGCTCGTAGAACGGGTCGTCGGGCGTGGACACGGCCTCCGCGGGCGCGGGCGGGAGGGCCTTGCGGGCGAGGTCCACGCGCGCGCGGGCCTGGTCGCGTTCGGCGGCGCGCGGAGAGTGGGCGGTTTGGTACTCCTCGGCGGTGATCTGCTGCGACTTGCGCAGCCAGTCGAGGTCGAAGAGGGCGTGCTGGGCGTCCTGCAACTGCCGTTGTGCCGCGTCGAGTTCGGCCTGGGCGGCGTTGTGGGCGCTCAGATCGGGCTCGGTGTGTCCGGTCTTGTCGTCGGACGACGGCTGCCACTGCCAGGAGCCGCCGCCGGCCGCCCGGGCGAACGTCCGCTGGTGGCGTTCCAGCGCCGTGAGGCGCTCGGCGTCGGGCTTGCCGAGATCCGGCAGTGTGTCGTGGTGGAACGCCGTCAGGGCCAGGTGTTCCTCGGCGTCCAGCCCACTGACCTCGGGCTCGGTCAGGGCCGCCTGCGCGTCCGCCCAGCTCTGCCCGAAGGCCACCTTGACGCCGTTGTAGTCGGGCGCCGAGCTCACGCAATGGTCCGGGTCGTCCCACGCGACCGCCAGCGCCGTTCCGACGTACCGCGAACCGAGGACGGCTGCGCCGGACAAGGGCTTCTCCGTCCGCCACTTGAGAGCGGCCAGCGCCTGCTCGACCGGCGCCTTGCCGGACAGCGGGTCCCCGTCCGGGTTGGAGTACCACCCGACGACGAGGTAGCTGTACCGCCCGGCGGGCAGGTCGGTCATCGGGTCGTGCAGGGAGAGGACGTTCTCGTTGTACCGCTGGTACAGGGTGAACCCGGCCAGCCCGGGCCCGAACGCGTCCAGGAAGAGCGGGTCGGCGGCCCGCTCCTCCTGCCAGCCCTCGCCCGTGGCCTGCAACGGGTGGGAGCGGCCGATCAGGGTCGCGTCCTGGCCGATGATGAAGCTGCTGGTGCCGTCCTCGCCCGTGTAGTCGCTCTCGACCACCCAGGCCGCGGTCGCCTCCGCGGGGCCGCCGGCCCCGGGGTGACGCAGCACGAGCCACCGGTTGGGGATCTTCGGCAGCAGCGCCCGGCCGGTCTTCGGGTCCTGCGGACCGGACCGCAGCGCCTGAGGCAGCTGCCACATCAGGTAGACGCCGTTGTAGTCGGTGTAGTCCTTGCTGCCGAAACTCTGCTGATCGTCGATGGTTTCGGGGTCCTGGTGCCGCTTCAACCGGTCGAAGTCGGCCTGCCAGCGGTTCCAGGTCCCGCTGGTGCGCAGCGCGGTGGTCACCGCGAGGGCGTCGACGGTGATCGGGACCAGCAGCGGGTGGGTGGATGTCACTGGTGGTGGCCTTCGGTGCGACGGAGGGTGAGTTGTTGGGGCGCGCGGGTCAGTTGCAGCGCGAACT
This sequence comes from Actinosynnema sp. NPDC004786, assembly GCF_053601135.1. NCBI lineage: Bacteria > Bacillati > Actinomycetota > Actinomycetes > Pseudonocardiales > Pseudonocardiaceae > Actinosynnema > Actinosynnema sp. NPDC004786. The sequence goes on along the minus strand of NZ_JBSGBG010000053.1, from coordinate 35,788 downwards.
GCGACGGCGCGAGGTCGCCCTGCACCGACTGCTTCGCCGCGCGCAGGGCGTCCGAGAGCCGGCCGAGCAGTGAGGTCGCGGTGCCCTTGAGGTCGAGGACGTCGGGCTGGACGCCGGCCGGCCGGGGCCGCAGGCACTCCAGGACCCCGGTGAAGTCGAACTCGGTCCCCAGTTCCTCGCCGATGTCGCCGGTCAGGGCGCGCAGCGGGATCTTCCGGCCGGTCTGGCCGTCGGCGTCGATCCCCATGTGAATGCCGTGGCCCGGTTCCCGGATCACGATCGTGTCGGGGATGCCGGCGAACAGCAGCATCAGCACGTCGTTGGTCAGATCGCGCCGCAGGACGGTGAGTTGCTCCTTGTCCGGGCCCGCATGGGCTTCGATCACCAGCCCGGGGTAGGCCGTCGGAAGCCGGGAGCGCATCAGCAGGCCGGTGACCGTCACACCCGGCGCGGTGAGGTCCTCGCGCTGCTTCGCGGCGAGCTTCGCGTCGAGGGTGGTGCTGACACCGACGCTGAGGGCGCCGTCGACCAGGGCGTTCAGCCATGCCGGGTCCAGGTGGAACAGCCGCATGCCCTCGTACGCGAGGCCCTTCGCGGTGACTCCGGCCGGTGTGCCGGCCGGGGTCGAACCGTTGGCGGGCAGCAGCATGCGCCAGTCCGGCACGAGGTAGTGGAAGGGCACCGCGCACAGCAGGGTGAGCGCGTCCAGACCGGTCGCTCCCGGCGGGACGACCGGGTCCGCGTCCGGGAGGGGTGCGGGGTGGAGCAGGGCGTGGTCCCGGGCGGCGATGCCGGGATTGCCGGTGGCGAGGTGGCGGACCATCTGTTCGCCGGCCAGCGCCAGCACGTCCGGCGACGGATCGCGCATGGCCTCGGCCGGCCGCACCGGGGTGGAGTCCCGCGAGTCGGGGCCGGCCGCGGGCCGGCGCAGCGGCGGGGCGGCCATGGCCTCTCCCAGCCGGTCGCCGAGACCGCGCTCCAGCATCCGGGCGAACCTCGCCAGCCCACCCGGGTGGTCGAGGTGGGCGCGCAGCTCCGCCAGGTCCGCCTCGGGGTTGGACCGCAGGTAGGCGCCCGCCAGGCGGACGGTCTCCCAGCCGCGGGTGCGCGCTTCGAGGAGCGGCTTGGACAGGTCCGCGTTGGCCAGCACCAGCGCCTTGCCGATGGTCCACGCCGCCGCGTAGCTGATGTCGAAGACGCCCTCGGACTCCAGGTACACCAGGCACTCCTCGGCGCTGAGGAAGCCCTTCGCGTCCCGCTCGGGTGCGGTCGGGACGACGGGGGTGAGGGGCCCGCGGTACCAGCCGGGGATCCGCTCGCCGGTGGGCACCTGGTAGGTCAGCGGCACGTAGCCGGCCTCCAGCCGTGAGGAGACGTGGGCGCGCGCGGCCTCGTCCGTACCCGGGAGGGCGGTGATCCCGGTGGACGGGAGGCGTAGCAGCAGCGCCGACGGGTCGGTGAGCCCCGGCACGGCCAGCCCTGTGACGGTCGGCTCGAACTCCAGGCCCGTCCCGTTGTAGTTCTCGAAGCTCCAGGAGTGCAGGGACAGCAGGCGGACCGGCTTGGTGAGCTGGTCGGGATGGCGGACGTAGTCCTCGCAGCCCTCCAGCGAGACGAGGTGGACCACGTAGCGGGCGTTGCGCACCGGCAGGCGGTTGGCCGTGACCACGGCGAACTGGCCGACCTCGAGGTCCTCGCCGTCGATGTAGTACAGGTTGCGGGTCTTGCGCGCGTCGACCTTCCGGCAGTGGGCGAGGTGGCGCAGCTCGTCGAAGCGCGGAACGACGTCCCGGAAGAGCGCGGCCGGCACGTCGATGGTCCGGCAGACCGTCGCCCCCGGGACGTCGATGGTGAACTTCGGCCAGTGCACGTCGGTGGCGGCCGGGTTGACGAACGCGGCCGCCGTCCGCTGCTCGGTGAGGCCCCGGGCCCCGGGATCGCCCGGCAGCTCCTTCTCGGCGAAGACCAACAGCGCCACCCAGGGCACCCGTTGGGTGTCCCGTTTCCGCTTCGAGGGCGTCTCGGTCCGGGACAGCTCGCGCTCCCACGGCAGCGAGGTGCGGTTCAGCGAGATGTGGGGGAGGACCAGGTCGAAGAAGCCGGTGCTGCCGTCCGCCGGCACCCTGCTGTGCACGGTGCCTTCCGGGATGTCGACCTGGATGCTCCGCACGTCGAACGCGCGGGTGACGCCCTCCAGCGCGGGGGTGTGCTCGGTGCCGTCGGCGTTGTAGACGTGCTGCTCCACCCGGACCCGGTAGGTGCCCGCGACGGCGGCCGGGTAGTAGCCGTCGTAGAGCGTCACCTTCCAGGGCCGGGCGACTTCGGTGAACCTCAGCATCAGTGTCCTCGGGCGTCTACGAGCAGGGGCGGGTCGGTGTAGAGGTCCCGGATCGCGGCGGCCAGCGGGCCCAGGTCGTCGTCCAGGTCGTCGAACGGGAGGCCGGCGGCGGTGAGGACCGCCGTGACGGCGCCGCGGCGGGCGGACGAGGCGAGCAGGTCCTTGGCCACGTCGTCGCGAACGGTCGTGCCACCGCGGTGGGCCTTGGGTCCGGAAGGAGCGGTGTTGACGACGGGCAGCACCTTGTTCTCCGGATTGCCCGTCAGGTGCAGATCCTCGATCGCCAGCTTGTCGGCGAAGACGGCGACGGGGTCCCCGTCCGCCTCGGGGCCGGGAACCGTGACCTTCAGGCCGGTCGGCTGATCGTGGACCAGGCCCTCGTCGGTGTTGTTCGCGGCGTCGTTCGACGTCTCGCCGCTGGGGCCGAACAGCGAGCGCGGCACGCTGGTGCGGACCGGCGCCACGGCCCAGTCGTTCTTGAGGACGTCGTACGGCTCCCACTGGTCGGTGGTCCCGTCCCGGAGCTTGTCGATCGTGAGGCAGTGGTGGGAGGTGGCGCCGGAGCCCTCCTCGCCCATCGGGCGCAGGTTGACGGAGCCGCTGTTCGGGATCCCGGTGTCCGGCACCTCGACGCCGTTGATCTTCAGGTGGGTCACCGGCATGGCGGTGTCGGTGGTGAACTCGAAACCGGCCTGGGAGAACACCCACGGCTGGTCCGGCACGGTGGCCGTTCCGCCGTCACCGGGCTTCCCGCCGCCGGGCGCCTCGCCGGCCGCGACGACGGCGGACAGGTGCGTGACCTCGTCCTTCGGCTCACCGCGCTCGACGCCCTTCTTGCGGACCACCTTCACCGCCTTGGGCAGCTGGCGGGTGAACTTGGTCCACGGCACCTTCGGTTGCTCTTTGGTCTCCGGCCAGGACACGCCCCAACCGCCGCCGATGGACAGACCCCACAGGTGCACCTCGCAGTGCCCGCCGTGCTCGGGCAGCCACCAGAGGCTGATGTCGACACCGATCTCGATGGACACCGGGACCCGGAAGAGGCCGAGGTTGATGCTGGCCGAGATCCCGAGGCTGACTCCCACGTCGAACCGGAGGGAGAAGGAGTGCCACTCCACCCACAGGTCCCAGTGCAGGCTGCACCACCAGCGCCACCAACCGCCGTCCTCGCTGATCGAGCAGGCCATGCCGGCCATGATCCCGTCGGTGGTCTTGGCGAAGTAGAACTCACCCCTGATCAGCACGGAGTCGCACAGGCTCGCCTCCAGGGCGATCCGGGGGACCTTCGGGTAGGACTTGGGCACCTTGAAGCCGGGGTTGTAGCCGCCGAGCGCGAGCACCCACTGCCCGCCGGAGGGTCCACCGGTGTAGACGTACAGCGCTCCGCCCCCGCTGAGCTTGCACTCCTTGGCCAGCAGGAAGCAGTCCTGGGTCAGGGCGAAGGCGCACAGCAGAAGATGGCGGTCGAAGTCGTACCCGATCTCGAACTGGACGACGAGCTTGACGATCTCGAGCTTCGAGGGCTTGTCGTCCTGCTTCGGCAGCGGTTCGAACTTCACGACGCCCAGCAGCACCACCGCCACGCCGTGGCCGAACTCCACGACGAGCAGCGCATCGCACTTGACGACCTCGCAGAGTTCGAGCTTCAGCCCACCGGCCCCCCAGTGCCGGCCGTCGCACGGGCTGACCCAGCCCGATTCGTCAGCACTGCTGAGCTTCCTGAGCACCTCGGCCGCGCTCTCCTGCTTGTCCGCCTTCTCACCGGCCTTGGGTGCGAGCACCCGCCCCGACTTGAGTCCGGAAACGAACGGGAAGTTCTCGATGTCGTCGATCTTCGGCATCCGCAGCAGGCTGTTGAACCCGCCCCCGAGCATGAATCCGGTGATGGTGACGGGACCGAGCGGCAGCACGAAGTCGGACAGGCTGACGAACACGAAGAGCGAGTTGTAAGTCGGCTCTCCCGGGTTGGAGACCTGGGCGTACGAGCCCGCCAGGACGAAGGTGAGCAGCTCGGGAATCGTGACGGCGATCAGGCCGTCGAACTTCCAGATTCCCCTGCGGCGGGCCTCCTGGTCCCACATCACGGCGCCGTCGACGGTGAAACCGGCGAAGTCCGCACGCACCCCGATCCCCGTCAGGGTGACGAAGTCCACCAGGTCGCTGGTCTTGAACGGGACCTGCAGCCCGAACCCGATGACCTCCAGTCCCAGGGGCCCGTAGGCAAATCCCGCGTCGATCGTCATCCGGACGACCGCCGGCGCCCCGGGGACGCCGTCGGCGGCCGGAATCTCAGGCAGGTACTTCAGCCCGTACCCGCGGATCGGCCATCGGCGCGCGTTGGCTTTCGGGGATTCCTCGGCGGCCGTGGTGGGCTCGCTCTTGGCGAGCTTCTTGAGCCGCAAGGTCAGCCCCGGCACGTCCTCCTTCCCGAGCGAGGTGCCGAGCGCGAGGTAGACCCCCGGTTCCCAGGCCGCGCCGCCCGCCTTCTTGTCGGGCGTCTTCTTCATCAGCGTGGGCGGTGCCGACTTCGTCTTCCCGGACAGCTTCTCCTGGATGGCCTTGTTGAAGTCATCCACTTCCTTGCCGGTCTTCAGGGCGTGCCGGGCGAGGGCGATGACCTGGAGGCGGACCAGCCCGGGATCGTCGAGTCCGAGAAATCCGGCGAACGGGATCTCCTTGAAGAGAGTCGAGGCGTCGAGTTCCGCGATGAAGAGGATCGGATTCGCGTCGCTTCCCTCCTCCACGGCCAGGTACAGGGAGCAGATCAGGATCCGCCCGGTCGTTGCCTGCTCCTTCTGACCGACGTCGCCGAGGAGCAGGTAGCCGTTCCTGCCCTGGCTGTCCTTCACCTTCTCCAGGACCACATCGGTCAGCTTGACGTCGAACGACTTGACGTCGGCGAGGTCCAGGTAGTCGGTCAGTTCGGTGACCGGCGCGTCACCGGCCTTGACCTTCTCGACGAGTACTCCGGTCTCGTCCTTCTCGTCCTTCTTGTCCTGGTCCGCGGCTCCATCGCTCTGCTCGGCCTCGCTCACGATCCGTCACCCCCGCACGCCGGCCGGAACCTTGACGGTGAAACCGATCGAGTCCCGTTCCGGGTCCATGCCGCTGCCCAGGATCGACACGAGGCCGCGGACGGTCACCCGGTACTCCTGGTCCGGCTGGAAGTCGGCCTTGACGAGGATGTGGAACGACGAGTCGGGGGCGAGCGCGGCCTCGGTCACCGTCACCGCCGGGGTGATGTCGTAGTTGCCGGTGGCCGTCACGCTCTCCGGCTTGGGAGAGAGGTTGACCACCAGCGTGAGGGTGTCGGTGGTCGCGGCGGCGTCCTCGATCGCGATCCGCGGGAGCGGAGGGCCGCCGGCGCACTCCGGAAAGCCGAGAACAGAGCTGTAGGCGATGCACTTGCGGCGGCAGGCGATGGACGGCTCGTCGTGCCCGGCGTCCGGGTTCCCCTGCGCGTTCTGCTCGCTGATGAGGTCGAACAGGTCGTTGAACTGCTTCTGCGCGGCGCCCGTGCTGCGGGACCACTCGGTGATCCACCAGAAGATCCGGCTCGTGTCGTGGAACGCGTCGTAGTCCGCCCTGCCGGTCACGGTGAAGCCCCGGTCGTTGAGCGGCTCCACCCCGGACAGCCGGTTGGCCCCGTGGGCGACGGCCATGACCAGACCCTCGAAGTCCAGTACTCCCGCCCTGGCGAGCCCTCCGGTCACCACCACCGTCTGGCGGCCGAACCGGCGGAAGGCGTAGACGTTGGGCTCGGGCCGGTTCCAGTCCAGGTGGAGGTCCACGTCGGGCAGGAAACCGTGCATGTGCTTGAACACTGTTTCGACCAGGTACTTGGGAATGGGGTTCCCGAAGCTCATCTGCTTGCCGTTCAGGAGCACGTCGTTCGCCTGGGCAGGCGTGAGAAGTGCCGCGACGTCGTTCTCGAGATAGCCGTTGGTGTCACTGAAAACGGTGAACAGGGTGCCGATCTCGCTGCCCGTGCCGCAATTCGCAGTGCCGAAGACGAGTGAGGTCGTGTGCTTCTCCACCTCGTGCGTCTGCGCGTAGTCGGGCTCCCAGGCGTGGGGACGGGCTTCGGTTTCGGCGGCCCAACGGCCGGCGAGCAATTCGGGCCGGAGTTGCAGGTAGTAGTCGCCGACCACCACCCCGGATGCCTGGAGGAGATGGGCGCCGGTCGGATCGGTCGGCTTACCCGCGCCGATGTGGTGCAGGCCGCCCGAGTACTCGCCGATCGCCACGGACCGCACCGGCAGCGAGCCTCCGTCGCCGCCCAGGACGTGGTCCCGCACATGCAACTGGGACGCCTGCACGAGCGTGCCGCCGGCGAGCGCGATGGGCTGGTCGGGAGAGCAGATCAACTCGCCGACCGATCCGTCCTGCCGGTCGAAGGAGAGGTGGACGGCGAGGCTCCCCCCTCCCCCCGCACCGTCGCTGAACGTGACCTGAGACGAACTCCAAGAGACCTTGCCGTCTACTCCGAGCGCGCCCGTCAGCACCCGTTCCCCTCGGACGAGGGCCTCGATCTTCTCCTCCCGTCCCTCCGGCAGGCCGATCATCGTGCCGTATGCCATGCAGGCGCAACAGCACATGCAGGTATGCGCACGTCCACCGGCATTTTGACAGTCGAAGGCCGGGTCGGGCGAGTCGTAGAAGTATTTCGTCGTCCCATCGGGGAGCTCACACCACTGGCTCTCGATCGGCCAGTTGGGCTCTCCATGTGTCATGCAGAACTCGTGCCTAGAGGATTGAACCTTGTCGCAATGGTGCTCGAGTCCCGGCACGTGATCGCAAGAGGGATACATCTTGTATTCGGCGATGTTCTTCTCACAGGTTGCCAGATTGAAACCTTGATTATCGTCTCGGACCGCGGCCATGACCATCCTCCCTCGCAGGGCTGGCACGTGAATTGCTTCTTATTACCAGAAGTAGCACCACAGGTGTTCCGGATCCCCGGAGTACAGATCATGGGACGAATGCCAGGTGGCGGCGACAACAGGTGCCGCCTCCGGCTTGGACGCGTCGGCGCTCACCGCCTGGATCAAGGTCTTTCCCGCACTGGACGATTCCATGCAGATCGCATACAGAGTTCCACTCTGCGGATTTGCGGCCAACGGTGCGACGGTATAGGCATCCGGAAGCTTGATGATCTTCGCCTTGTTCGTGGTGAAGTCCCCGATGTCCGCGACGACGATACCCCACGCCCCCTTTTCCCCCTGAGCGGTCATGCAGCAGTACTGCTTTCCGCCCGAAGTGGTGACGACAGGTTTTCCGCGGGGCTTCCATTCCGCTGGGATGGAGATGTCGGCGGTGGGCACGGCCTTGTCGATGTTGAACCTCTTGACGACTCCGCTCCTGCCCTCCGGCGTCCCGAGGACGTAGGAGGCATTGGCAGCACTGGCCATGGCGAGCCACCGCGTCAGTCCGAAGTCGACACCGGCCCCTCCTCCTCCATCAGGGATGGCCCGCGTGGCGTGCGGCTGTTGCAACTCTCCCCACAGGAGTGAGGACGCCTCGCCGTTCTCCTGCAGACCGAACAGCGTCCTCTCCTGCGGGTCGACCATGATCTCGAAGAACGGCTTGCCGTTCTCGCCGGACACCGTGTACCAGTTGTGGAAGGAGGTCAGCCGGGAACCGTTCACCGGGTCGCCGACCTTGTCGACGGTTGCGGAATCCGGTCGGGCGCAGAACAGGAATTTGTTCGAGGCGGACCAGTAGAACGCCCGGTAGATCTTTTTATCCCAGATCAAGGCACGGACCTTGTCGTTATCGCTCTGGATCTCCAGGCAGGCGAGCCCGGCGTAGATGTAGCCGAGGTTCCAACTGGTGTCCATGGTCAGACCCGAGTGGGTTCCGCCGGTGCCACCCATCGGCCCCGGGTCCGAAACGTCCTCGGACTCGGCGTCACCGGTGCCGCCCGCCGGCTTCGTATCGGATCGGTCATTCGGTGTACTCAGGTACTGGTAGATCTTCTCGTCGGAATTCTTCGTGCTGCACAGGACGTGGTACTTCTCACCTTTGATCATCACGCCGACGAACTTCAGCTTGTCGATCTCGGCCATCGCGATTCCCTGGTTTTTCGGGATTGGGGCGGGCTGTCGGTCCCGGCTCGGCCGTTCAGGGCCGGGCCTTCGGCAGGGCGTCTCCCCACCGGGTGTGGCCGGGGCGGTCGGGGTCGGCCGCGGGACACTGTTCGGAGGGGAGGCGAGCCTTGCGAGCCAGGACGCAGCCGCACAGGGCGCAGGTGGACTTGTCGGCCAGGCCGGTGGCCGCGAGGCGGCCCAGGACGCCGGCGACCTGCGGACCGGTCCGGTGCGGGCAGGTGTTGCACGCCGCGATCCGGGCGTCGAACACCTCGTCGGTCACCACGGTGAAGCCGGTGCGCGCCCAGCGGGCCAGCGCCGAGGCGCCGCGGGCGACGAGGGTGGACGTGGGCAGGGGCTCGGCCGGGACGGGCGGGCGGGCGAGCACCGCGGCGAGGAGTTCGGGATCGCGGCGGCAGGTCAGGATGTTGCGGGCGAACTGCTCGTCGCCCACGGCGGCCCTGAGCACGTCCTCGGACGCGGGGCCGTCAAGCCCGAGGATCTTCCCGAGCTCCGCCTGCTGGGCATCGACGCTGTCTGCTGTGCTGGACACGAACGTCCTCACTTTCGTCGGGTACCGCTGCGGACGAGACTTGCGCCTCGCCGGGTTCGCCGCCACCTGGATCCGCGTCACTTCCGGTGGAACTTCGCCGAGTTGGGTGAGGTGGGAGCCGGCGGTTCGGCGGCGTCGTCCGGCATGGACTCCCCACGGCGCAGACAGGGTGTGGGCACACCAATCCTTTGTGGACGGTGTTACGCCGACCTGGTGCGGTTTCACCTGAGCGGGAGATCCGGAGGCAACGGCTCGAGTCCGACGTATAGGGGCAGCGGAGACGGCGCACCGGAGTTGCCCGGGACATCACCGCGTTCCTGCGGCACCGGTTCTCTGCCGGGATCGATCCTGACTGCGACGTGGAAGGAGACCTCCGCCGGCCATCTTGACGAGCACGACCGGTACGGCTCCAGAGCTTGAGCCATATGTGCACTCGTGTGGGCTACGACCTCACTCGACGGTCGATACCGGACGGCTCAGCGCTCCGTCCCGTCGCCGGTTCCGGTCCCCGCGCCATCTCGACGGCAGTGCTCCTCGGCTCGTCCTCCGAGGTTCCGGACGGCTCACGTGCGCCCGGATGATCATGGCGGCAACCCTTGGTCGTCGTGGGGTGGCGAGGTAGCGGGCGCAGCAGCGTCAACACACTCGGCTTCGGATGGGTGTGGCGACCACATGCGGGCTGACATCCGTCCTTTGTGGAGCGTCCAGGTCTGCTGCGTCAGTTCGGGGCGGGGTTTCGTCGTTGACCGGGAGTGATGGGTATGGCGTGAGTGGAGAAGCACGGTTCCGGTTTTCGGGTGCGGTTCCGGTTGTCGGACGAAGCATTGGGTTCGGAGACCGGTTCACCGATCGTTCGGTGGCGGTCGGTCGGGCGAGGGGCATCGAGTCGGATCAGCGCCGGGGAACGTTCGTGGACCCCTCGGTGGGCGTGATGCCGTTGGGGGAGTGGGTGCCGATCTGGGCGGACGCCCATGACGTGAGTGCGACGACGTGGGCGGAGTACGACCCGCGCCTGCGCAACCACGTGCTGCCGCGGTTCGGTGACGTGCCGTTGAAGGCGATCTCGCGGCTCGCGGCGAAGGGGTGGGTCAAGACGCTGCGGCGGTCGCCGGCCGAGCGGTGTTCCCCCGTGGACGCCGTGTCCGGTGGTCACAACGGCGTACACGGGCCTGCGGTGGGGCGAGCTGGCCGGCGGGCGCGGGTGGACCTGGCCCGCAGGGTGATCACGATCGAACCGGACAAGGGAGCCCTGCACGAGGTGGGCGGCCGGTTGGAGCCCGGGCCGCCGAAGTCGAAGGCCGGTGTCCGCACGGTGCACCTGCCGCCGTTCCTGGTCGACCTGCTCGCCGAGCACCGGGCCGGCCGGATGCAGGACCACGTGTCCACCGGTCTGGACGGAGGACTGCTGCGCCGGTCGAACTTCCGGCGGCGGGTCCGGCTGCCCCTTCGTCAACGGCGATCCGACCCGAGGGTGGGCGCCGATCCACCCTGGCCTGCGCTCCCATGACCTACGTCACACTCACGAGACGTGGCTCATTGAGGCCGGGGTGCCGGAGATCCTCCAGCGCAAGCGCCTCGGGCACCGCATGGCGGGGGTCCGTCGGTAGTGATCACCGACGGGCTGTCTGACCTGCGTTTATAGATGGTGGACGATACTGGGATTGAATCAGTGACCCCTACCGTGTCAAGGACATGGAGGTACGGCTCTGACCTGCGCTTTTCCAACTCGCGCAGGTCAGAGCCGGTCGTTCCTCACGGTCGACCCGAGTTCCTTTGCGTTTCACCGCGTTCCTGTCACCGCCGAATCGCCGTTTGATCTTGTTGGTGGTTGGTCGACCGGCTTGCGGCTCATCGGACCTCCGCGTGTATCGGCTGCTCGCAGCAGGCTGCTTGAATTCCGCCACTGCTTCCACGACGCCGCTCCCATCGGACAGGGGCAAGCGCGGAGTTGGCCCGGACCGGAGCGCAGTCTCCCGAAGTGGGCCTGCTGACACCTGGACGGAGGGGGTCACGCAGCCTTGATGGACGGTGCCTTCTTCGGAGTCGTCGAGGTCAGGCTGGCTGCCTCCATCAACGCCTTGGCCAAGGTGCGAGCTTCCGCGGGTGTGAGGTGCCAGCCTTTCGCGGTTTCGCCCAAGCCGTACCAGATGGCGGCGCTACGGTCACGGACCTCCTGGCGGATGTAGACCACGACGTACTCCGGCTGGAACGGCCCCTTGGACAGGTCGCCGAAGCTTTCGACCTTCTCGTTGATCAACGGCACCCTGCCGTGCCACGAAGAGAAGTGACTGCGATCCTCGGGGTGATCATTGTCTGCGTGTAGCGCATCGCACCACGGAGGGCAGGGTGAATCCAGCCAGAAAACCTTGCGCTCGCACATCATTCGATCTTCTTCCGAGCAGGCAACCAGTGTCGTGTCGTGACCTTCCTCGATTACTTCCGGATTGACCGGAACGCGTCCGCAGCGGATGCAGCTGGTGCCCGACAGTTGGTCCGCCGTGAGCTCGTCGTACGCAATTTCGTCCGTCATGCTTGTGCTCCAGTTTTGAGCGGCGATGTGCTGGTTTTGAATGTTTTGACTCGGCTTGAGTGGTGCTCGTGCATCAAATGACTCCCGATCGATCGTCTTGTGATGCATACGGCGGTTGGACGTTCTCGCCGTGGCGCTGAACGGGTGGTGCCCGCTGCGCTGAACGGGTGAGGTGCGGTCGCGGTTGAACGCGTGACGCGGACTGCCTCTTCACTCGAGACGCGGCGGTGTCCGCTGGTCCGGCTGTGTTCCGGTGACGGAACGGCGCTGTCGTGCGACCGGGAACCGGTTGATCAGATCGGTCCGCTGGGAGATCGGATCCCGTGGGAATACCGAGTTGAGTGCTGTGCCGGCACGGAGTGATCCACTGCGCCCGGTGGCACAGGTTCAGCTGTGAGCGGCTTCGTAGGCGTCGATGACGTCTTGCGAGATTCGGCCGCGGTCCGCCACCTGCCTGCCGGTTCGGCGCGCCCATGCCCGGACGAGGGTCGGGTCGACCGTCTTCGTGGCGCGCGGGGCGGGTTCGGTGTGGTTGCCGATCACGATGCGCTCGCGCGCGGCGTCGCGGATCTCCTGCGGGGTGCGCGTTGAGTCGATCGAGGACGGGGCGTCCAGTTCGGCGATGGTGAGGTTGTCGGACTCCAGGCCTTCGGCGACTTGGCGGATGGGGGTGTGGTGGCTGAAGACGACGATCTGCCACCGTCGTGCGAGCCGTGCCATCACCTTGAGCGTTGCAGCGGCTCTAGCGTCGTCGAAGGTCATCAGCACGTCGTCGAGGACAACCGGCAGCGTCGGGAGCCCGCGGGTCCGCCTGCCGTCCTGCAACGACTCGATGCCGGCCAGGCGGAGGGCGAGGAACGCCTGGTCGGCCGTCCCCTCCGACAGCTCGTCCGGTTTCCGGGGTCGCTCGTCGGCGCCGACGATGCGCAACGACCGCCCGTTGGCGTCGCTGTGCGTGCGCAGGGCGACGTAACGCCCTCCGGTCAGCTCTTCGAGGATGCGCCCGGCGGTCTCCAGCTGCGGTGACGAGTGCTCCCGCTCGTAGCCCTCCAACTCGTCGCGCAGGACAGTGCGCTGGATCTCGGCCACGAGGTACTCCTCGACCTCGTCGGCCAGCACTGCCAGTCGTTCGTGCGCTTTGGCGTGCAGTTCGGCGGCGCCGGGCCGGGTGATCAGAGCCTGGTGCCGTTGAGAGAGCTCGCCGTAACGGCGGAGTGCTTCTTCGTGCGCCTTATCGGCGTCCTCGTACCGCCGGCCGGCCGTGTCGGCGTCGATCCGCAGTTGTTCCTCGTCGACATCGCTCAACTCGGTGACCAATTGCCGTGGGTCGGTTCGTGGCACTGCGGTGCGCACCACTTCGCTGTGCTGGTCGACGTCGGTCAACAGGCCGGCCAGTTCCTCGCCTCGTTCAGCCGCGGCGTCGAGGTCCACAGCGTCGGTCCGCTGACGCAAGTCGTCCAGAACGGCGATGGCCAGGCGCCGTTGCTCGATGTGCTCTTCGAGCTTCCGGCGCAGCGAGTCGAGCCTGCGAACGAGGTTGTCCGCGGTGCCCTTGGCCTGCATCGCCGCCTGGACCCGGGCCGAGAGGGTGTCGAGCACGTCGGTGACGTGGTCACCCTCGACGCCCAGGCGTGCGGTGAGTGCCGCCAGTTCGTCCACGAACCCGCGGTGCCGTTCAGCCAGCTGCCGTGCCCGTTCCCGCAGGCCGGTCGCGGTGACGTGCGACGTGCGGGCCCGCGTGACGATGTCGCGCCGCCGGTACCACCCGGTTGGGCTCAGGTCCGGGAGGTGGGCGGTGGCCAGGGTCGTCCGCCACCGGTCCGCGGATTCGTTCCGCCGTGTGCGTGCCCGTTCGAGCTCCCGCTCCGCCTCCTGCCGGATGGCCCGTACGTTCCGCGCGACCGCACGGGCTTCGCGTGCGTCGTCGTCCTCGTCCAGCAGGTGTCTCGCCGCTTCGAGCAGGCTGTCCAAGTCCGCCTCGGGCCGAGGTCGTCCCGCCCGGGCGACTACGTCCGCCAGGTAGTGGCGCCTCTCCTCGACCGCGGGACGCAGGTCCTCGGCGGTGCGGCTCGCGGTGACCGCCCGTCCTTCGGCCACGAGCGCATCGGCCAGCGACTCGTGGAACACGAGCGCATCGGTGACGGGCGGATGCGGAACGCCAACCGGTGCCCAGATGGCCTCCCACGCCTGGCGGGCTGCCGTGCACGCACGTTCCGCCTCCGCGACCTTCGATCCGGCGACGATCGCTTCGGCACGGGTCTTCGCCAGTTCGGCGGTCAGCACTCCGCGTCTCGCCGCCACTTCGGCGTGCTCCGCGAGCAGGTCGCCGACGCGATCGGCCTCGCGGACGGCGCGTTCGACCTCCACCGGCAGACCGGGCGCTCGTGCGGGCGGTTCACCCGCGAGCCAAGCGCGCACGACCTCGGTGATCAGGTCGTCGCGAGCCGCACGGGCAACCGTCACCTCTGCCGGGTCTGGGACGTGGTGCAGTTCGTCGTCCGACAATTGCCTCTGGATGTCGGTGGACCGCCTGTCGAGGTCGTCCAGTTCTCGACGAGCCGTGCGAATGGCATCGTCACTAGCCGTGATGTCGTCGCGCGCGCCCATCACCGACTCGCGGTACGGCAGTGTCCCCAGACGCGTGTGTGCGGGCAGGCCCACCGTCGTGAGCAGACGAGCGTGCTCGTGCCGCGCATCCGCCACGGCTTCAACAGCACGCCGGAAAGCGGTGACCACCGAGTCCTCGGCCTCGATGGCACTCACCGCCTCGCGCAGGGACGCGACGACCTGCGCGTCCGGTGCCTCCGCGTCGGATGTGGCCGGTTCGCGGTCGCCTGCGGCTTCTACCTGGCGTTGTTGCTCGATCACGACGGCGTCCGCTTGGACGAGCGCCTCCGCTGCGGCGTCCAATTCGGCGACGCGATCCTCGCCGACCCACAGCGTGTTCAGCAGCACGTCGACCGGCTGGTCGACCTTGCCGGTCAGTTCGACCAGCAGCGCTCGGGTGCTCGCGTCGCTCTCATCGGCGTCAGCCCGGCATGCCCGGGCCTGCTCCGCGTCGTCAAGTCTGGCCGTGGATTCCCGCTGCAGACGCTCGACCAGGCTGCGGTCTTCGAGGATGGAGTCCTCGGAAGCGGTGTCCGCCAGCTGCGCGGACGTCGCGGCGATTTCGCCCTCGACGTCGACTATCTCGTCTTCGGCACGGCGGAGCCGTTCCGCGGTCTCACCGTGGAGTGCGAGGTCGTCGGCATCCAGACAAGGCCCTGCCGATCGCAGGGCCGAGATCCTGGCTTCGGCCTGGGCCAGCAGCCGAATTCTGTCGATCACCCGCAGACGCGCCTGTTGGCCGGCCATTTCGGTGAAGGCGGCGTCCTTGGCCCGTCGGGCTCGCTCGACGTCCTCGCCGACTTGGCGCAGCACTCCGCGGATGGCAGTGACGTCGGCGGCGAGCGCGGTGGCCTCCTCGACGTCGTGCACCGCCTGCTCGTACTCGGCGATCGCACGACGTGCCCGCACACCCTTGTTTCCTCGATGCTCCTTGTAGAGCGAGTCGGCACGCGCCGACAGCGAGTCCAGCAGGTGGTGCACGGACTGCCCGCTCCGGGCTCGGAAGATCAGGGACGCGAGGTCGCCCTCACCCTTGAACAGGTGCTCACCGCCCTTGCGCAGCTCCTCGTGCGACAGGCCGAACGAAGTCCGCCACCGGCCGCGGTCATCCCCGTCCCCCTGCCACAGCACGGGAACCTCCGCGCCGGTGGCGGTGTCGATCATCCCGCTCGCACGTCGCTCGACGGGAATCTCGGTGCCGTCGGGCAGGACGAGCACCGCGCTGATGGCCAGCTCTTGGCGGCGGTAGTGAAAGGCACGCTTCGAGGACTGCGGTATCGACCACAGCAGGTCGGCCAGCGCGTCGAGCGCGGTGGTCTTGCCGGTCTCGTTCGGGCCGAGCACCACGCTCAGACCGGTGCCGAGTTCGATCGTCCGATTGTGGAAAGCGCCGTAGCTTTCCAGTGTGAGCCGCCGAACCCTCATCGGTCCTCCCCTGTGGTCAGCTTGGCGACCAGGCCGTGCAACGCCGCCGCGGTGATCCGCTCCAGCACCGCGGGGTCGTTGAGGTCCAGCGGGCTGTCCTTGCGCAGCACCCGGCCGAAATCGCGCTTGAGGGGTGCGGTCAGCCGGTCGACCAAAGGGCTGCCGTGACCCAGGTCCTCAGCCCTGCGGAGCACCGCTTCGATCAGCCGGTCGTCCACGTGGTCGCCGGTCTGCGGCATGCGCGCGTGGGAGGCGGCTTTCTCCACGGTGACGCCCGAGCGGACACCGGACGCCCGCACCTCCTCGACCAACCGCTCACGGTCGCTCAACGCACCCGCCGCACGGCTCGTCCCGGTCACCGTCACCCTGGCGACCAGCGGACGACCCTGAGCGGCGACGCGGGCGTCGGCCAAGCTCGTCTCCACCGCGTCGAGCACCTCGTCGAACGTCCCGTGACCGGACGCGTCGACCTCGATCCGCTCCCACCGGGCCACGTCGAGTGCGACGAACCTCGGGACGGCGGGCTCGTCCCGGTCCAAGTCGACCACCAGAGCGCCCTTCGGGCCGGTCTCGTTGGCGTGCCTGCCCTGCAGGTTGCCGGAGAACGCCGCGACCCACGGGCCGTCGTTCACCACTCGCCGTTGATGGACGTGGCCGAGCGCGAAGTACTCGTACCTGGGCTTGAGCAGGTCAGACGGGGTGCACGGTGCGTAAGTGTCGTGGCCCTCCGCGCCGGATACCGCGGTGTGCAGGATTCCGACGTTCACCAAGCCGTGGACGCGGTCGGGATAGGCCAGCGCCAGGTTCTTCGTGACGGCACGCGTGGCGAACCCCTGACCGTGCACGGCCAGGCCGAGGTCTTCGTCGATCACGGTCTCGGCCTTGTCCACATCCAGCACGGTCACGTTGTCGGGCAGCCGCACGGCCTTGGTGACCACGCTGGCCGCGTCGTGGTTGCCGGCGGCCATGAACACCCGTACGCCGTGTTCGTTCAGGAAGTCCATCTGCTCGGCGAAGAACCGGCCCGTGGCGTAGTCGGGCCAGTCGCCGTCGTAGATGTCGCCGGCCAGCACGAGCGCGGCCGCTTTCTCGTCGACGGTCAACCGCGCCAGGTTCTTCAGCGCCTGCCGCGAGGCGTGGCGCAATTGGTGGGCGACGTCCTCCTTGACGAACCCGTTCAACCCCCGCAGCGGGCTGTCGAGGTGGATGTCCGCCGCGTGCACGATCCGCACTCCGGTCACCGTCGCACGCTCCGGAGGATCGTGGGGATCACGGGGCGCGGCGGGGTGGTGATCATGCAGAGGGATCATGGCTCGCACATCGCGGCCTTTCACGGCAGTGCTACATCGACCAATAACCCGATCGAGTGAGCAACCCTCGCGTAGTGGCTCGTTGCTGCGACAAGGTGAAGGTGTCACCAACGTAGTTCACCCGTTTGGTCGCTAACGCTGGGTCGATCTGACGCGACGTAGCCGCTGTCACCGTTCAGAAGGATCTTTCGTGCGGACACGGCGCGAGTTGGGGGGCACAGTGGGGCTGTTGGACCGGCTGCGGCAGCTGTTCGAGAGCAAGCCCGCCGTCATGGCGCCACCGCGTCCCGTGCCGTCGATCCCAGCGCCCGTGCCGCCGGTGGCGTCCGTCCCGCGTCCGCCGCTGCCCGGACCACCACCGCCGACCCGGCCGCAGCCGCGACGTCAGCCCTCCGCGTCCGCCCCCGCCTGGGTGCCGGTCGGCTCCACGCCATCAGTGGCCGGCAGGTCGCTGCCCGGTGGGATGCTCTACATCGGGAAGCTGTCCCGGGGTGACGCGGTGCCTGACCGGAACGTCGAGGTGATCGACCCGACCCTGCCGATCGACTGGCGCAGGCCCGACTTCACCGGTCGGGACATGGACTACTGGCCCGCCTACCACTCGATCACACCTCGCAGCCGAGCCGCGTACCTGTTGTGGCTCGAAGGCGGCAGGTGGGCGCCGGACGCCTACATCGGCTACGTGTTCCTGTACTTCTACGGCCTGGAACGGCGGGCGCTGGTCGACGCGCAGCGGGACCCGGCCGCGCGGGCCGACCTGCCGCGCATCCTGGGCGAGGTCGTCCGCCTCCTGACCGTGTACGGCGGCAACCCGTCGTTCCGCCAGTACGCGACCGCCTTCCGAGAGGTTCTCCGCGCGCTCATCACCAAGGGAGAAGGCCCTCCGCCGAACCCGGCCGAACACGACAAGTGGCCCCCGCCGCTCACCCTGCGCTTCGGCATCGGCCGCTTCGCCGCCGAAGGGCGTCCCGTTCCCGTGGAGTGGGCGTGGTCCTGGGCCATGCTGCACCCCGAGATCTACCCGAGAACGCCCGCGACGCGGTGCCCCGACGAGTTCCGCGCGCTGTTCACCGCCCGCTACCAGGCCCGCTACGCAGATGGCCTCCGGGTCCGTCCGCTGAAGAGCCAAGTGGAACTCTCCTACCGCCCCGCCAGCGGTGGTCTGACCTCGACGACGTGGCACTCCGACGTGCCCGACGTGCTCACCGCCGCCGCGCCGACGAAAGTGCTCAAGGACCTGGTCGAGTCCTGCACGAACGACCTGGACGCCTACAGCCGCCTGATCGGCCGACAACCGGACGCCGCGGGCACGCTGCCCGCGTTGGCACTGCTGCCGGCCGAGCTGTTCACCGGTGACCTGGCGGGTCTGCGCCCGGTGCGCGAACTGGTCGAGCGGACGCTGCCCGCCGACGTGCCACGAGCCGGGTTCGAGATGTCGGACCTGGTCGCTCTCTGGCCCGCGAAGGCGTCGGGGAAGTTCGCCAAGGCCGACGCGGTCGGACTGGCCCAACTGCTGGACAAGTTCGGCGTAGGCATCGAGCCCGACGTGCGCTTGGGCGGTCCGGTGCAGAGCGCGGGACCGGCCGTGCTGTTCCGCGTCACCGCCGCGCAGTCCGCGACCGCGACACCCGAGTACACCGCCGCCACGACACTGCTGCACCTCGCCGCCGTGGTCTCGGCGGCCGATGACGACGTGTCCGCCGCTGAACGAAACCACCTGGTCGCTCACCTGGAGTCGAGCCTGCACTTGACTCCGGGGGAGCGAATCAGGCTGACCGCCCACCTGGACTGGCTGCTGGCCTCGAAGCTGAAGCTGACCGGGCTCACCAAGCGCCTGGGTGGCCTGACCGACGCGCAACGCGCTCACGTCGCCGAGTTCGCCACCGCGATCGCGGCGGTGGACGGCGTCGTCTCGCCGGGCGAGGTCGACACGCTGCGCAAGATCTACAAGCTGCTGGGGCAGGAGCCGGACTCGGTGTACACCGAACTGCACGCCCTCACCGCCGCGTCCACCCGCCCCGCACCGGCCACCGAACCCGTGGTCGTCCTGCCCGCGGACACCGGCCCGACCGGATACCTGATCCCGCCACCACCGAAGCCCGAGCCACCGGTGGGCGGGGTGCGTCTCGACCCCGCCCTGGTGGAAGCCAAGATGCGGGAAAGCGCTGCTGTGGCCGCATTGCTCGCCGACGTCTTCGACGACGAGCCGGAAGCAGTGCCACCACCGCCGCCCGCACCGGTCGTCGCGGTGGACCTCGTCGGGTCCCTCGACGCCGCCCACTCGACCCTGCTGCGCGAACTGGCCACAAGACCGTCCTGGAGCCGTGCCGACTTCGACGCCCTCTGCTCCGATGCGGGCCTGCTGCCCGAGGGTGCGCTGGACGTGCTCAATGAAGCGGCGGTCGAGGCCGCCGACGAACCGGTCGTCGAGGACGACGGCGGCCAGCTCGTGATCAACGACTACGCAATGGGAGAACTGCTCGCATGAACGACACGCGCATCCGACCCCGCGATCGAGACGCGATCATCCAGTCGCTGCGGGCCGGCGTCGTGCCCCGCTCCGGCCAGCAGCACGTCCAGGTCGGGCGTGCGCGCGAGGTCGAGTCGCTGCTGCGCGACCTCGACAGCGTCGCCGACGGCGGCTCCACAGCTCGCTTCGTCATCGGCGAGTACGGCTCGGGCAAGACGTTCTTCCTGAACCTCATCCGCGCTGCCGCGCTGAAGAAGCGACTGGTCACGATGCACGCCGACCTCGCGCCGGACCGCCGCCTGCACGCCACCGGCGGCCAGGCCCGCAGCCTCTACGCCGAATTGGCCCGCAACACCTCGACCTCGGCCAAGCCGGACGGCGGTGCGCTGGCGGGCATCGTCGAACGGTTCGTCTCCCAGGCGCTCACCACCGCCCGCGAGCAGGGCACGTCACCGGAGAACGTGATCCGGCAGCGCATGGCCGAGCTGTCCGAGCTGGTCGGCGGCTACGACTTCGGCACCGTCATCGAGGCCTACTGGCGTGGCCACGACACCGGCAACGAACAGCTCAAGATCGACGCGGTCCGGTGGCTGCGCGGCGAGTTCACCACCAAGACCGAGGCCCGTGCCGCACTCGGCGTGCGCACGATCGTGGACGACGCGAGCTTCTACGACCAGCTCAAGCTCCTGTCCCGCTTCGTGCGCATGGCCGGCTACAGCGGCCTGCTGGTGTGCCTGGACGAGATGGTCAACCTCTACAAGCTCACGTCCTCACAGGCCCGTTCCGCCAACTACGAGCAGATCCTGCGCATCGTCAACGACAGCCTCCAGGGCATCAGCACCCACGTGGGATTCCTGTTCGGCGGCACGCCCGAGTTCCTCATGGACACCCGCCGCGGACTGTACTCCTACGAGGCACTCCAGTCCCGCCTGTCGGAGAACGCCTTCGCCACCAACGGCCTGGTGGACCACTCCGGCCCGGTGCTGCGGCTGACCAACCTCACGCAGGAAGACTTCTACATCCTGCTCACCAAGCTGCGCCACGTGCACGCCTCGGGCGACCCGCAGCAGTACCTCGTACCCGACGAAGCACTGCACGCGTTCATGCACCACTGCTCGCAGAACATCGGCGACGCCTACTTCCGCACCCCACGCACCACGATCCGGGAGTTCCTCAACCTGCTCTCGGTGCTCGAGCACAACCCCGGCCAACCGTGGGAGCCGCTCGTCGGCGCGGTGCGGTTCCAGGCGGAGCTGAACCCCGACCTCGAACCACTGGAACCGGCCACGCAGGACGAGTCGAGGGTGGACGATGAGCTGGCCACCTTCCGGCTCTGACACTCCGCCGGGATCCTCCCAGTTCTTCCGCCTCCACCAGAAGGTCCAGCGCTGGATCCACCGGCAGGGATGGCAGAAGCTCAACGACGCGCAGGAACAGGCGATCCCCCTGGTGCTCAAGGGGACCGAGGACGTGATCGTCTCGGCGGCCACCGCGTCGGGCAAGACGGAGGCGGCGTTCCTGCCGATCTGCTCCGCCCTGCTCGACGAGGTGGACGACGGCGGAATCCGGGTGCTCTACGTGTCACCGCTCAAGGCGCTGATCAACGACCAGCACCGCCGCCTCGACGAGCTGTGCGAAGAACTGGACCTCCCGGTGCACCGCTGGCACGGTGACGTGCCCGGTTCGGCCAAGGCCAAGGTGCTCACCAAACCCGACGGCATTTTGCTGATCACGCCGGAGTCGCTGGAGGCCATGTTCGTCCTGCGGGGCATGGAGATCGGGTGGTTGCTGCGCGCCCTGCGCTGGGTCGTGATCGACGAGATGCACTCGTTCATGGGAACAGAGCGCGGTGCCCAGCTCCAGTCGCTGCTGCACCGCGTCGAGTTGGCGACCCGGCGTCGCGTTCCCCGCATCGGGTTGTCGGCAACCCTGGGCGATATGGAGTCAGCGCGTGGCTACTTGCGCCCAGGCAACGGCGACGACGTCCACCTCGTGACGGCCTCGCATCAAAGTGCCGACATCAGCGCCATCATTCGCGGGTACGTCAACGAGGCGCCGATCACCGACGACGAGGAATCCGACGAGGGGACGTCCGTCGAGCGAATCAGCGAGCACGTGTTCACCAACCTGCGAGGCGGCAACAACCTCGTCTTCTTCGACCGCCGAGGAGACGTCGAACTGTACGCCGACCGCTTGCGCCGCCGCAGCGAGGAACACGCCGTGCCCAACGAGTTCTTCCCGCACCACGGCAGCCTCGCCAAAGACGTGCGCGAGCACGTCGAAGGCCTGCTCAAGAGCAATCGGCCGGTCACCGTGCTGTGCACCTCGACGCTGGAGATGGGCATCGACATCGGCACGCTCACCTCCGTCGCCCAGGTCGGGGCTCCGCCCTCGGTGGCGAGCCTGCGTCAGCGCATCGGCCGGTCCGGACGCCGCGGTGAGCCCGCGGTGCTGCGCATGTACGTGACCGCCCAGGAGATCAACGCCGACATCGCACCCCAGGACGAGCTGCGCGCCGAGCTGTTCCAGGCCGTGGCGATGATGAGTCTGCTGTCCGAGCGCTGGTACGAGCCCGCGGATACGTCCTCGCTGCACCTGTCGACGCTCATCCAGCAGATCATGTCGGTCATCGCCCAGCACCAAGGCGTCCGCCCGGTCGAGTTGTTCCAAGCGCTGTGCCTCTCCGGACCGTTCGCGCACATCGACAAGACGACCTTCGCCACCTTGCTGCGTGACCTCGGCCAAGCCGAACTCGTCCAACAGGAGGCTGATGGCCTGTTGCTGCTCGGCAGGGTGGGGGAGCGGATCGTCAACCACTACTCGTTCTACGCGGTCTTCGCGGAGAAGCAGGAGTACCGGCTGGTGCACGGCTCCCGCACTCTCGGCGTGCTGCACGTGACCACACCCACCGAAGTCGGTTCGCTCGTCATCTTCGCCGGCAGGCGTTGGAAGATCGTCTCCGTGGACGACCGGGCGGCCCTGATCCAGGTGGAGCCCTCGCACGGTGGACGGGCACCCAAGTTCGGCGGCGGTCGAGCCGAGATTCACGACGAAGTCCGCCGCCGGATGCGCATGTGGTACGAGTCCGACCATGTCCCCGGCTACCTCGACGCCACCGCGCAACGCCTCCTCGACGAAGGACGCGCGGCCTACCGCCGCTTCGCCCTCGCCCGAAACCCCGCGCTGGCCACGGGCAATGACACCATCGTCTTCCCGTGGCGCGGCGATCGCATCCTCAACACCCTGACGGCGTGGCTGACCAGGGCGGGCGTGCCGGCCGTCCGGGACGGCGTCGCCTTCACCGTGCCCCAGTGCACACCGGCCCAGCTGCGCGCGGTCCTCCAGCAACTACTCCTGGAAGACGACATCACCGCCGAGGACATCGCCGCCGCCCTGCCCGACACGACGGTAGAGAAGCACGACGTCCACCTCGGCAAACCACTGCGCACCCGCGGTTACGCCGCCGGGTACCTCGACCTGGCAGGAGCCCGTTCCGCACTGACCGACCTGGTCGATCGACTGCCCGAGTACGAAGTCGACGTCATCACCGGGACCTCCTCCGTCCCGGCACCGCTCATCACCACCCCGACGGCCTACGCGGTCGTGGACGTCGAAACGACCGGCTTCGCCGCCTGGGGCAAGGACCGGGTCATCGAGGTAGCGGTCATCCGCGTCGCCCCCGACGGCACCGTCCTGGGAGAGTGGAGCGCACTGGTCAACCCACAACGCCCACTTGCCGCCTCCGAGATCCACGGCATCACCGAGGACGAGGTGGTGGGCGCTCCCACGTTCGCCGACATCGCCCCCACCCTCGCCGCTCAGTTGGCGGACGCCGTCGTCGTAGCCCACAACGCCTCGTTCGACTTGAACTTCCTGAACGCGGAGTTCGCCCGCATTAACGTCCGGCTCGCGTTGAGCGCGACGCTGTGCACGATGAAGCTCGACCTGCACGTCCACCAGGCAGGTCGTCGCAAACTGCACGACTGCCTCACCGCGATCGGCATACCCACCACTGATGGCACGGCTCACCGAGCCCTCGCTGACGCCAATGCCACCGCCAATCTGCTGCGTCACTACCTGACCCACAGGCCTCACGATGTGCGGAATCTCGTTAGCGGGTCTGAGCGCAGCACCTTGTAGCTGGGAGCTGTTGAACCGGACATGCTCGATGAGCTGCTGTTTCGGCTGATCGAGCATGTCCGGAGGTGGTGTTTGTGGGGTATTCGAGGCGACGTGTGGGTGTGTCGGGTCGTGTGCGGGACTTCGTGCGCCGGTTGTGCGATGAGGGCGTGTCGGCGCAGGTGGTGCAGCGGTGTCGCACCGTGCTCGGTTCGATTTTCACCACGGCGTTGCGAGACCAGGTGGTGCTGCAGCACCCGTGCGTCGGGCTCCGCGGTCCGGTGGTGGCACCGGTCCCATTGCGGGTGCTGGAGCCTGTGGAGTTCGAGTCGCTGCTCGATGTGCTACCCGGCCTGCGGTGGCGGTTGCTGGTGGAGGTGGCGATCGAGTCGGGTGTTCGGTGGAGCTGCGCGTGTGTGACCTCGATGTGGCGGCGTGTCTGTTGACGGTGGCCAGGACGGTGGAGGAGGTCGAGCCGCGGTTCCATCCGACCGGCGGTCGGTTCCTGGTGAAGGAGTACCCGAAGGACCGGGACTTCCGGCGGCTGCGGCTGCGTCGACAACTGGTCGACCGGGTGGCGGCCTACGTTGAGCGATCAGGCCTCGAACCCGGCGACCTGCTGTTCCCCTTCCCCCAGGCGCGCGGCGGTCATCGACACGAACCCATTCGACGACAGGTTGACTTCGGGCGACCACGGCACGCTGTCGCGCTACTCTGCCCGCGGATGCCGATGTGAAACGTGCCGCGCCGCCTACGCCGGCCACCGGGCCCGGCGACGCGCACAGGGCAAGGATCGGCCTCGGTGCGGACGGCGAGTCGACACCGATGGGCACCTACCTCGCACGTGGTATCTCAGGACCATCTGGAAACCAGCCCTGGCCGCAGCCGGGATCACGCGTCGGGTGCGGATGTACGACCTGCGCCACGCGCATGCCTCCTGGCTGCTCGCCGGCGGTGCCGACATCCAGACCGTCCGTGAGCGCTTCGGCCACGCCAGCCTGCGGGCTACCGAGAGGTACCTGCACACTCTTGCCGAGTCTGACGAGGCGGCCCTGGTGGCGTTTGAGCGCGTTCGCCACCGTCATGCCAGCGTGGCGGATCCCACGGTCGGCTGACGGTCGGATGATCAGAACTCGGGTCTGGCAAGGAACCGGAACTCGCCCTGGTCCGGTGCAGGTCGACCGCGTGCAGGTCTGTCGCAGCGTCGGGCAGTCGAGGAGAGGTTCACGGTCAGATGACGGTCAAACGCCAGAGACCCTGTCGGCGATCATCGCCGACAGGGTCTCTGAGCTGCACTTCTCTGGTGGACGATACTGGGATTGAACCAGTGACCCCTACCGTGTCAAGGTAGTGCTCTCCCGCTGAGCTAATCGTCCGAGGCGGAGACGGGAATCGAACCCGTGTACAGGGCTTTGCAGGCCCTTGCCTAAGCCACTCGGCCACTCCGCCGTGACTCCTGAAGGCTAGCACCCAGGAGTCAGGCCTGAGCCCAAGGGGCCCTCTGCCGAGCGGATGACGAGACTCGAACTCGCGACCCTCACCTTGGCAAGGTGATGCGCTACCAACTGCGCTACATCCGCATGCTCCGTGGATTTCTCGGAACGTTTCCCTTTTGGGGCTTGTCGTTCCGGTCTTCCCCGGTGCGAGAGGAACTTTATTACATCCACCGCAGCGGGATCAAATCGGGGGTCCCCTGACGCCCTCACAGGCCCGCTACCTGCGCTTTTACGTCAGATCGTTGGAGATCAGGTGGGTCAGGGCCTCGTCGACGTCGACCCACAGGTGCTCGTTCCCGGGCACCACGACGTCGTACGTGCGGTCGAGGAAGTCGGCCAGTTCCTGAGCCGACGCCTCGAACATGGCGTGGCCCGACGGGGAGCTGAGTTCGATCACGACGACCTCGGGGTCGTCGGCGGCCGGGCGGATCCGGACGTCGCCGTCGCCCGCGTCGGCGATCAGGCCGTCGGCGAGCAGGTCGCGGGCGAAGACCCACTCCACCCACCCGGCGCGGCCGGTCCGGAACGCGGCGACTACCGCGTACGGGTCTTTCGTGTCATAACGAAGCTCCACCTGCACCGGGACGGCCGGGGTCCGCGGCGCCAGCAGGTCGAAGACCGCTGTTGAGCGGAGTGTCACGTGGTCGTTGCGCATCGTCGTTACCCTCTTCTCCCTTCCCGGCCAATGGAACGACCGAGGTCTCTACATGTGACGTATATGTGGCGAGGAACGCTCGTGTTCACGAGGTTTATCACCCGTTCGGGGCTATATAACTCCACTGGGCGACCACCTCGATGCGTTCCGTGTCCACTGGCTCCCGGCTGCTCCCATCTTGCTGGGTTCACCCCTAACCCGGTACCGGCTGTTGCGCGAATGTTGGACGCGAGTGCCCCTCTGGCCCACCGATTCGCGCCACCGCGACACCCGGTAACCCCCGGACGTGCAGCTCGTCGTCCGCGTCACGATCCGTGACCGCTTGCCCTTCGGCGAACCCCACGACCGGTACGCGAAGCCTTCGTACTCGCTCACCCGGCGGATCCGTGTCGACCCGGAGTTGGCCGGACTGGTCGTCCAGGGGGCGCTCCTGGCCCTCCGGCGCAACCTCGCCGCCCACGACCTCCGGCACGTGGCCATCGCCAGTGGCGCGCGACCGCACGCGGTCTGTCGGGAGAACAGCCAGGGTAGACGCAACGTCCCCCGGTCTGGCGAGGTGTCCGAGCGCAACGTCACACCTGCGGTCACCTGCGCGGTGACGTGTGAAAGGCGCGGCAGCCGCGAACTGCGCGGAAACGTGCGTTGGCGTGCCTGCGGCAAGCAAGCCGTCGAGCACCGGACAACCGAGAACGTGTGGCGTTTGCCACATTGGACGGCCGGCTTCGTCTGTGAATCAGTCGACCGCACTGCTGTCCGGCCAGGTCGCTGCGGTGCGCGCGGTGGATGAGCGATGATGTGGGCATGGGCACAGAG
This sequence comes from Actinosynnema sp. NPDC004786, assembly GCF_053601135.1. Lineage (NCBI taxonomy): Bacteria > Bacillati > Actinomycetota > Actinomycetes > Pseudonocardiales > Pseudonocardiaceae > Actinosynnema > Actinosynnema sp. NPDC004786. The sequence goes on along the minus strand of NZ_JBSGBG010000053.1, from coordinate 9,383 downwards.
CAGCGCGAAGACACCGCCAAGGGGAAGGGGCACCGCCACCGGTTCCGCCGCAACCCCGCGCTGAACCTGACCTATCGCATCGGTGTCGGCGTGGTCGGCGGCTTGGTGCTGGTCGCGGGCGTGCTGATGATCCCGTACCCGGGTCCGGGCTGGCTGGTCGTCTTCGCCGGGCTGGCGATCCTGGCCACCGAGTTCGAGTGGGCGGGCCGGGTGCTCCGGTTCGCCAAGCGCTACTACGACGCGTGGGTGGCGTGGCTGAAGCGGCAGAACCTGTTGGTGAAGGGGCTGGTGCTGGCGGCCACGGGTCTCGTCGTGGTGGTGACGTGCTGGCTGCTCGGCGCGTTCGCGCTGGTCGGCGGCTGGTTCGGGCTCGACTGGACCTGGTTGCAGAGCCCGATTTTTGGTTCGCGGGGATGATGTTGTAAGCTATGGCCACACCGCGAGAGCGGGGAGTGAGAACCGAATAAGGGCGTTTAGCTCAGCGGGAGAGCGCTTCGTTCACACCGAAGAGGTCACTGGTTCGATCCCAGTATCGCCCACAGTGGGTTTTGCCCGGTCAACGGCTCGTAGACGATCTTCGTCTGCGGGCCGTTGGTCGTTGCGGGGAGCAATTTGGGAGCGGATGATCTTGACCACCTCCGTGTTTGCGAAGGTGGTCATGGGTTCGTGGTCCCCGTTCGCTCCCGGGTTTGCTCCCAGCGGTGTTGGAGTGCGGCGAGCATGGCGTCGATCATGGGTTGGGTGACGTGGGAGTAGACGCCCATGACGCCGTGGAACTTGTGGCCGATGCGCTTGTGCTGGAGTACTTCGGGGACGCCGTCCTCGAGGAGCCGGGTCTTGTGGGTGTGGCGCAGGTCGTGGAAGTGCATCTCGGTGTTGATCCGCGGTCGGCCGGTGTCGCCACGCAGGGCGGGTAGCCAGACGTGGCGGCGGAAGTTGGAGCGTCGGTGGAAGCCGCCGTCGGTTCCGGTGAACACGAACCGGGCATGAGGGTGGCGGTCGTGGTGCTCGTCGAGCAGGTCGGCCAGGAACTTGTGGGGTGTCAAAAGTCGGCCACCTGGTCTGACCTGCGGTTAGGCTGCTGCGGGTTCGTACTCGTTGATCAGGCCGCCGAGGATTGGTCGACGGCGTATTGAGGTGTAGTCCGGCTCTGTGATCGGCCGGTCCGGTCGTGGTGGTGCGAGTTGTAGGGCTTGGTGTGGTCGGCGGTGGTTGTAGTGGGTCGCGTAGCGGTCGAGTACCGACCGCAGGTGGTGTTCGTTGATGATGAGCAGTCGGTCGGTGGCTTCGCGTCTGACGGTTCCGACGAATCGTTCGGCGTGGGCGTTGGCTCGTGGGCACCGTGGTGGGATCTTCACGACTTGGACGCCTGCGCCGGAGAAGACCGCGTCGAACGAGGTGGTGAACTGGCCGGCCCGGTCGCGGATGAGGAATCGGAAGTCGTCTGCCCGGTCGCCGAGGTCCATCAGTAGGTTGCGGGCTTGTTGCGTGGTCCATGCGCCGTCGGGGTTGGTGGTGGTGCCGAGGATGTGGACGTAGCGGGTGGCGACCTCGAGCACGAAGAGCACGTACACGCGTTTGAGGGTGAACGCGCAGTCGACGTGGAAGAAGTCGCAGGCCAACGTGCTCGTGGCCTGGGCGCGCAGGAACCGTCGCCAGGAGGTGTCGGTGTCGCGCTGGGGCGCGGGCGGTATCCGCAGGCGCTTGAGCACGCGGCGAACCGTTGACGCGGCTATGCGGTGGCCGAGCTTGAGCAGTTCACCCTGGATCCGGCGGTAGCCCCACCCGGCGTTCTCCCGGGCCATTCGCGCGATCAACGCCACGATGGTGTCGTCGACCGGCGGTCGCCCGGTGCGGTGGGGATGGGTCCACGTCTTCGCGACCAGGCGCCGGTGCCATCGCAGGAGGGTCCCCGGTGTCACCAATCGGTGTTGCTGTAACCAGCCGGGTAGGCGTCGGACCAACGCGGCGAGCACCGCGCGATCGGCCCAGTCCAACCGTGGGCGAGGATTGGTTCGGCGCAGCACGGCGACTTCATGCCGCAGCACGAGCAACTCCATGTCCTTGGCCGCTGATGACCGGCCGAGCAGAACCAACCAGCCGACGACCCGGACGAAGACCAGGTACAGCAGTCGTAGCACCACGCCTCACGATCATGCCCCTACAGCTCAAGGCGCGATCACCGCAGCTCAGCGCCTCGGTGCAGAGTTCTGGAACCCCACACGTTCGGGTAGTTGCGGTGGTCCTTGATTAGGCGACCTGCCACTCTCCGGCCGTGAGTCGCTTCGTCGAAGACATCCGTCGAGCTAGGTCTCAGGGCGTTCTACCGGAACGCTTCCGCCCTGCCGATGTCCAGAAGGCGTGTCCGGGATGGGCAGACGCGACCTACCGCGTGTTCCTGCCGAAGCACCGTCTGGGCAACCCTGGTCACTACACCGTGTACTTCCGGCGACATGATGACGGCCGCTACAGCCTGATCACGTAGAACCGCGCTTGTGCCGATTTCGCGACGGGGCAGGTCTACGTGGGTATGGCCGACGCGCCCGCCGGGATGCGGGTCTGCGCGGGAGGATGACCGCGTAGTGCACCGGCAAGGCGGCGGTCTCGGGCCTGGGCCGCGCGGTGCTGGACCGCGCCTGCACAACGTGGGCTTGCTCTCGGGGCGCCTGGCCGCCAGGGAACGGCTGGACGCCAAAGGCTGGGCGCCGCTGGCCATGCGGGAAGCGGGGCTGTGGCTGCGCTGGGCCACTACCGCCGACCGGGCCGCCGCCGTGGACTTGGAGGAACACGTTCTCGCCGCTCTGCGCGAGCAGCGGCTGGGAACCTGCGTCGCGCCCTGACCTGCGATGGTGCCGGGTAGCTCTCACCGAGAAGTCCTCACAACTGAGGGGAACGTGACGCCGACATGGCTGGGGGTGACGACAGTCGTCAGGGGTTCGGCCGTTCGGCGTCAAAGGTGGCGAAGAGTCGGGTGGTCCGGGCTGCCTGCGGGGCATTCATCGCGCACTGGATGGTGAGTGCTTCGTGTAGGCGGGAGATGGCTTGCACGACGTCACCAGTGCGGCGGAGGCAGTGGGCTTCGCCGATGAGAGCGTTGGCTTCGTGGAGTTTGGTGCCGCAGGCACGGGCGAGTCCGAGAGCGGTGGTGTAGTGGTTGTGGGCAGGTCCGCCGCTCTTGGGGTGGTCGAGGGCGAGGTCACCCAGGGCGTTGTGGGTTTCGGCCTGTGCGTCGATGTCCTCGCCTTCTGTGAAGAGGTGCAGTGCACGGGTCAGGTGGAAGTGGGCGGGTTCGGGTTCGTGTCGTCGGTGGTGGGCGATGCCGACGCCGAGGTGCGCGTTCGCTTGCCCTAGCACGTCTCCTCTGCGGAGGTGCAGGTCCAGTGCCCGTGTCTGGGTGTCGACCGCCTGGTCGGCCTGCCCTCGCAGCAGGTGCACGTAGCCGAGGTAGTTCAGCGCGTTGGCTTGTGCCATCGGGTCTTCGCTACGGCGGTACAGCTCTACCGCCTGCGTCAGGATGTCGCCCGCCTCGTCGGCCTCCTCGCGCAGCAGGTGCACGTAGCCGAGGTTGTTCAGCGCGTTGGCGGAGACCAGCAGGTTGTCGCTGTGGGCGTAGATGTCCACCGCGCGCTTCGATGTGTCGCGGGCCGCGTCCCACTCGCCCCGCAGCAGTTGGACGTAGCCGAGGTCGGTGAGCATGGCGGCCTGGCCGAGCGAGTCGTTGGTGCGGGTGTTCAGCTCGAGGGTCCGGGTCAGTGCAGCCGCGGCGGCGTCCAGGTCGCCTTGTCTGCGGTACACGTAGCCCAGATCGCTCAACACGGCGGCTTGGGCTCGGAGGTCACCGGTTCGTGTGGCGGTGGTCAGGGCGGTGTGCAGCATGACGCGGGCGTGGCGCCAGTGCCCGACCGCGCGGAAGTACGGGTAGAGGGTGGTCGACAGGCCCAGCGCATGGGTGGGGTGCGTGGTGTGGGTGTGCTCGACGGCGGTGGCGAGGGTGGGTAGTTCGGCGGTCAGCCAACGGAGGGCATCGTCGGTGGTCGTGATCCGAACGGGGTGGGCAGGGGAGGCGGGAGCGGTCAGCGTGCTGCGTGCGCGGCGCGCGGGCAGGAGACGGGCGGCGGTGTGCGCGGTGTGCAGGTAGAAATCGAGTGATCTGGTGATGGCTCGGCCGCGGTGCTCGAGTGACAGCCGGGTGGCACGGGTATGGGCGTAGGCACGGATGAGGTCGTGGAGGCGGTAGCGTCCTGGGCTGGTCTCCTGGAGCAAGTGGCGGGTGTGTAGAGCGTCGAGTGCGTGGCGGGCATTTCTGGGTGTGATTGCGGCGAGTGCCGCGGCGGCGTGGGCGTCGATCTCGGGACCGTGGTGGACGCTGAGGAGGGTGAACATCGCGCGCTGGTCTTCCGGCAGGTCGTGGAAGGAGGTGTCGAAGGCGGCTTCGACGGAGCGGTCGCCGTAGTCGAATTCACCGAGTTTGTCGGCATCCTGGGCCAGTTGGCCGGCGATCGTGTCCGCGAGGTGGCGGACGGGCCAGGTGGGGTGGGTGCGGAGTTGGGACGCGGTGATGGCGATCGCCAGCGGCAACCGTCCGCACATCTCGACCAGTCGGGTTACCTGCTCGGCTTCGGCGGGTTCGGGTGTCCGGTGGGCCAGGCGCAGCAGCATCCGGGCGGCGTCGGGTGACGGGAGGATGTCGAGGGTGAGGGGGTGGACACCGTCGAGTTCGGGGAAGTGGTTGCGGCTGGTGATGAGCACCAGGCTTCTCCGGGTACCGGGGAGGAGGGGAGTGACCTGGTGGTGGTCGGTCGCGTCGTCGAGCAGGACCAGGAGTCGACGATCGGCGACCACACTGCGCCACAGACGCATGCGGTCATCGAGGGTGCCGTGTCGGGCGAGGACGTCGCTTCGCACCCCCATGTCCGTCATCAGCGCGTGCAGGGCGTCGAAGGGATCACGGGGTTTCTGCCCGGGTGTGTGGCCCCAGAGGTTGAGGAACAGCGTGCCGTCTGGGTAGTTCGGCGCGAGTGTGTGGGCGGCGTGGATTCCCAAGGTGGTCTTGCCCACGCCGGGCATGCCGTCGATGGCGTGGATGGCGACAGCGGTGGCACCACCGCCTGCGGCTCGTTCGACGGCGTCGAGCAACCGGCGAAATTCGTAGTCACGACCGGTGAAGTCAGCGAGGTCCCGCGGCAGGGTTCTCGGCACGCGTAGTACATCGCCTGAAGCAGAGCCCGAGGCCTGACAGCCTTGCCCCCGCAAGGGCCGATCAGCGAACTCCTCGTCGGACATCGAAGCGTGGACCTCAGCGCCATCGGTCGATGTCCGAGCGGGGACCGGCGCGATGAGGGACTGTGCCGGCACCGTTGTGGTGTGGAAATGGATACCGCCGTGGACAGTTCCTGCCTGCACGATCTGACCGTGGGCCGACTCCAGGTGGTTGACGACGCGCCCTGCACCGTCACCATCGCCACGACCCGCTGCGTGCTCCACGACGGCACCTCCACAGGCAGTCCTGCCCAAGCCCGACCGGTCCATCGTGCCAGTGGCGCAGCTCATCAAGATAGGGTTGCGGCAGCTCGGCACGAGCGGCTGACGCGCGCTCATGCCGATGACAGGATGGGGCTTGCGGGCGTGGGTCGGTGGGCGGGCGGTCAGCATTCCCAGAGTTCGTAGTCGATGACCACTTCCCCGATCTCGGTGACCGAGTTGATATGGACCGCGGCGATGCTGTGCTTGTCGGTCCACACGCACAACTGCGTCCCGTCGTGCAGATCCTCCAGGAGGATCGTGCCGACGCCGTCAGTCCGGTCACGGCACGACGTGTGGGTGGCCAGGCCGTCCACGGGTGCGAGCAGGGGTTGGTCGTTGGGCGCGTGCAATCCGTAGGACTCGACGATGAGGTCCGCGAGCTCCCCGCACCGCTTGCGGCCCACGGGGATAGAGGTCGGACCCCAGCCCGGGCAGCCCGTATCGAGGTCGATCTTGTCGATGTCGTTGGTCCGCACGTCCGAGGACGGCTTGAGCCGGTACCCCTTCTTCGTCAGGCTGGCTCGGGCTCGCCGATGGACGTGTCCGGCCTTGGCTCCGGCGACTTGACGGACGAGTGCGGCCGGGACGAGGACGGGCTTGCCGCAGCGATGTTCGTGTTCATCGGCGAGTGCGATCCGGCCGAGGTGCGGTCGAGGGCGCCGCGCAGGTAAGCGGTCACGAAAGCCGTCGTCGCTGCGACGGCGATCACCGCGACCACAGTGATCGCGATCCGTTGAGGCGACCGCATTCTCGGTCCGGTGGAATGGTCGGCTGGGCCGAAGGTGACGTTCACGTCACGGCCCGCCTGCAGGATCATCGCGTCAGAGGTCGCCCGCGCACGTTGTCCGACGGTCGGGCCACCGCTTCCACCGACGTGACACTCTGCTTTGCCGTGGGGACCCGCACTACAGGGCTCGAATGACATGATGGCACGGTGAGCGGGTTCGAACAGGGGTCGGTGTCGAACGCGATGTCGAACTCCGTGGTGACTGGTGCCGCGATCCAGGTCGGCTCTGTTACTGGTGACATCAATCTGCGTACGGGGATCCCGGTACGGTCCCGCTACCGCAAGCAGGTCGAACGCATTGTCCCGAAGGATCTGGTGGACCGTGAGGCGGAGCTAGCCGAGCTGGCGGCGTTCTGCACCTCGCCGCAGGACCTGTACCTCTGGTGGCGAGGGGAGGCGTGGGCAGGCAAGTCGGCATTGCTGTCGTGGTTCGTGCTGAGCCCGCCACCGACCGTACGGGTGGTGTCGTTCTTCATCACGGCCCGCTTCTCCGATCAGAACCGCCGGCAGGGGTTCGTCGAGGCGATCTTGGAGCAGTTGGCGACATTGCTCGATGAGCCGCTGCCGCCCTTGGCCTCGACATCCGAAGCCCATCTGCTGGGCATGTTGGACGAGGCCGCGGCGTTGTGTGTGAGCCGTGGCGAACGTCTGGTGCTCGTGGTCGACGGCTTGGACGAAGACCGGGGTGTCACCACGGATCCGGACGACCACAGCATCGCGAGTCTGCTGCCTGCCCGCCTGCCGCACGGCATGAGTGTCGTCGTGGCAGGGCGGCTCAACCCGCCTGTGCCCGACGATGTCCCGGAAGGACATCCCCTCCGCGATCCGTCCATCGTGCGCGTGCTGCGGGTCTCGGAGGCGGCGAAGGCGGTGCGGGCGGATATGGAACGGGAGTTGCGCCGCCTGCTGTCACCGGAACGTGACCTGGTGGGCGTGCTGACCGCCGCGATCGGCGGTCTCACCGCAGCGGACCTAGCGAGTCTGACGGGCAGGCCCGAGTGGCAGGTGCGCGAGCAGTTGGACACTGTCACCGGACGCAGCCTCATGCCCCGGCCGGGCCACTGGCATCCGGACGACATCTATGTTCTGGGGCACGAGGAACTGCATATCGCTGCACAGCGCCGTCTGGCCGACTCCTTGCCCGAGTATCGCCGACGACTGCACGCCTGGGCCGACGAGTTCCGCGCCAGGCGCTGGCCGGGCGACACGCCCGAGTACCTGCTGCGCGGCTTTTTCCGGCTGCTGGTCTCGTCCGGCGATCTCGGTCGACTCGTCGACTTCGTCGCCGACCATCGGCGTATTGACCTGATGCGGGAGATCTCCGGTGCGGACCAGGCGGCGCTCGCCGAGCTCTCCCGGACCGAGGAACTGGTCCTCTCCGCTGACCAGCCGGATGTGGCCGCGATGGCCAGGTTGGTGATGAACCGCCAGCGCGTCATGGATCGCAACGCCATGGTCCCGTCAGGTCTCCCGGCCGTGTGGGCGAGGCTCGGGCGGTGGGACCGTGCTGAAGCGCTGGCCGACTCGATCACCTATCCGGTGGAGCGAGTCGACGCACTGACGTCGCTGGCGCGCATGGCGTCCGAATCTGGCTCGACAGAGCACGCTGGTGTGCTTTTCAGCCGCGCGGGTCACACATCGGCATTTCTCACCGAGCCTGTCGACCAGCGGCGGGCGGCTGCTGCCAGAGCACGTGCCGCCGTGGTGCTGGGTGATCTTGAGTTAGCGGTCGACATCCTGGACGAAGTGCCTGGCGGCCCGCAGATTGCGGAGGTGGCCGGTGAGATCGGGGCGGCCCTTGAGCGGAGCTGGGGACCGACGCTGACCGACATGGTGATCAGGACCACGACCTATCTCCCGGCAAAGCTCAGGTTCATGATATCCGCTGCGGAGGTGGCGGCTCCCGAACGGGCACGTCGCCTGTTGGCTTCTGTGCAAGTTGCCGCCATCGACCTCCTCCAGCGGGAAGGCGAGGACATTGCACGGCACTGGGCGCGGGCCTACACGACTGTGGAGGGCGTCGGTCCGGTCATCGCAGCGGCTGAAAGACTGAGCGGTCTGCGTCGAGCGTTGGTGCTCGCTGAGTTGGCTGCCCGTGCGCGAGACCTCGACGCTGTGGTGACCCTGGCACGGGAACTCGATGCAGTCGAACGCGGGCCGTTCCTACGGGCGGTGTGTGGCATGCGGTCCTGGAACGACGACGAAGCAGGACAGCTCCTGTCCGCCGTGCCCGATGGCTATCGACGTGAGGCATTGGACGAACTGATTGCGGCATTAACCCGGTCGGGCGATTTGGGCAGGGCTGCCGATATAGCAATCAAGTCAGGCGATCGACTGATGATTGTGGCAGTAGCGGAGTCAGCGGCGGCACAGGGACGGGCAGATCTGGCCCTTAGCCTGGTCGTGCGCGCGACCGACCTGATCCGCGCCGACCTGGATCCGGTCGCATTGCCTCACGGCATAGCCGTCGTTGCCCTGACCGCAGCCGAGAACGGCGATTCGACCCTCGCGCACGATTTCATCGAGCGGTCCCTCGCCTCCCCTCACCAGGAAGAGATCCGAGAGCACCTAGTCGAAGCCGTCGCCCGAAACGGGGATATCGAACGTGCGATTACGCTTGCAGAGGGAAGGGATCGCGCGTTGGCTGGTGTCGTGCGTGCGGCGGTGGCCCGTCTCGATCTTGCCGCTACCCAGCGCACACTCGACCGCATCAACGACGACCACGTCCGGAACGACCTGATCAGCCCTCTGGCGCGAGCTATAGCGGCGTCCGGCGAACTCGAGGCGGCCGAGGCGCTGGTCCTGTCCGGCCTCGACGGGTGGAGATTGATGGTCGACGTCGTGGCGGCGGCATCGACTCTCCACGAAGCCGAGATACTCGTGCACACAACACCACCGGAACACCGACAAGCGTTGTCGGTCGCCTTAGAGGGCATCTGATCTACTTTTGGGCGGGTGTGTCCGCTTTGCGTAGATCTTTTCGCCAGGTTTGGGTGGATTCTCCGGTCAGAACGCGGCTCATTATGTTAGCCATCGCCCAGTGGGTCATCGTGCGTGAGCGTTGCGGCAGGGT
>NZ_JBSGBG010000052.1:0-65597 GCF_053601135.1 Actinosynnema sp. NPDC004786 | reverse complement strand
GACCCAATCTTCCCCACCCCCCCGCTCTTCCTTTTTGGGTTCGACGGCATGCCGTCGAACCCCCCGACACATGATGCGCCCAACCGCGGCAATCGCCATAGGAGTCCCAAGGCATGGTGCTCTCTTCCGTCGTGCGGCGAGATCCCCGGTGGCTGCTGCTCGCGTTGAACGCCCTGCCGGCCACCCTCGCCGGGCTGCTGCTGCCCACCGCCCTGGCCTCGGCGGTCGACATGGCGCTGGCCGGGCGGCTCGACCGCGGCACGGTGCTCTGGCTGGTCGGGCTCGCGGGCGTGGAAGTGCTCGGCGACGCGATCGGCGTGGTGCTGGCGGCGGCTGTCACCGCACGAGGTGCGGCGTGGCTGCGCCACCGGCTGACCGCGCACCTGCTCGCGCTCGGCCACCCCGCGCGGTTCGAGGCCGGCGACGCGGTGAGCCGGCTGACCGGCGACAGCGTCAACGCCGGCGGTGTCGCCGTGCTCGCGGTGAACCTGGGCATCTCGGTGCTCACGGCGGGCGGCGCGATCACCGCCCTGGCGTTGCTGGACTGGCGGCTCGCGGTGGTGTTCCTGCTGAGCGTGCCGCTGGCGGCGTTGCTGGTGCGGTCGCACCTGCGGCTGACGGCCGCGGACGTGGCGACCTACCAGGAGGTGTCCGGCGACTTGTCCGCGCGACTCGTGGACGCCGTGGGCGGCCTGCGCACGATCACCGCCTCCGGTCGGGCGGACCAGGAGGCCGAGCGGGTGCTGCGCCCGCTGCCCCGGCTCACCGCGGCCGGGGTCGGCATGTGGCGCACGCAGGCGCGGATGATCTGGCGGGCCGGCCTGCTGCTGCCCGCCGTGGAGCTGGCCGTGCTGACGGCCGCCGGTTTCGGCGTGGTCGCCGGCCGGCTGAGCGTCGGCGACGTGCTCGCCGCCCTCGGCTACACGGCCCTCGGCATGGCGGTGGTCGGCCAAACCACCCTGCTCACGGCCTTGCAGCGCGCGCGGGCGTCCGCCGAGCGGCTGGAGGAAGTGCTCTCGACCCCCGTGCCGGCCGAGGAGCCGCCCGCGCCCGCGGATTCCGGCGAGGTGGTGCTGAGCCGCGTCACCGTGCCGGGCGCGCTGCACGACGTGGACCTGACCGTGCCGCCCGGGACGTTCCTCGCGGTGGTCGGTCGGTCCGGCGCCGGCAAGTCCGCCCTGGCCTCGGTGATCGGCGGCCTGACCCGGCCCGCGTCCGGCGACGTGCGCCGCGGCGGGTCGGTCGGCTACGCCTTCGAGCGGCCCGCGCTGGTCGGCACGACGGTCGCCGACGCGGTCCGCTACGGCACGGACTCGCGCCGGGACGAGGTCGAGGCCGCCTGCCGCGCCGCGCAGGTGCACGACGTGGTCGTCCGGCTGCCCGAGGGCTACGACACCCCGATGTCCGCCGCCCCGATGTCCGGTGGCGAGGCGCAGCGGCTCGGCCTGGCGCGGGCGTTCGTCCGCGACCCCGCCGTGCTCGTGCTGGACGACGCCACGGCCAGCCTGGACATGGTGACCGAGTCCACTGTGGAGCGCGCGGTCGAGACGGCGCTGCCGGGCCGGACGCGAGTCGTGGTGACGCACCGCGCGGCCACCGCCCGGCGGGCCGACGTCGTGGTGTGGCTGGAGGAGGGCCGGGTGCGCGCGGTCGGCCCGCACGCCGAGCTGTGGGACGACGAGGAGTACCGGGCGGTGTTCGGCCGATGACCTATGTGCGGGCGTTGCGGGAACAGCGGCGCGGCATCGCGGTGCTGCTCGGCTGGTCGGTGCTGGAGGGCGTGCCGGCCCTGCTGTCCGGCCGGCTGGTCGGCTACGCCGTGGACCGGGGCTTCGCGGTGGGCCGGCCGTGGGTCGGCGTCGCGTGGCTGTTGGCGTTCGCCGTGCTGGCGGTGCTGGGCGGGTTCGGCCTGCGCCAGGTCTTCACCCACCTGGGCGCGGTGGTCGAACCGCTGCGGGACACCCTGGTGCGCCAGGTCGTGCGCGGCGTGCTGCACGCGGGTTCGCAGACGCGTCAGCCGGACGCGAGCGCCGTCGCCCGGATCACCCGGCACGTGGAGGTGGTCCGCGACGCGACCGCCGGCGTCCTCGTGCAGGCACGCGCCCTGCTGGTCACCACCATCGCCGCCCTGGTCGGCCTGGCCGCGACGGTCTCCTCGCTGGCCTGGCTGGTGATCCTGCCGGTGGTCGCGGCACTCGTGCTGTTCGCCCTCCTGCTGCCCGGCCTGGCCCGCGGCCAACGCCGGCTGGTGCTGGCCGACGAGGAAGCCGCCGCCGTGGCCGGCACCGTCTTCCTCGGTGTCCGCGACGTCACCGCCGTGAACGGCCGCGACCACGCCTTGCACGACGTGACGACCCTGGTCGACCGTCAGGCGTCCGCCACCGTGCGCCTGGCCTACGCCACCGCCCTGCGCGGCGTCGTGATCGCCCTGGGCGGGTTCGCCCCCCTGGTGCTCCTGCTCCTCGTCGCCCCCGGCCTGGTCCGAACCGGAACGCTGACCGCCGGCGAAGTCCTGGCCGCCGTCGTCTACCTCAGCACCAGCGTCCAACCGGCACTGCGCCGGCTCGCCGACACGACCAGCACCATCGTGCTGCGCCTCGTGGTGGCACTGCGCCGCCTGGCGGAAGCCGCCCCGCCGATCGCCCCACCGTCCGGCGCCGCCGTCCCCGAGGGCCACGGGATCGAGCTGCGCGCCGTGACCTTCGGCTGGAGCGCCACCGCCGAACCGGTCGTGCGGGACCTCGATCTCACCCTGCCCCCCGGCTCCCACCTCGCCGTGGTGGGCCCGAGCGGCATCGGCAAGTCCACCCTGGCCGGCCTGGTCACGGGCCTGGTCGAACCGCGGTCCGGCGTCGTGCTCCTCGGCGGCGCGCCGGTGCGGGAAGTCCACCCCGACATCCGCCACCGGCGCATCGCCCTGGTCCCCCAGGAGACCTACCTCTTCACCGGCACGGTCCGCGAGAACCTGGCCCTCCTCGCCCCCTCCGCCGACGACGACACCCTGCTCCGAGCCGCCGCCGCCGTGGGCGCGACGGACCTGATCGCCAAACTGGGCGGCCTGGACGGCACGGTGGGCCACAACGGCGGCGGCCTCTCCGCCGGCGAGGCCCAACTCCTCGCCGCCACCCGCGTCCACGCCTCCCCCGCCGACATCGTCATCCTGGACGAAGCCACCTCCGCCCTGGACCCGGCCGCCGAAGCCACCGTCGAACAAGCCTTCGCCACCCGCACCGGCACCGGAACCCTGATCGTCATCGCGCACCGCCTCTCCTCGGCCCTGCGCGCCAACCAAGTCCTCGTCATGGACGGCGGCCCACCACTCCTCGGCCACCACACCGACCTGCTCGCCACCTCACCGCTCTACCGCGACCTCATGGCCGCCTGGCAACCCACCCCAACCACCACCAACGACACCACCCCGACCACCACCAACGACACCACAACGGACCCGCCACCACCCCCACCGAGGCTCGATTTGACATGGGTTCGGGTGCCTTAGGCTGGACGAAGCCGGCAGGCCTGGCGGGACGCTTTTCCCCGCCGGGCCTGCCGGCTTTGGCCTGCCCCTGGTACCCGTAAGGGCCCCGTGTCACATCGAGCCGGACCGGCCCCACCTACTGCGACCGGACCCGACCCACCCACTGCGGCCGAACCGGACCCACCCACTGCGGCCGGCCCGGATCCGGGCATCACCCGACCCGGTGCAACCACGTCACCGGCGCACCATCGCCGGCCCGCCGGAACGGCTCCAACGCGTCATCCCACGCCGCCCCGAGGATCTCGTCCACGCCGTGCGCGAACGACTCCCCGCCCCGGCTGCGCGCCGCCAACGCCCGAAGCTGGTCCTCGGACACCACGATGTCACCGTTCGCACTGGTCCGCGCGTGCCACAAACCCAGCACGGGCGCGAAGCAGTACCGCACACCGTCCACGCCCGGACTCGGGTCCTCCGTCACCTCGAACCTGAGCATCGGCCACGCCCTGAGCGCGGACACGAGTCGGGCACCGGTGCCGGCGTCGCCGGTCCAGTTGCACTCGGCGCGCAACTGACCCGGCGCCGCGGGTTGCGCCGCCCATTTGAGGTCCGCTCGCTCACCGAGGGTGCCCGAGATCGCCCACTCGACGTGCGGACAGACCGCAGACGGCGACGAGTGGACGTAGACCACGCCACTGCTGCTGCCACGGGTGCTCACAGCTGACCTCCGCTACTCGACGAGGGACGTCTTCCCCTACGACCTCTCGATGACGCGGACGATCTTGTGAATTCCCGACTCGGCCATTCTGCCCGTTGTGGCAGCAGTCCGCCATAAGAACCATCCCGTTCCTCACCCGGCCGGGTCAGATACAGGACTTTCGACCCCAAAACTCCGACGTCACAGCCCTGCACCCGGTGTGACGGCGTCACTTTCCGAGATCATCCGGGCACGCCGCGATCACACCCTCGCCCCCTCCGATCCGATCACCGCACCCGCTCCGATCCGATCACCGCACCGCCCCGAACCGATCACCGCCCACTCCCGATCACACCGCCACGACACGCCCGACTCCGTTCCCCCGCCACAGCACGGACAAACCTCCAATACCGGCACGAGCACCCCACCGCCGAACCGCTCGCCCCGGGTGATGGTTGTCACGCAACGTCATCTCCCGCGATGCGCCCGACGACCGGTCCCGCGACGGCGCTACCGTGTCGGACCGTGTGCAACGCCGAACCCTGCGGCCTGGTGATCACGTGCGGCTGATCCGACTCGGCGCCGAGCCCTCCGCGGTGGGGGCCGACGTGCGCGCCGCGCTGAGCACGTGGGGCATCGGCGACGCCGTGCTCGGCGGTGTCGCGCTGCTCGGCGTCCGCCCGCCCGACTGCCCGCGCGACCTGGACGCCGTGATCGTGCTGCCGCGCGGCGTGCTCGTGGTCGTCGGCGTGGACCTGCCCGACCCGGCGATGCGGCTGGAGGCGCCGCTCACCGGCCAGTGGAAGATCGACGGCTGGCCGCTGACCCGCACCGACGGCGCGACCAACCCGGCCGCCGAGGCGCTGGAGGCCAGCACCGCCGTCGCCCGCCGGATCCAGGACATGCGCGGCGAGCCCCTGCCGGTCACCACCGTGGTCGCCGTCGGCCCGTACGTCGGCCAGGTCGTCCAGCCCACCGTGGACCTGAACCGCGGCGTGCGCGTGCTGCACCCCAAGCCCACCACCCTGCTCGCCGCCGCCCGCGAGCTGGCCACCAGCGACCGGCCCTGCTCCGCCGAGCACGCCGCCAAGCTGGTGGCCGTGCTCGCGCCGACCGGCACGCCGCCCAGCCGCCCGCACCTGATCGCCGAGGGGTTCTCCGACGCGGCGGCCGACCTGGCCTCGGCGAGCACCATGCTGCTGCCGAAGGTGGCGCCCGCGTCGCGCGGCCGCAAGCTCCTGCCCTACGCGGGCGGCGCGGTCGTCGCCGTGGTGTTGATCATCGTCCTGATCATCACGCTGTCCTCCGGCGACACCGCGGACAGCGCCGCGCCCGGCAGCACGCCCACCCCGCAGCCGACGACGGTCGTGGTGGACGGTCGGAGCTTCTCGCCGCGCGGCGCGGACCGCACCGACGACTGCGCCTCGCACGCGATCGGCGACGTGCGGGCGTGGCTGACCGAACACCTCTGCATGCAGTTGCGGCGCGCCCAGTACGAGACCACAGTGGACGGTCGCCGGGCGGGCGTGGCGATCGCCGAGCTGAGCCTGCCCGACGCCACCCGGGCGGGTGAACTGCGCGCCCTCGCGTCGACGGCGGGCGCGGGCGGCGTCACCCCGCTCGCGCAGGACGGCAAGGGCTGGCCGGGCGGTCCGACCTCGTTCGACCGGTCGGTCATCAAGGTGTCCACGAAGGGCGCGCAGCTGCGCATCACCCAGGTCGTGTGGGTGGAGGGCGACCGCGACCCGGCCGACCCGACCCTGGCCGAGGTCGCCGACCAGGCGTTGCGGCTCCCGGCGGCCCAGCAGTAGTCCCGGCGGAGCAAGACCGGGTCGAGGAAGAACCCGGACCGGTCGGCGTCGCACAGCGGACAACGCCGAGGGACCCTCCACAACCGACCCGCCCGGCCGGGCGGCCGCCTCACCGGCCGACGCGCACCATGCCCACGCCGATCAGCCCGAACGCCGCGTGCAGCACGATCACCAGCCCCGCCACCGCGCACAGCGTCTCGGTGCCCGGCTTCCCCGCGATCGCGCCGAACGAGAACAGCCACCCGCCCACCGCGATCGCGAACCCGGTGAACAGCACCGGCTTGGGCACGTGCGCCAGGCAGAACAACGCGCTCGACCGCGCCCGCCACAGCGTGTGGGCGACGACCGGCACGACGAGGAACCCCGGCAGGTACACCGCGACCGGCGGCCAGGACGGCCCGCCGGGCAGGAACGTGGACGCGATGACGAACGCGCACCAGAGCACCGCGCCGATCGCGAGAGCCACGGTTCCCCTGGTCACACCCGCAGTGTAAGCAGCTGAACCCGCATTTTGTGGTTAAGAGTCCCGATGGCCCCACGGTCGGTACGGCACTCGGCGGAGAGTGTGCACGATGTGCTGAAAGCCGTGCACGCAGCGTCAGAGACCGTAGGCCTCGAGCAGCCTCAACCACACCTCACTGATGGTGGGGTACGCCGGAACGGCGTGCCACAGCCGGTCCACGGTGACCCCGCCGACGATCGCGATCGTGGCCGCGTGGAGCAGCTCGGCCACGTCCGGGCCGCAGAACGTGACGCCGACCAGCGTGCGCTTGCGCTCGTCCACGATCATCCGCGCCTTGCCCCGGTACCCGTCGGCGTGCAGGGACGACCCGGCCACCGCGATGTCGAGGTCGACGACCCGGATGTCCAGCCCCGCCTCGCGGGCCTGCGCCTCCGACCACCCCACCGACGCCACCTCGGGGTCGGTGAACACCACCTGCGGCACGGCCGTGTGGTCGGCCGTGGCCACCGGCGCGGTCCACGGCTCGGGGTCGGTCGCCCCGGTGACGATCGCCGTGCCGACCGCCCGCGCCGCGTACTTCCCCTGGTGGGTCAGCAACGCGCGGCCCGTGACGTCGCCCGCCGCGTACAGCCAGTCCACTCCGGACACCCGGCCGGTGTCGTCCACGTCCAGCGCCTCGCCCGCGGTGAAGCCGAACTGCTCCACGCCCAGGTCGAAGGTCGCGGGTTGGCGGCCGGTGGCGATCAGCAGGTGCGCGCCGGACACCGAGGTGTCGTCGGACAGCCGCAACGACACCGTCCCGTCCGAAGTGGACACGCCGGTCGCCTTGACCCCGGTGACCAGCCGGACGCCGTCCTCCCGCAGCCCGTCGGCGACCAGGTCGCCCGCGAACGCCTCGAACCTGGGCAGCGGCCGCTCGCCGGACACGACCAGCGTGACGTCGGAGCCGAGCCGGGCCCACGCCTGGGCCATCTCCACGCCGACCACACCGCCGCCCAGCACCACGAGCGACGAGGGCGCCTCCTGCGCGGAGGTCGCCTCGCGCGACGTCCAGTACGGCACGTCGGACAGGCCGGGCAGCGACGGGACGCGCGGCACGCTGCCCGTGCACACCACGACCGCCTTGGCGGCGGTCAGCACGCGGCCGTCCACGTCGACCCGGCGCTCCCCCGCCAGCCTGCCGCGGCCGCGGACCACGGTCAGCCCGGCGCCCTCGGCCCACTCGACCTGGCCGGTGTCGTCCCAGTCGGAGGTGAAGGCGTTGCGCCGCTTCAGCACCTGCGCGGCGTCCAGCCGCTCCCCGACCGGCACGCCCGGCACCCGACGGGCGGCGGCGAGCGCGTGGCCGGGGCGCAGCAACGCCTTGCTCGGCATGCAGGCCCAGTACGAGCACTCGCCACCGAGCCGTTCGGCCTCCACCACCGCGGTCCGCAGCCCGCCGGCGGCGGTCCGGGCGGCGGCGTTCTCGCCCACCGGGCCGCCGCCGATCACGATCACGTCGAAGTCGTCGCCCACCGGTCCACCCCACACCACCCGGACCGGCGCGGCAAGTCACGCCGGGTCGAACACCCCGGCCAGCATCCTCAGGATCACACCGTCGGCGGTGCGGAGGACCACCGGGCGCTCGTCCGGCTCGACCCGTTCGGCCAACTTGAACAGCGCGTCGGCGGTCTGGGCGGCCATCCGGAACGTCAACATGACCGGCGCGTCGCCGCGCACCGCGAAGCGGCTGACGAACAGGTCGCGCAACCGCTCGGCCATCAACTCGTACTGGTCCACGGAGGCGTCGAGGCGGTGGCCGTCGAGCAGGTCGCTGAACCGGACCCGCCCGAAGCCGGGCAGTTCGACCAGCATCCGCAGGTAGATGCCGACGACCTGCTGCACGGCCTCGCGCCAGTCCTCGGCGAGCCGGCCCTCCGTGAACAGCGATTCGACCCGGCCCAGGTACTCCTCCATGCCGCGCAGCGCCAACGCGTGCACAACGGAACGCTTGTCCGGGAAGTATTGGTAGAACGATCCAATTGGCACGCCTGCTAGCTCGACGATCCGGGCGGTGGTGATGTCGTCGTAGTCGTAGTCGTTGAGCAGCGTCGCGCAGGCGTCGACAATCGCGGACACCGTCGCGGCGCCGCGCTGCTGAACGGGCTGACGACGCATCACCTTGGCTAAGCGGTTTTCGGCGGGATTTTCTGGCACGCGCTCATCTTGATGGATACGGACCGGTAAGCCCAAACAGGCGATTCCGGAATGTGACATGAGGTTCGCTCGGTTCTTCCGGAGGTGATTGTTGGGGCGCAAAACCTATTCGCGTGACCGGGCCGGATCGGGAAAATCGGACTCCTCGCCGGCCGGCGTCCGCGGCGCGGGGACGGGTTCGACCAGTTCACCGGGCGTGCGGCGTTCGGTGGCAGCCGGGCGGACGATCGGCGTCCCGGCCCGGCGGCGCGGTGGCCGAGTCACGTAGGGGCCGACCAGCCGGGCCAGCAGCAGACCGGGCGCGACCAGCGGGACCACCGCCGACAGCGCCAGCGCCGTCGCGCCCGCGCGGGCCACGTCCCGCGGGATGACCGCGACCCGGTCGACCACGAACGCCCGCCGGCCGGTGAGCGACACCAGGCCCATCACCACCAGGAACACCGCGACCGACCCGAGCGCCCACCGCACCGCGACGTAGCCGACGTCCTCGGCGGCGGCCATCACCGCGAGCCAGCCGAAGGAGGCCGACGCCTGCCGGCCCGGGCTCGTCATCGCCCACAGCAGGCCGCCCGCCACGGCCAGGAACCCGGTGCGGCCGTCGCACCACGCGCGGGCCGCGTCCAGCCAGCCCGTGGGCAGGCCCGCCCACCGCACCGGCAGCACGTCCAGCGGGCCGGGCGCGTCGCCGAGCGCCTGGCCCACGACCCACGCCAGCGACCAGACCGAGACGACGGAGGCGAACCCGAGCTGCCACCGGGGCCGGTCCACCGCCATCCGGGACAGCCGCACGAGTTCCTGGCGCTTCTCCTTCACCCGTCCCAGCGTGCCGGAACGATCTTGGGCCGGGACCGGGATTCACCCTCGTGCCTTCGCACAGCCGCTCATCGGGTGGTCCGCCCCTCACCCGGCGTGCCGAGCGGCCGCGCGAACCCCGCGGCCCGCCGGCGGCACCCCCGATCCGCCACCGACCGCCGGCGAGCCGCCCGCACCGCAGCCGCCGGACACACCGCACGAGCCGCCGACCGCTCGTGAACCCCGCGCCGCCGGACCACTCGCAGCACCCCGCACCGCACCAGCCGCCGACCGCCCACAAGCCCTCACACAGGTCGCCAACCGCTCACAAGCCCTCACACCGGTCGCCGAGCCCCCACACCGGTCGCCGACCGCCCACGAACCCCCGCACCGGTCGCCGGCGCGGCGGTCGCGCGTCCCTGCCGGGTGAATCCGCCCCGACTCCCGGTCCACCACCGCGGTTCGCGGGCCTGCGCGCCCCATCATGTCCCCGAACCTCACCCGATCACGAAGAGGAGGCGGTCGTGCGCAAGCTGCTACCGGCGATGCTGGCGGCGTTGACCATCACCTGGACCCCGGTCTCGGCGACCGCCGACGAGGCCGTCGAGTACGTCGCGCTGGGCGACTCGGCCGCCGCCGGGCCGCTCATCCCGGACCAGGACGCGAGCGCGCCCGGCTGCCTGCGCTCGACGCGCAACTGGCCGTCCGTGCTCGCCGAGCGGATCGGGGCGCGGCTCACCGACGTGACGTGCTCGGGCGCGGTCACCGACGACCTCGCCGGCCCCCAGTCGACCCTCGACGGCGCGCAGCCTCCCCAGGCGGACGCGCTGAGCCCGACGACCGACCTGGTCACGCTCACCATCGGCGGCAACGACGTGCGCCTGGTGGACGAGGCGCTGGACTGCGTCAACCTGCTGCCCGAACCGCTCGGCAAGTCGTGCCGGGACCGGCTCACCGCGGCCGGCCGTGACGTGCTGGCCGAGCGGATCGACGCCTACGCGGCCGAGTTCGCCGCCGCGCTCGACCTGGTCACCGCGCGGGCGCCGGGGGCGCGGGTCGTGGTGGTCGGCTACGGCACCTACATCCGGCCCGGAGGCTGCTACCCCGACCAGCCGATCTGGGCGCGGGACGCGGACTACCTGCAGGGCGGCGTGCACCGGCTGAACGCGGTGCTCGCCCGCGAGGCGGCGGCGCACGGCGCGGAGTTCGTCGACATCGAGCCGCCGAGCACGGGCCGCGACGCGTGCGCGCCCGCGCGGACCCGGTGGTTCGAGGGCGTGGCCCCGGTCGGCCCGGCCGCGCCGCTGCACCCGAACGCGGACGGCATGGCGGGCATCGGCGGGTACGTGGCCGGTCGGTTGTAACCCGCCGCCGCACCGGGGAGCCGCCGTCGAGCACCGCTCGGCGGCGGCTCTCGCGCGTCACGGACCCGGTCACGGGCGGGCCTCGGCGAGCGCGGTTGTTCACGCACCGCGGCGAAGAACGTGTAGTAGATTAGACGTTCTGCGCGGGACAAGGCGCAGGGAACTGTCAGCCGATAGCGACACAGGCTGATAAACCACGCTATCCAGAAATGAGGCACGTTGTCAAGCCCCTCCGATGACCTCCGGCTCGCGGAAACCGAGTCGGAGCAGGAATACGTGTCGATGCTGTACGGCAGACTGGACGACCTCCGCGAACAGAGCTCGAAGCGCCTGGCCTCGGCGCTGCGGCAAACGGGCGGCACGCACCAGATGCGCTCCGAGCGGGACACCTCGGTGGC
Organism: Actinosynnema sp. NPDC004786; assembly: GCF_053601135.1. NCBI lineage: Bacteria > Bacillati > Actinomycetota > Actinomycetes > Pseudonocardiales > Pseudonocardiaceae > Actinosynnema > Actinosynnema sp. NPDC004786. Next base: position 54,401 of record NZ_JBSGBG010000052.1, on the reverse strand, counting down.
CATGTACTCCGACCAGTTGGCGCAGTACAGCGCGGTGGAGAACGGGTTGTGCTTCGGCCGGCTCGACTTCGACACCGACGACCGGTTCTACATCGGCCGAATCGGCTTGTTCGACGAGGACAAGGAGTACGAACCGCTCCTGATGGACTGGCGCGCGCCCGCCGCCCGCCCCTTCTACCTGGCCACCGCGGCCGCGCCGGAGGGCGTGCGCCGGCGCCGGCACCTGCGGACCAAGCAGCGCAAGGTCGTCGGGTTCGACGACGAGGTGCTGGACATCAACTCGGTCGACCCGACCCGCCCGTCCGAGGGGCTGACCGGCGAGGCGACCCTGCTGGCCGCGGTGAACGCGAGCCGCACCGGCCAGATGGGCGACATCGTCGCGACCATCCAGGCCGAGCAGGACAGGATCATCCGCACCGAGCTGAACGGCGTGGTCGTCGTGCAGGGCGGTCCGGGCACGGGCAAGACGGCGGTGGCGCTGCACCGCGCCGCCTACCTGCTCTACACGCACCGGCGGCAGCTCGCCAAGCGCGGCGTGCTGGTGGTCGGCCCGAACGCGACGTTCCTGCGCTACATCGGCCAGGTGCTGCCGTCGCTGGGCGAGACGGGCGTGCTGCTGTCGACCGTCGGCGAGCTGTTCCCCGGCCTCACCGCGGTGGGCCGCGAGCCCGCCGAGGTGGCCGCGCTGAAGGGCCGCATCGAGATGGCCGACGTGGTGGCGCGCGCGATCCGGGACCGGCAGGAGGCGCCGGGCCTGGTCGAGGTGCCGTTCGACCAGGACGTGCTGCGGCTGGACCGGCGCGCGATCAGCGACGCCCGCGGCCGGGCGCGGCGGACCCGCCGCCCGCACAACGAGGCGCGGCGCACGTTCCAGCGCGAGATCATCTCGACGCTGGCGGCGCAGGCGGTGTCCCGGCTGGGCAGGCACCTGCTGGACCAGGCCGACGTCGACGACATCCGGCGCGAGCTGCGGGAGGACCCCGCGGTGCAGGCGGTCGTCGAGCGGCTGTGGCCGACGCTGTCGCCGCAGCAGCTCCTGGAGGACCTGTACGCCTCGCCGAAGCGGATCGCCAAGGCCACGCCGAAGATGTCGCCGGCCGAGCGCGAGCTGCTGCTCCGGCCGCGCGGCTCGGAGTGGACGCCCGCCGACGTGCCGCTGCTGGACGAGGCGGCGGAGCTGCTCGGCGAGGACGACACCGAGGCCAAGGCGCGGGCCGAGCGGCAGCGGCGGCAGGCGATCGACTACGCGCAGGGCGTGCTGGACATCCTCGACCTGGAGGACGACGCCGACCCGGACATCCTGATGGCGACCGACCTGGTGGACGCCTACCGGCTGGCGGAGCGGCACGGCGCGGAGCGCTACGAGACGGCGGCCGAGCGGGCGGCGGCGGACCGGACGTGGACGTTCGGGCACGTCATCGTGGACGAGGCGCAGGAGCTGTCGCCGATGGCGTGGCGGACGCTGATGCGCCGCTGCCCGTCCAAGTCGATGACCGTGGTCGGCGACATCGCGCAGACCGGCGACATCGCGGGGGCGTCGTCGTGGCACGAGGTGCTGTCGCCGTACGTGATGGACCGCTGGAAGCTCACCGAGCTGACGGTGAACTACCGGACGCCGTCGGAGATCATGGCCGTGGCGGCGGACGTGCTGGCCTCGGTGGACCCCGACCTGGCGCCGCCGACGTCGGTGCGCGACAGCGGGTTCGAGCCGTGGAGCCTGCGGGTGGACTCGGTGCCCGACGCCCTGCCCGCGGTGGTGGGCAAGGAGCTGGCCGCGATCGGGGACGGCAAGCTGGCGGTGATCGTCCCGGCGGCGTCGGTGGCGTCCCTGCGCGCCGCCGTGCCGGGCGCCTCCGACGACCTGGAGGCGCAGGTCGTGGTGCTCGGGGTGGTCGACGCGAAGGGCCTGGAGTTCGACTCGGTGCTGGTGGTGGACCCGGCGGGCATCCTGGCCGAGTCGCCGCGCGGCGCGAGCGACCTGTACGTGGCGCTGACCCGGGCGACGCAGCGGCTCGGCGTCGTGCACACCGGCGACCTGCCGGAGGTGCTGGGCAGGTTGGCGCCTACCGGGTGAGGGCGTAGCCGAGGGCGGCCGCGGCGACGCCGGCGGCGATGCTGCCGGCGGCGTTGGCGAACGCCTGCCGGTGGCGGCCCTCCTCGGCCAGCCGGATCGTCTCGTAGCTGAACGTGCTGTACGTGGTGAGGCCGCCGCACAGGCCGGTGCCCAGGAGCGCGACCAGGGTCGGCTCGGCGCCCGCCACGCAGCCCAGGACGAACGAGCCGACGACGTTCACCGCGAGGGTGGCCCAGGGGAACGACCTCCGCAGCCACCGCGCGGTGAGGTACCGCAGCGTCGCGCCGACCGCGGCGCCGACGAACACCAGCGCCGCGGTCATGCCGTGACCCGGCGGGTCACGGCCATGGCGGCGAACGTCGCGCCCACGGCCAGCAGCAGGGTCGCGAGCAGGTACGCGAACGCCGCGAGGCCGCCCAGCCGCACGGCGTCCAGCGCGTAGCCGGAGAACGTGGTGAAGCCGCCGAGCACGCCGATGCCCAGGAACGGCCGGGCGAGCGGGTGCAGGCGCGGCGCCACGACCATGAGCACGCCGATCAGGGCGCAGCCCAGCACGTTGACCAGCACCGTGCCGAGGGGTCCGGGCACCACCGCCGCCAGGCCGTGGCGCGCGGCGCCGCCGAGGCCGCCACCCAGGGCGACCGCGGCGACGACCCGGACCTCAGTGCGCACGGAGGTGGTCCACCAGGTGGTCCAGGGCGGACAGGGCGCGGACCACGTCGGCGCGCTCGGCCGGGTCCAGCTTGTCCAACGCCGCCCCGATGCGCTTCTCGTGGGCGGACTGCCAGATCGCCAGCTGCTCGTGCCCGCGCGGGGTCACGGAGAGGCGGGCCACCCGGCGGTCGGTCGGGTCGCCGCCGCGCTCGACCAGCCCGCCCTCGATCAACTGGCCGACCAGGCCGCTGACCGTGTTGGGCGCGAGCCGCAGCTCGGCGGCGAGGTCGCCCACGCGCATGGGCGCACGCTCGGCGAGCGTCTGGAGCAGCTCGACCTGCGCCATCGGCAGGGAGTCCCACGGCCAGTCCGACCGGATGCTCGTGCGCAGCGCCCGCCGGAGCCTGGTGACCACGTCGGTGAGCGAGCGTGCCTCGTCTGACATGCGCGAAGGGTACTGGGTCGGAACATCTCGGGAACCGATCCGATCGGAGCGCGAGCGATCGTGACCGTCGCACCGCCCGCAGGGCCGTGACCTGCGACGAAAGAGCGCGGCAACGGTTCGGGGCACGCCACGTCGGACGGCTCGGAGCGATCCGCGTCACATCGCGGCGCCCGCATCGCGGGACGGTTGGACGGGGGCCGGCGGGGTTGCGCGCCGCGTCCGCCGCGCGGGCTGACCACTCGCCACGGGTGTGAGCGCAGCGTGTTCGAACGCACACTTTCCGTGGTGGTGCGATCACCCCATGTACGCCGATCGGGGACAAGCGGCTCCGCCCTCTGCCCACGACGCCACCCGGCTCAGTAATCTCGCCCCGCCGGGGCGACGGCTCCGTCGGGCACACACACGGGTGAGGGAGCGGTGGCGGATCGGCTGGGCTGGATCCCCGACGACGTCGACACCGGGATGCCCAGCGCGGCGCGCCTGTACGACTACCTGCTCGGCGGCGGCCACAACTTCGCGGTCGACCGGGCGCTGGCCGAGAAGTTCCTGCGCGCCCAGCCCAACGCCCGCACCATCGCCCGCCTCAACCGGGCGTTCCTGCGCCGGGCGGTGCTGCACCTGGTGGACGCGGGCGTGCGGCAGTTCCTCGACCTGGGCTCCGGCATCCCGACCGTCGGCAACGTGCACGAGATCGCGCAGAAGGCCGCGCCCCGGTCGCGCGTGATCTACGTGGACTACGAGGACGTCGCCGTCGCGCACAGCCGGATGATCCTCGCCGGCAACGGGCGCGCCGCCGTGCTCCAGGAGGACATGACCGACCCGGCCGCCGTGCTCGCGGGCGTCCGCGCCACCGGCCTGGTCGACTTCGCCGACCCCGTCGGGGTGCTCGCCGTCGGGGTGTTCCACTTCGTGCCGCCCGAGCGCGACCCGGCCGGCGTGGTGGCGGCGTACCGCGACGCCGTGCCGCCGGGCAGCTTCCTGGCCCTGTCCCACTTCACCACCGACCTGCAACCCCACGAGATGGCCCGGGTGGTGGCCGTGATGGACGAGAGCGCGGACCCGATGTTCCCGCGCGACCGGGCCGGGATCGTCGCCCTGTTCGACGGCTTCGAGCTGGTGGAGCCGGGCGTGGTGCCGCTGCCGCTGTGGCGTCCCGAGGAGGGCGCCGTCGAGGAGGACGCGGACCGCGCCGGGATCCTCGCGGGGTTGGGCCGCAAGCGGTGACCGACGCACCGCCGCCCGCCCGGACCCGGCGGCAGGAGATCGCCCGCGAGTGGATGCGGGCGGTCTACCCGACCGCGTACGTGCCGATGTCGCCCGTCGAGATCGAGCTGTACCTGCTCGACCTGGTGGACGTGGTCGCCGAGGCCCTGCGGGCCGAGCCGTTCACCGCCGACCCGGTCGTCGTGGTGGGCGAGCGGCTGGTCGAGGCGCGCTTCACCGGCCCGGAGACGCTGCGGCGCACGGTGGACGTGCTCGGGCGCGCCCTGCCCGCCGACCCCGGGGCGCGGGACGTGCCGGACCTCGTGACGAGGGTCGTCGCCGTGCTCGGCGGCGTGGCCGCGGGGTTCGCCGCCGCGCTGCGGACCGACGCGCTCGACCAGCAGGAAGAGGTCAAGCGGGCGCTCATGGCGGCCAAGCTCCAGGCCGAGCGGGTGCTCGAGGTCAGCGAGGCCCGGTTCCGCGAGGTGTTCGACTCCTCCGCGCTCGGCATCGCGATCACCGACCTGGACGGCCGGTGCGTCGAGGTGAACGAGGCGCTGGCCGGGATGGTCGGCCGCGACCGCGCCGGGCTGGCCGGGCGGCGGCTGGTCGAGCTGTTCGACCCGGTGGACGGCGTGGCGATGGAGAGCACGTACCAGGCGGTCGCCGCCGGCCGGGAGGTCCGCGTCCGCGAGCGGCGGCGGCTGCTGCGCGAGGACGGCGAGCCGGTGTGGGCGCACCTGGTGGTGTCGCCGCTGCCGGCCGCCGACGGCGCACCGGCCTACCACGTGACCATGGTCGAGGACGTCAGCGAGCTGCACCTGCTGCAGAAGAACCTGGACTTCCAACTGCTGCACGACTCGCTCACCGGGCTGTCCAACCGGCAGCGCTTCGCCACCCGGCTGGAGGCGCTGCACGGCACGTCGACCCACGGGATCACGCTCTACCACCTCGGGCTGGACGCGTTCTCCGCGGTGAACAACGGGCTCGGGCACGCGGTCGGCGACCGGCTGCTCACCGAGATCGGGCACCGGCTCGAAACGCTGGTCCAGGGCGAGACCGCGGTGGTCGCGCGGATGGGCGGCGACGAGTTCGCGATCGTGGTGGACAACTCGCCGACCACGCCGAGCGTGCCCGCCATGGTCGACCGGATCAACGAGGCGCTGGGCCGCCCGATGGACGACGGCACCGCCGCGGCCGCCGCCATCGGCGTGGTCGACCGGCCGCCCGCCGCGTGGGACGTCGCCGAGATCCTGCGCGCGGCGGACGCCACCCTGCGCCGGGCCAAGGCGTGCGGCAAGCGGCAGTGGCTGCCCTACGACCGGCACGCCGACCAGCTGTTCCGGACCCGGCAGGCGCGGGCCGCGCGGATGCCGGGCGCGTTGGCGGAGCGCGAGCTGGAGGTCGAGTACCAGCCCGTGGTCGACCCGACCACCCGCCGGGTGCTCGGGCACGTGGCCCGGCTGCGCTGGGACGACCTCGGGCACGACGAGTGCGTGGCGCTCGCCGAGGAGACCGGGCTGTCCCTGGCGCTCGGCCAGTGGGCGCTGGGCGAGGCCGCCGCCGACGCGAACGGTCCCGCGTCGTTCGGCGTGCTGCACTTCGAGCTGTCGCCGATGCAGTCGCGCGACGAGGACCTGGTGCGCACGGTGGTGCGGACGCTGGAGGAGACGGGCCTGCCGGTGTCGCGGCTGCGGGTCTTCCTGGACGCCCGGTCGATGCTCGACGTGCCGGGCGACGACACCGCGCAGGTGTTGCGCGACAACGGGATCGCCGTCGGCCTGACCCGGTTCAACGGCGGGCAGGCCGAGCTGTCGCTGCTCGACGACCTGCCCGTGGACGCGCTCGTGCTCGACCCCTCGGTGGTGCGCCGGCTCGCCGACCGGCCCCCGTCGTTCCTGCACGAGGCGGTGTCCCGGATGGTGGCCCTGATCCGGGACTCCGGGGTGTCGGTGACGGTGCCCGACGTCTCGACGCCGGACCGGGCGGACTGGTGGACGGGCGTCGGGGTGGACGCCGCGTACGGCGACCACCTCGCGCCCGCCGTGCCCGTCTACGAGCTGTCCGACGCCTGAGCGGTGCGGCGCTAGACCTGCTTCACCGCGGCCAGCAGCTTGGTCAGCGACTCCTTGGCGTCCCCGAACAGCATGGTGGTCTTCGGGTTGTAGAGCAGGGTGTTGTCCACGCCCGCGAACCCCGGCCGCATCGAGCGCTTCATGAACACCACGGCCTTGGCCCGGTCCACGTCGAAGATCGGCATGCCGTAGATCGGGCTGCTCGGCTCGTCCCGCGCGCCCGGGTTGACCACGTCGTTCGCGCCGACCACGAGCACCACGTCGACGCTGCCGATGCCGGGGTTGACGTCGTCCAGCTCCTTCAGGTGCTCGTACGGCACGTCCGCCTCGGCGAGCAGCACGTTCATGTGGCCCGGCATCCGGCCCGCGACCGGGTGGATGCCGTAGTGCACCGTGACGCCGCGCTGCTCCAGCACCTGCGCCAGCTCGCGCGCGGCGTGCTGGCCCTGCGCCACCGCCAGGCCGTAGCCGGGGACGACCAGCACGGAGTGCGCGTAGCCGAGCAGGATGGCGACGTCCTCCACCGTGCCGGCGCGCACGGTGCGCTGCTCCTCCGTCCGCGCGGTGGCCGCGGTGGCCTGGAACGCGCCGAACAGGATGTTGGTCAGCGAACGGCCCATGGCCTGCGCCATCAGCCGGGTCAGGATGGTGCCGGACGCGCCGACGAGCGTGCCGGACACGATCAGCAGGGTGTTGGCCAGCACGTAGCCGGACGCGGCGACGGCCAGGCCGGTGAACGCGTTGAGCAGCGAGATCGCGATGGGCACGTCCGCGCCGCCGACCGGCAGCACGAACAGCGCGCCCAGCGCGAGACCAGCCACCGCCAGCAGCACGAGCAGCACGCCGTTCCCGGTGAGCACGACCGCCAGCGCGAGCAGCGCGCTCACCGCCGCCACGCCGATGGCGAGGAACTGGCCCGCGGGCAGCAGCACGGGCCGGGTGGTCATGATCTCCTGGAGCTTGAGGAACGTGACCACGCTGCCGGAGAAGCTGACCGAGCCGATCAGCACGGTGAGCACGGTGGCGACCTGGAACAGCACCGAGCCGTGCGGCACGGCGAGGAACTCGGTCAGCGCCACCAGGGCGGCCGCCGCGCCGCCGACGCCGTTGAACAGCGCGACCATCTGCGGGATGGCGGTCATCTTCACCGACCGCGCGGCCGGGATGCCCACCACCACGCCCGCGGCCACCGCGAGCAGGATCGCCGGTCCGTTGTGGACCGCGCCGTGGACGTACGCCGTGACCACGGCCAGGGCCATGCCCGCCGCGCCGAGCAGGTTGCCCGCGCGGGCGTGCTTCGGCGTGCTCAGGCCCTTGAGCGCGAGCACGAAGCACAGGGCGGCGACCAGGTACGCGAGCTGGACCCAGGTGGGGCTCATGTCCCGCTCCCCCGGTGCCCGTTGCCCTCGCTCGGGACGGGTTTGGCCTTGTGCCCCTTGAACATCTCCAGCATCCGGTCGGTCACCACGAAGCCGCCGACCACGTTGACCGTGGCGAGGAAGACCGCGAGCAGCCCGAGCGTGATCTCCAGGGCGTTCCCGGCGCGGCCGGTGATGAGGATGGCGCCGACCAGGATCACGCCGTGGATCGCGTTCGCGCCCGACATCAGCGGCGTGTGCAGGATCGTGGACACCTTGGACACGACCTCGAAGCCGACGAACACGGCCAGCACGAAGATCGTCAACAGGTCGATCACGGCAGCTCCCTCCTCAGCTCGCCCGCGTGCGTGAGGCAGCAGCCGGACAGCACCTCGTCGGCGAGGTCCGGCTCGACCCGGCCGTCCTTGGTCATCATCATCAGCAGGTTGGCGACGTTGCGCGCGTAGAGCCGGCTCGCGTGCACCGGCATGGAGCTGGGCAGGTTCCGCGCGCCGTAGACCAGCACCTCGCCGACCCAGGTCTCCTCGCCGGGGCTGCTGGCGGTGACGTTGCCCCCGGACTCGGCGGCCAGGTCGACCACCACCGAGCCGGGCGCCATGGCCTTGAGCATGTCGTGGGTGACCAGCACGGGCGCCTTGCGGCCGGGGATGGCGGCGGTGGAGATCACCACGTCGGCGGCGGCCACCCGCTCCGCGATCAGCTCGCGCTGGCGCTCCAGGAACGTCTCCGACTGCGCCTCGGCGTAGACGCCCTGCTGCGTCTCCAGGTCCAGCTCCAGGAACCGCGCGCCGAGGCTCTTGACCTCTTCCTTCGCCGCCGCGCGCACGTCGTACGCCTCGACCACGGCGCCGAGGCGGCGGGCGGTGGCGATGGCCTGGAGCCCGGCCACGCCCGCGCCGAGGACGAGCACCTTGGCGGGCGGGATGGTGCCCGCGGCCGTGGTGAACATGGGCAGGAACTTCGGCAGCCGGGCGGTGGCCTCGACCACCGCCCGGTAGCCCGCCACCAGGGCCTGCGACGACAGGGCGTCCACCGACTGCGCCCTGGTCACCCTGGGTAGCAGGTCCAGGCTGAACGCGGTGACCTTGTTGGCCTTGAGCACCTCGATCAGCTCCGGCTCGGCGTTCGGCTGGAGGAAGCTGATCGTGATGTCGCCCTCGCGGAGGGCGGCGGCCTGCTCGGGGGTCGGTGGTTGCACGGAGACGACCACGTCGGACTGGCCGGCCGGGTGGTCGGCGATGACGTTCGCACCGGCTGCGCGGTAGGCGGCGTCGGAGGCGTGGGCGTGTCTGCCCGCTCCGGCTTGCACGTCGACCGTGAGTCCGGCACCGATCAGCGTGGTCACCGTTTCCGGTAGACCGGCTACGCGGCGCTCAGCGGGCCGCGCCTCGACGGGTATGCCCACTCTCACGGAGAGTCACCCTAGACCGCTGAAGGTGATCTACGCCACACGTGGGCGTTGACGTTAACCGTACATACGTCTTGCTGAGACCGGGGCGTGTCCGGGCGCGTTCAGTGGATCACCGGGCACACGCCCCTGGTGTCGCCGGGGAAGAAGTTCGGCACCAGCTCCCGCTTGTCGTAGTAGCGGTGGAACACGCTGGTGACGCCGCTGGACATGGGCGGCACGATCCACGTCCAGTCCGCCGGGCACGAGCGGCCCGCCGCCTCCTCCTTCTCCAGGTGGGTGAGGAACCGGTCGGACTCGGTGTGGTGGTCGGTGATGGTCACCCCGGCCTCGCCGAACGAGTGCAGCACCGCGCGGTTCAGCTCGACCAGCACCCGGTCCTTCCACAGCGTCCGGACCGAGGAGGTGTCCAGGCCCATCCGCCGGCCCAGGTACGGCAGCAGGTCGTAGCGGTCCACGTCGGCGAAGTTGCGGGCGCCGATCTCGGTGCCCATGTACCAGCCGTTGAACGGCGCGGCCGGGTAGTCGACCCCGCCGATGCGCAGCCGCATGTTGCTGATCGCGGGCACGGCGTGCCAGCGCAGCCCGAGGTCGGCGAGCCAGGGCAGCTCGGGGTGGCGGATCGGCACCTCCAGCACGGCGTCCGCGGGCAGCTCGACCAGGCACGGCTCGGCGTCCTCCCGCTCCACGACCAGCGGCAGCACGTCGAACGGACCGCGGCGGGCGGGCGGTCGCCAGCCCAGCGCGACGGCCTGCTCGGTGAGCGCGACGTTGCGCCGGTCGCCCAGCACGCCGCCGTCCGAGCCGACGTAGCCCGCGTAGCGGATCAGCTGCTCGTTGCGGATGCGCGGTCCGGGCCGGCCGGGCTCGTCCGGCGCGAACACGGTGATCACGGGGCGGACCTTGCCGCCGTTGGTGGCCAGCCGCAGGTGCTCGACGCACTCGTCGGCGACCTCCTTGGGGTCGCCGAGGTCGCGCAGGTCGCGGACCTTGAGGCTGCGCCAGTACAGCCGGCCGATGCAGCGGGCGCTGTTGCGCCACGCCACCCGCGCGCCGAAGGTCAGCTCCTCGGGCGTGTGCCGGTAGGTGCCGGTGGCGGCGACCTCGGCGTGCACCTCGGCGAGGCGGTGCTCGACTGGGCCCAGCTCGGGGTGCTCGGCGCGGTGCAGGCGGAGGAACTCCTCGGCTTCGGCGAGGTCGACGGTGTCGGCGGCGGGATCGGTGGTCGCGGTCGCGGGGATGGCTTCAGCCGGGCACGAGGGGACGGGGGCCATGGCGCGACACCGTAGTTGGCCCCCGGCTCCGATCGCACCGCCGTGACGCGGGCCGGCCCGCAGCGAAGCCGCGCAGTTCGTGCCACAGAGTGAGCGCTTGATCGCGCAGAAGAGTGAGCCTTCCTGCGAGAACGAGTGATATTCGATCGTTATCCGCACGAAGCCCGGCGGTAATATGTGATTTAGATCACGTCATGGATTTCCACTATCGGGTGACAACGACGGTGGGGTCCACCCGAGCACCCGGGCCATGCCGCCGACGCCGATCCCCGCCGGGACGGCGCGCACCACCGCGTTGCGGACCGCCACGGCCACCGGGTTGCGCAGCCGGTGCCCCACCCGCCCGGCCAGCCTGGACATCCTGGCCACGGCCTGCGTGCGCGGCCGGCGCTGCCGGTCGTAGGCGGCGAGCGCGGAGGGCACGTCGTCGGCGCGGGCGCACGCGGCGGCCAGGACCACGGCGTCCTCGATCGCCATGCACGCGCCCTGCCCCAGGTAGGGCGTCATGGCGTGGGCGGCGTCGCCGAGCAGCGCCACCCGGCCGCGCCCGAACGTCGGCAGGGGTTCGGCGAGTTCGTGCAGGTCGTGCCGCAGCACGGCGCCCGGCGGGGTGGCGTCGAGCAGCGCGGGGATCGGGTCGTGCCAGTCGCCCACGAGCCGCCGGACCTCGGCCGCCTCGTCGTCGGCCCGGCCGCCCGCGGGCGTGACGAGGGCCGCGTACCAGCAGACCCGGCCGTCACCGAGCGGCAGCACGCCGAACTCGACGCCGGGGCCGAGCGTCTGGCCGAGGGGCAGGTCGCGCGGGAACTCCGCCGTCGTCACGCTCCGCCACGCCGTGGAGCCCGCGTACACCGGCTGGGGCATGGCCGGGAACAGCTCCTGCCGGAGCCGGCTGCGGATGCCGTCGGCCGCGACCACCAGGTCCGCGTCCAGGTCGTCCGCCGACCGCACCTCGGTGTCGGTGACCAGGCACGACTCCGGCAGCGCCGAGCGCAGCACGCGGTGCAGGTCGGCCCGGTGCACCGCCACGACGTGCCCGGCCCGCGCCGGGTCCACGTGCGTCAGCGTCCGCCCCCTCGGGTCGCGCAGGTCGCCCGCCACCCGCGGCGTGCCGATCCGCCGCACGGCGTCGGCCAGGCCGAGCGCCCCCAGCGCCCGCAGGGCGTTCGGCATCACGCCCACCCCCGCGCCGACCTCGCCGAACCGAGGCGCGCGTTCGAGGACCACGACCTCCCACCCGACGCGGCGCAGGGCCACCGCCGCCGCGACCCCGCCGAGGCCGCCACCCACCACGACCGCTTTCACGACCACCCCGTTCTACACCTGTAGAGGTCTCGTACTCTACAGGTGTAGAAGGAGGGGATGTGACCGAGCGCAGGGACGTGCTCGCCGACGCGGCGATCCACGTGGTCGCCACCCTGGGCATGCGAGGGCTGACCCACCGCGCGGTGGATGCGCGGGCGGGCGTGCCCACCGGCTCCACGTCGGCCTACTTCCGCACCCGGAAGGCGTTGGTGGAGGGCGTGGTGCGGCGGCTGGCCGACCTCGACGACGCCGAGGTGACCGCGGCGGCGGTGGCCGCCGAACCGGATCCCGACCGGCTCGCGGAGGGCATCGCGCACGTGCTCGACGGGTGGCTGACCACCGGCCGCGAGCGCACCCTGGCCCGGTACGCGTGCCTGCTGGAGGCCACCCACCACCCCGAGCTGCGCGGCATCCTGGCCCACGGCGAGCGGCCGCGGGCGCAGGCACGCGCGCTGCTCACGGCACTGGGCGCGCCGGACCCGGAGCGGCAGGGCCGCGAGCTGGTGGCGTTCGTGGACGGCCTGCTGTTCGACCGGCTGGTCGGCGCGGGCTCGCTCGGCGCGCCCGCGCCCGGCACCCCGGAGAGCCGCGCCGAGCTGGCCGCGGCCGTGCGCGCGGCGCTGCGGGGCGTGCTCGGGAAATGAGTGGCGCCCGCCGCTAGGGTGGGTCGCATGTGGGCATTCCGGGTCTTCTACCTCTGAGTCGGGTCAGCCGTCCGACCCCGCGCGCCGGGCGCGCCGGGGTCTTCGAGCCGACCCTTCACCCAGACGGAGATCACCCGTGTCGCACATCGCTTTCTTCAACATCCCCGGCCACGGCCACGTCAACCCGACCCTGCCCGTCGTCACCGAGCTGGTGCGCCGGGGCCACCGCGTGACCTACGCCGTCTCCCCCGGTTTCGGGCACATCGTGGAGCAGGCGGGCGCGACGCCCGTCGTCCACCCCACCGGCCTGCCCGCCGACGACCGCGAGTGGCCGACCGGGATGGCGCCCGCCATGCGCCTGTTCCTCACCGAGGCGAAGACCGTGCTGCCGCTGCTGGAGGCGGCGTACGCCGACGACCGGCCGGACCTGGTCGTGTACGACATCGGCGCGTGGACCGCGCGCGTGCTGGCGCGGCGCTGGGGCGTGCCGGCGATCCAGTTCTCCCCCACCTTCGTGGCCTACGAGGGGTGGGAGGAGGAGATGGCGCACCTGTACGACCACCCGGACGTGGAGGCGTTCTTCGCCGAGCTGGACGAGTGGCTGGCGGCCGAGGGCTGCCCGATCCCGGGCCGCACGTACGTCGGCCACCCGGACCGCGCGGTGGTGAGCATCGCCCCGGCCTTCCAGCCCCACCGCGAGTCGGTGCACCCCAAGTACACGTTCGTGGGGCCGTGCCTGGACGACCGGTCGGCGTTCCAGGGCACCTGGGAACCGCCCGCGGACGGCAAGCCCGTGCTGCTGGTGTCGTTCGGGTCGGCCTACACCAACGAGCCGCGGGTCTACCGCGCGTGCTTCGAGGCGTTCGGCGACCTGGACTGGCACGTGGTGATGAACATCGGCAAGCACGTCGACCCGGCCGAGCTGGGCGAGCCGCCCGCCAACGTGGAGCTGCACCGCTGGGTGCCGCAGCTGGAGATCCTGGCGCACGCCAAGGTGTTCGTCACGCACTGCGGCATGGGCGGCACGATGGAGGGCCTGCACCACGGCGTGCCGATGGTCGCCCTGCCCGCGCTGGGCGAGCAGGCCATGAACGCCCAGCGCCTGGTCGACCTCGGCGTCGGCCGGCACCTCGACCGGGACGCGGTCACGGCCGAACAGCTCCGGTCCGCCGTGCTGGAGCTGGCCGACGACCCCGGGGTGGCGCGGCGGCTGGCCGCGATCCGGGCCGAGATCCGCGCGGCCGGCGGCACGACCGCGGCGGCCGACGTGATCGAGGCGGAACTGCGCTGAGCGACGAGGGGGCGGCGCCCGTCGGACGCCGCCCCTCCCGCGCCTACGCGGACCGCTCGGAGCTGCTGCCCAGCCGGGGGAACGGGTCGGTCGAGAACACGACCTCCACCGGCACCTCGAAGTACTGCGCGATGCGCAGCGCCAGGTACAGGCTGGGGCTGTACTCACCCCGCTCCAGGTAGCCCACGGTCTGGTAGTGGATGCCCAACGCCTCGGCGAGCTGCCGACGCGACACCCCCCGTTCCGCGCGCAGCATGGCGATCCGGTTGTAGACGCTTTCGCTCATCGCACCCTCTGCAGCGCCGCCTGCCTGCGCTGCTCCATATCCGCTCCGGACTCCCGGCGAGCCATCCGACGCAGGATCGTAGGCGCAAGCAGGAAGCCCAGCACCGCCCACACCCCGAGCACGCCGACCAGCTCCGGGATGCGCCACACCCCGCCCAGCTCCGCCGCCGCGGCCGAGTCGGGCAGCAGCGCCGCCCGCGCGCCGTGGCCCGCCCAGTACACCGGGAACACCTGCGCCACGCCCTGGACCCAGCCGGGCAGCGCGGTGATCGGGTAGAAGATGCCCGAGATGGCCACGATCCCCATCATCGGCAGCATGGTGATGCCCATCGCGCCGCCGGGGCTCTTGCTGATCGACCCGGCGACCGCGCCCCAGGGCAGCATCGACGCCATGCCCAGCGCCAGCACGGCGACCAGGCCGAGCACGCCGCCCACGCCCGCGTCCGCGAACACGTTCACCAGGAACAGGCCCGGCACGAGCACGACCAGCAGGCCGGTCAGGGAGTCCAGCGAGGTCTGCACCGTCCGGCCGACCAGGTAGCCGAGCATGCCGTGCGGCACCGCCTTGGCCCGCAGCAGCGTGCCGTCCTCCCGGTTGACCGAGAGCTGGCCCGCGGGCCCCACCAGGCTGCCGAAGACGATCCCCATGCCGAGCATGCCGGGCAGGGTGAGCGCGGCGAGCGTGATGCCGGAGCCCTCGACCGGCGAGTCGCGCTGGAACCACAGCACGGTCAGGAAGCCGACCGAGAGGAACAGGTTGTAGAGCTGGTCGGAGCTGCCCAGCGAGTGCCGGAACTCCCGCACCCCGCGGTCCACGCCCAGCCGGACGGCGTGCGACTTGCCGGTCACCGGAGCGCCACCTCCTCCTCCGTCGCCTGGCCGCTCTCGTGCCGCTGCACGAGCGCCATGTAGGTGTCCTCCAACGTGCTGCGCCGCACCTCCAGCTCCGAGATCCCGGTCGCGTGCTGGCGGAACAGGTCCCGCACGAACGCGGTCGCGTCCTCGGCGGTGTGCACGTGCCGCAGGCCGTCCTGCGTCCAGCGCACCTCGGACTTGCCCGCGACCCGGCGGCTGAGCTGGTCCGGGCTGCCGTCGGCGATGATCCGGCCGCCCGCGAGCACCAGGATGCGGTCGGCCAGCCGCTCCGCCTCGGCCAGGTCGTGCGTGGTGAGCAGGATCGTCATGCCCTCCAGGTCCGACAGCCGGTGCACCAGGTCGTGGAAGTCGCGCCGGGCGTGCGGGTCGAACCCGGCCGTCGGCTCGTCCAGGAACAGCAGGTCCGGCTTGCCGACGATGCCGATCGCCACGTCCAGCCGCCGCCGTTGCCCGCCGGACAGGCTGCTGATCTTCTTGTGCGCGTGCCCGGTCAGGCCGACGGTCTCGATCAGCTCGTCGGTGTCGAACGGCCGCGGCTGGTGCGGCGTGGTGTAGGGCGCGTAGTAGCGGCCGAGGTGGTGCAGCAGCTCGCGCACCCGCCACCGGCCGTGGTCGCGCCAGGACTGCAGCACCACGCCGAGGCGGGCGCGCCACGCCTCGTCGCCCTTGGCCGGGTCCACGCCCAGCACCCGGACGTGGCCGTCGGAGGGCAGCCGGAAGCCCTCCAGGATCTCGATCGTCGTGGTCTTGCCCGCGCCGTTGGGCCCGAGCAGGGCCAGCACCTCACCCGGTCCCGCGGTGAAGTCGACCCCGTGCAGCACGTCCGTCGTGCCGTAGCGCATCCGCAGATCGCGCACCTCGATGACCAAGGATCCCTCACCTCCCCCTTGTCAGAGTTCTCCCGCGTTTTGTAGCACACCTGCTATCAGACGTACTACAGCCGTTCCCTTACGGCATATTTACTTCACGGCTTCCTGAAACTTCTGTACGTTGCGAAGCAGGTCCCTTAACGCACTGGGAGGTGTGCGAGATGACCGAAACGCTGTACGCCGAGCTGCCCACGCAGCGCAGCACGGCGTTCGACCCGCCCGCGGAGTTGGGGTTGCTCCGCGAGCGGGCCCCGATCAGCCGGATGAAGTTCCCGGACGGGCACCTGGGGTGGCTCGTGACCAGCTACGAGCTGGCCCGGGAGGTGCACGCGGACCGCCGGTTCAGCAGCCGGGCCGAGCTGCAGCACACGCCGCGCCGGGTCGCGGGGCAGCCGATCGCGCAGCGGCCCCCGGCCAAGCCGGGCATGTTCATCGCGATGGACGCGCCCGACCACACCCGCTACCGCAAGCTGCTCACCGGGCAGTTCACCGTGCGGCGGATGAGCCGGCTCATGCCGCGGATCGAGCAGATCGTGGGCGAGCACCTGGCCGCGCTGCGCGCCGCCGGGTCGCCCGCGGACCTGGTGGCGAACTTCGCCCTGCCGGTGCCGTCGATGGTGATCTGCGAGCTGCTGGGGGTGCCCTACGACGAACGGGAGGTGTTCCAGCGCGACACCGCCAAGGTGTTGAGCCTGGACTCCACGTTCGAGGAGATCATGGCGGCCTTCGAGCGGCTGGAGGAGTTCGTGCTCCAGCTCGCCAGGCGCAAGCACTCCGAGCCCGGCGACGACATGCTGTCGGGGCTCATCGCCACCGGCGAGCTGACCGACGAGGAAGTCGCCAACATGGGGCTGCTCCTGCTCGTCGCCGGCCACGAGACCACGGCGAACATGCTGGGCATCGGCACGCTGCTGCTGTTGCGGCACCCCGAGCAGCTGGCCGCGCTGCAGGCCGACCCGTCGTTGGTGGACAACGCGGTCGAGGAGATGATGCGGTACCTGAGCATCATCCAGTTCGGCACGCTGCGCACCGCGTTGGAAGACGTGGAGGTCGGCGGCGTGGTGGTTAGGGCGGGCGAGTCGGTGTCGATCTCGGTGGCCGCGGCCAACCGCGACCCGGCGCGGTTCGAGCGGCCGGACGAGTTCGACGTCCGCCGGTCCGCGTCCGGGCACATCGCGTTCGGCCACGGCGTGCACCAGTGCCTCGGGCAGCAGTTGGCCCGGATCGAGATGAGGATCGGGTTCAGCGCGCTGTTCCGGGAGTTCCCGGACCTGCGGCTCGCCGTGCCGGCCGACGAGGTGCGCATGCGGTCGGACATGGCGATCTACGGCGTGCACGAGCTGCCGGTGGAGTTCTCGTGAGGATCGAAGTGGATCCGGACCGGTGCGCGGGGTCGGGCATGTGCGCGCTGACCGATCCGGAGGTGTTCGACCAGGACGAGGTGGACGGGACGGTCGTGCTGCTGCAGCCGTCGCCGACCGGCGGGCACGAGCGGGCGGCGCGTGAGGCGGCGCACCTCTGCCCGGCGGGAGCCATCCGCGTCGTGGGGTGACGGGGGTCGCCGGGGCCGCTCGCGGGCGGTCCCGGCGGTGCTCCGCGCGGCTCAGAGGGCGAGGTGCACGCGCAGGGCCTCGTCGAGTTGCTTGAGCACGGCGGGCGGCAGCCCGCCGATCCGGGCGCGGAGCCTGGCCGCGGCGACCGTGCGCACCTGCTCGGCCTGCGCCTTGGAGTCCGCGCCGAGCCCGCAGTCCTTGGCGGGCAGCAGCACTTGGAACGGGTACACCTTCGCGGTGTTGGAGGTGATGGGCACGACGGTCACCACACCCCGGCCGCCCCGTCCGGCGGCCCGGTTCGCCGCGTCGTTGCTCACGACCACGGCCGGGCGGACCTTGTTCGCCTCGGCGCCGCGCACCGGCTCCAGGTCCACCCAGTAGATGTCACCTCGCCGCATCGACGACACCGTCCGGGGCGGTCACGTCCCACACGTCGGCGTCTCCTCCGGCTTCCCACTCGTCCCACGCGCTCGCGTAGGCGTTCTCCAGCCCTGCCTCGCGCAACAACGTGATTGCCTGGTGGATCACCGACGACCGCGAGGCGCTCCGGTGTTGCCGGAGGTAGCGATCAACGAACTCTACGTCCTCCTCGGGGAGGCTCACACTGATTTTCATACTTCCGATGCTACCTGCGGTACTACCGCCCGACCACCGCCGGGCGCACGCGCTGCGGGGCGGGCCATCGCGCCGGTTCCACCCCCGCACGTCGAGGTGGCCGCGATCGCCCGCCCCCGGTCGGCGCGCGTGGGACCGCGGCGCCTTCCCCGGTCGGGACCTCAGTCCACCGCGATCTCGTGGATGGCGGGCACCACGTTCTCGCCGATGGTGCGGAGCATGTCGTCGTAGTCGGTGAACGTGTTGATGCGCAGGATGATGTGCCGGCAGCCGGCCTCGATGAACTCGCGCAGGTGCTCGACCAGGCCCTTCTCGGTGCCGCCGAAGTAGTTCTGGTAGTTCGACATGGTCGTCTGCGGCAGCTGGTAGTACCGGGTGGTGTACTCGTTGAGCGCCGCCTCGCCGGCCGCGGTGTCCTGGCCGATGTTGACGTTGATGTACATCGTGGGGCGGATGTCGTCGGGGTCGCGGCCGATCGCCCGCGCGTGCTCGCGGATCCGCTCCAGCGAGTGGCGGTAGCCCTCGGCGTCGATGTGCACGGGCATCCAGCCGTCGTACAGCTCCGCGGTGCGGCGGACCGCCTTGGGCTTGCCGTTGCTGGCCAGCCAGATGCCGGGTCCGCCGGGCGTGCGCGGCGGACCCTGGTGGCGCAGCTCGTTCAGGTTGTAGTACTTGCCCTTGAGGTCGCCCTCCCGGCCCTCCCACACCGTCTTGAACGCCCGGACCGCCTCGTCGACGCGGGTGATGCGCTCGGTGTAGGTCATGGGGACCAGGTCGCTCTCGTTGTTCACGGGCAGCGGCTCGCCCATGCCGAGGCCCATCTTCAGCCGGCCGCCGCTGAGCTGGTCCAGCGTCGTGATGGCGTGCGCCAGCGCCTTCGGCTCGCGCAGCACGGCCGTCAACGCCGCCGTGCCGATGGTGACGTGCTCGGTCACCATCGAGATCGCGCCGAGCAGCGACAGCGGTTCGAGGCGGGGCCGCGTGACGAACGAGTCGCCGACCCACACCGAGTCGAACCCGAGTTCCTCCACTTTTTTCGCGAGCGCGATCAGCGGTGCCGCCGCATCGGTCGGGTACAGCATCGAATATTCGCGCACGGGCAGCGCCACACCAATTTCCGGACTCACCCTCGACTCCTCCCGGGTAATCTTTCGGCAATCATCTCCCCATACACTTGAATTGATAGCACGGCCCGTGGCCGGGTCGCTTCTTCGCACCTGCCTTGACGGTCCGGCGGCGGCTTCCCGGAGAAGGCGTCCTTCGTACTGCCGAAACGGCGGGCGAGAAAAGGTCGCGGACGGCGGCCGGGCAGGCCGTCGTCCGCGACCCGGAATTGTTAGGGATCGTTTCCGGACGCCGGGGGCGTTACGCCTTCTCCGCCTGGGCGACGGGGCTGGGCGCGGCGGGCTGGGGCGCGGGCGCGGCGGCCGGGCGCCTGGCCGGCATGCCGAGACCGATGAGCATGCCCACGAACGCGAGCACGGCGACCGCGGTCATCGACCCCGAGAAGCCGTCGGCGAACGCCTCGGACGTCGCGTAACCGCCGACCGCGCCGAACACGGCGACCGACACCGAGGTGCCGAACACGCCGCCGAACATGCGCAGCATCATGAACACGCCGGACGCCTGGCCGATCTGCTGCGGCTGCACCGCGGTCACGACCGCCTTCTGCGCCGCGGGCATCGCCGCGGTGATGCCCGCCGAGCCGATGACCAGGGCGGGCAGGATCTCCAGGTAGGACGTGTCGGTGTCGATCGCGACGGCGATCCACGCCATGCTGATCGCCTGCAGGAACAGGCCGCCGACGACGAACTTGCGCTCGCCGACCTTGTCGACCAGCCGGCCCGCGATCGGGGCGCACACCATCAGCGTGCCGGTCCACGGCATCAGCATCAGGCCGGCCACGAGCGGGCCGTGGCCCTTGACCAGCTGGAAGTACTGCGCGAGGAAGAACATCGTGCCGTACAGCGAGGCGAACACCAGGAAGTTCGCCGGGTTGGCGGTGGAGAACGCGCGCAGCTTGAAGAAGCCCATCGGCACCATCGGCCGCGGCGTGCGCTTCTCGTAGAACACGAACGCCACCATCAGCACCACGCCGAGCACGATCGAGGCGACGACCTCGGCGCTGCCCCAGCCCGCCGCGTTGCCGCGCACGAGCGCCCAGATGATGCCGAACGCGCCGAGCGTGACCAGGCCGAGGCCGCCCAGGTCGAGCTTGTTGTTCGGGCCGGTGCTCTCGTCGACCTTCCGGGAGGCGAGCAGGATCGCGACGATGCCGATCGGCAGGTTCAGCCAGAAGATCCACTGCCAGGCCAGGCCCTGGGCGATCGCGCCGCCGATGAACGGCCCGCTGAACGTCGCCAGACCGGTGAGGCCCAGGTAGAGGCCCATCGCCTTGCCACGCGTCTGCGGCGGGAAGACCGCGGTGATGAGGGTGAGCGACAGCGGTAGCACCATCGCCGCGCCCGCGCCCTGGAAGGCCCGGGACACGATCAGGAAGATGATGTTCGGCGAGATCGCGCACGCCACCGACGCGACGGTGAACAGCGCCAGACCGGTGTTGAAGATCTTCCGCCGGCCGAACCGGTCACCCAGCGCGGCGCCGGTCAGCAGCAACACCGCGAACGTCAGGTTGTACGCGTTGACAACCCATTCGAGTTGTTCGATCGACGCGGTCAGGTCCGCGCGGATGGTGCTCAGCGTCGTCGTGACGACGAGGCTGTCCAAGGCCATCATGAACGACGCCAGCGAGGCGAGCCCCAATGTCCACGCCTGCTTGGACGACATCCGTCCCGTTTCCGTACTCACCGTTCTCCTTCGGTTCATCCCATGGTTTTCGAGCAGGCGGGGGCCGTGGCTCGACACCACCACCTCGCCGGGTAACCCGTCGAGATCGCCGACGGGCGCGGTGGAACACCCCGGGGATTCCCGGGGTCGTGTTTCCGGATCAGCGCCGGGAAATCAGGCGCGCAGTGATCGCGGCAATCCGAAGATCTGCAGGAGCGAGTTGTCGTGGAACCGGGTCAGGCCGGTGATCCGGTCGCCGGTCAGGGTCAGCACCAGCACGCCGTGCGCGTGCAGGATGGGCGTTCGCGGGTCGCGCAGGTAGATGCCGAACGCCGGCTGGCCGTTGGCCCGCGTCGGGATCAGCACGTGGCGCATCCCGTCGCGCAGCGCCACCGTGGCCAGGAAGTGCCGGATGTCGTCCAGCCCCTGGTACTCCAGCGGCATCGGCGGCATGGTGAGCCGCGCGTCGTTGGTCAGCAGGTCCACGATCGCGTCGACGTCGCCCGCCTGGAACGCGCGGGCGAAGTCGTCCACGACGCGGCGCTCCTGCGGCGAGTTCGGCAGCGGCGCGCTCGCCCAGTCCGGTCCCGGCAGCTCCTGCGCCAACGCGCCCCGGGCCCTCTTCAACGCGGAGGTGACCGCGCTCTCGCTGGTGTCGAGGATCGTCGCGACCTCGGCGGCCCGGAACCCCAACACGTCCCGCAGCACCAGCACGGCCCGCTGCCGGGGCGGCAGCTGCTGCAGGGCGGCCAGGAACGCGAGCGACACGGACTCCCTGACCTCGTACCGCGCCTCCGGCCCCGGCAGGTCGTCGGCGATCTCGTCGAGCAACGCGTCCGGGTACGGCTCCAGCCAGCTCGGCTCCGCGCGGCGGTGAGATGGCTCGGGCAACGGGACCTCCGGTTGGTAGGTCGCATAGTCGTTCGGCCGACGTGTGCCGGCCCGCAGTGCGTTAAGGCAGCGGTTGGTCGCGATCCGGTACAGCCAGGTCCGCACCGAGGCCCGCTCCTCGAACGCGCCGATCCCCCGCCACGCCGCCAGCAAGGTCTCCTGCAGCAGGTCCTCGGCGTCCTGCACGGACCCGAGGATGCGGTAGCAGTGGACCTGCAACTCCCGCCGGTAGGGCTCCACGAGCCCCCGGAACGCCTCCCCGTCCCCACCACGGGCCAACCGGAGCAGCTCCTCGGCCGAGCGCTGGCCGCGGTGCGCGGCGTCGGTCCCCCTGGCCTGTGGGATCCCTCGCATGGTGGCTCCTTCTTCCTGTGGCCACCCCCGCCGGCCGTCGGTGCGGCACGGGCCGGTGAGGGCTTTGGACGGTGGTGCGTGGTCTGACGTGCGCGGATGGGCTCTCGGAAGGTATGGACACCGCGGGGCCCGGAAAGTGGGCGCTCCCAGGTCACGTTTCCGACACGACACCCCGTGCACCAACCGTAGTACCGCCGCTACCAGCGGTCATAGCGCGAAAGAGCCCTCCTGGGGCTGGGGACCGCGGATGACGCGTGGGGTCGTGGACGCAACCGCCCGGACGAGCCGCCCGACCGGCGGCCTCGACCGTCCAACCCAACGTTCCCGCTGGTCGAAGAGTGGGGCGGGTGGGGTTCGAACCCACGACCTGACGGATTATGAGTCCGCTGCTCTGACCGGCTGAGCTACCGCCCCGGTGACGTGCGGTTCCGGAGGGTACAGAGGGAGGTTCCTCCCCGTCTCGACAACCCGGGCGGCGTGACCAAGCTGTGCCGGGCGGACTACGGGGCTCCGAGGTCGGACGGCCGGTAGCCCGTCGGGTAGCCCGGGTAGGTGCGGTTCTTCGGGTCGTTGGTCAGGCGCGGGGTGCGGCGGGGTGGGAGGAGGCGGACCGCGTGGGCGCGCAGGCGCAGGGACGCGTCCGCCGCGCGCACCAGCCACCGCGGCTGGGCGGGGAAGCCGAAGGCGGCCAGCATCCGGTCGTCCAGCATGGCCAGCACCGCCCGGGACGTCATCGCGCGCGGCGCGGGGTACCAGGAGCAGAACAGGTCCAGGGTGTACCGGCCGATGGCGCGGTTGGTGTCGCTGTAGGTGAAGTGCCGGTCCTCGTACTCGCGCTTGAACTCCAGGTACGACTCGTACGTGGTCGGGATCGCCTTGATGCCCATCCGCGCGCCGACGGCCGAGTAGAAGTGGAACGCGCCGAGCCGCTCGTGGTCGGTCAGCGGCCGCCAGCCGTACCGGGTGATCCACTCGATCGGGTCGAAGATGAACGTCGACAGCACGTACCGCATGTCGTCGTTGGCGATGTCGTACCGCCCGTGCAGCCGGTTCACCACGCGCAGCGCCTCCCGGCCGCGCGGCGAGTCGTAGCCGTGGTCGATCAGCTCCGCCATCAGCAGCGCCGTGTCGTCGTACCGCTGCTGCGGCCGGCGCTCGAACTCGCCCGTGCGCGCCAGCAGGCCCGAGATCGACGGCACGCAGTAAGTCCGGAACAGGGCGAACTCCAGCGCGCGGACGTAGTCCCACGGGAACTCGTAGCCCGACGAGATGCGCATGATCTCCACGTGGTCGCGCTCGGGGTCCAGCGAGGTGATCCGGCGGCGGTTGGCGAAGCGGTCGGCCATGTGGCCCAGCCTGCCCGAAAGATCCGGCCCCGAACGTGTGACAAACGGGTGACTCGCGGGTACCCGCACCCCATGAGACGAAGAAACCCCAGGTCCGCGGACCTGGGGTGCCATCGCGCTCCCCCTACTGGATTCGAACCAGTAACCCTTCGATTAACAGTCGAATGCTCTGCCATTGAGCTAAGGGGGAATGTTCTGTTGTAGGCCGGACCTCCCGGCCCGACAGGACGTAACTCTAGCGCATCCCGAACAGTGCTCGCGCACACCCCCCTCCCCTCCGGTAGGAAGGGGTGTGACCAGGCACGATCCAGGAGGGAAGGACCACCCCATGAAGGGCATCCTGCTCGGCGCCGCCATCGGCTACGTCCTGGGCGCGCGCGCCGGACGGCAGCGCTACGACCAGATCGTGCGGGCCTACCGCGCCCTGGCCGACCACCCGGCCGTCCAGGGCGCGGCGGGCATCGTGCGCGCCAAGGTGGGCGAGAAGACCGGCTTCGGCCGCCACCAGTCGAACGCCAACGCCAACGGCCACCGGCGCGACCCGGTCATCCCGCGCGCCAACTGACCGCGCGAACCGACCGCGCCAAGAGACCGCGCGCCGCCGGGGCCGCCCTCCACCAGGGGGCGGCCCCGGCGCGTGTCACGGCACCCGCGCCACGGCGAACACCCGGCGGAACGGGAACCACGTCGTGCCGTCCGCCCGCCGCGGGTACGCCTCGCGCAGCAGCGGCGCCAACCGCCCTCGGAACGCCGCCCACCCCTCGTCGTCCAACGCCGCCCGGATCGGCCGCAACGCCGTCCCCGTGATCCACTCCAGCACGGCGTCCTCCCCCTCCAGCCGCTGGAGGTACGTCGTCTCCCACGCGTCCACCGCGCAGCCGTCCAGCACCTCCGCGTACCCCTGCGGGTCCAGCACCGGCGACGGGCGCAGCAGGCCGCGCAACCCCGGCCACGACGAGTCGACCAGGGACCGCACCAACTCGTGCGACGGCCCGGAGAAGTTGCCCGGCACCTGCATCGCGAGCCACGCGCCGGACGGCAGCGCCCGCACCCACTTCCGCAACAGGTCCTCGTGCCCCGGCACCCACTGCAAGACCGCGTTGGTCACCACCACGTCGGTGTCCGGCGCGGGCTCCCACGCGGCCACGTCGGCGACCCGGGCGTCGACCCCGCGCGCCCGTGCGGCGGCGACCATCTCCGGCGACGAGTCCAACGCCTCCACGACCGCCGCAGGCCACCGCGCGCCGAGCGTCTCGGTCAGGTTGCCGGGACCGCAGCCCAGGTCCACCACCCGCCGCGGCGACACGGCCCCGACCCGGGCCACCAACTCGTGGAACGGACGCGACCGGTGGTCGGCGAACGCCAGGTACTTGCCCGGATCCCACATGCGCACACCCCGTTTCACAGTACGGACGTACTGCTTACAGTACGCGCGTACTGCGAACCCGGCCGGCTCAGTCGCGCAAGCGGGCGATCTTCGCCGCGACCGAGGCGGCGACCTCGCGGACGCGCTCCACGTCGACACCCGGGTCCGGCCGCACCTGGAGCACCACGCCGTCCCGCCCCGCGACCTTCCGCTGCACGAACCACGCGCCCACCGTCGCGTTGTGCTCGCGCGTCTTGATCGACCCGGTCACGCGCTCGTGCACGACCTGGGGCACCTTGCCCGGCGACTCCAGCGGGAACCGCCGGGCCGGCAGGTCGCGCAGCACCACGGCGTCACCCGCCGTGCCGTCCTCGACCGCCTCGACCACCGCCAGCGCGTTCCCGCTCCACGTGGCCTTGCTGACCAGGTGCCACCCGACGCGGCGCGGCCGCGGGTCGTCCGGCAGCCACAGCCCGTGCGACGTCGCCACGAGCCAGCCGGAGCCGACCGCGGCCGACGCCAGCACGTGCTCGTCGGCCTCCAGCGACCCGGTGAACCCCTCGGGCGCGCCCGAGCCGAACAACCTCCGGAACAGCCCCATCACAGCCCGCCCACCGCTTGTTGGCCCAACGCCTTGTGGTAGTCCTCCAGGGCGATGAGGTCGCCGAACAGGGCCCGGTACTCGTCCGGCTCCTCGATCGGCGACACCCGCCGCAGCCGAGACTTGATCTCGGTGATCTGCCCGGCCACCAGGATCTGCTGCAACCGGGCCAGCACGCTCTGCACGTACCGGTACTCGTCCTCGGCCTTGACCCGCAACGGCTCCACGGCCAGCTCGGTCAGCACCGACCGCACGGCCTGCTGCCGGCACGCCTGCGACACGGCGTCCAGGAACGCGGGCCCCGCCAGCCCCGACGACACCCCGCCCGCCTCCCGGATCGCCTGGTGCAGCGCCAGGTACGCGGGGTGCGTGAACGCCTCGTCGGGCAGCGAGTCGTAGTACGGCCCGGCCATCTCGGGCAGTTGCAGCGCCGCCTTCAACGCCTCCCGCTGCGCCCACAGCGCCGGGTCGCGCGGGTCGGGGCGCGGCGGGCCGTCCACGTCCACCGCGAGCGCGCCCTGGTTCGGGTCCGCCGGCGCGGCACGTCGACTCGGCGGGGCCGCGCGCCCGGTCGCGGTCTCGCGCACCCGGCGCACCACCGCCGCCTCGTCCTCCCAGCCGACCCACCAGGCGAGCCGGGTGGCGTACCCGTCCCGCTTGGCCCGGTCCTTGATCTGGGCCACGAACGGCACCATGGTCTTCAACGCCTCGACGCGGCCGTCCACCGAGTCCAGGTCGTAGTCCTTGAGCCGCGTCCTGATGGCGAACTCGAACAGCGGCGTGCGGCGGGCCACCAGGTCGCGCACGGCCACGTCGCCCTTGGCCTGCCGCAGCTCGCACGGGTCCATGCCGTCCGGCGCGATGGCGATGTAGGTCTGCGCGGAGAACGCCTGCTCGCCCTCGAACGCCTTCAGCGCCGCCTTCTGGCCCGCCGCGTCGCCGTCGAAGGTGAAGATCACCTCGCCGTTGAGCGAGTCGTCGATCAGCAGCCGGCGCAGCACGTTCATGTGGTCCGCGCCGAACGCCGTGCCGCAGGACGCGACGGCCGTGGGCACGCCCGCCAGGTGCATGGCCATGACGTCGGTGTAGCCCTCGACCACGACGGCCTGCCGGCGCTTGGCGATCTCCCGCTTGGCGAGGTCCAACCCGAAGAGCACCTGGGACTTCTTGTAGATCGGGCTCTCGCTGGTGTTGAGGTACTTGGCCTGGATCGGGTCGTCGTCGAAGATCCGGCGCGCGCCGAACCCGACCACGTCGCCGCCGAGGTCCCGGATCGGCCACAGCAGCCTGCGGTGGAACCGGTCGATCGGGCCCTGCCTGCCCTCCTTGGTGAGCTGGGCCTTGATCAGCTCGGTCAGCTCGAACCCGCGCCCGAGCAGGTGCTTGGTGAGCCGGTCCCAGCCGCCGGGCGCGAACCCGCAGCCGAACTGCCGGGCGGCGGCCTCGTCGAACCCGCGTTGCGCCAGGAACTCCCGCGCGGCCAACGCCTCGGGCGTGGCCAGCTGCTCGGCGTAGAACTCGGCGGCGGCCCGGTGGGCCTCGATGAGCCGGCTGCGGGTGCCGCGGTCGCGCTGGATCGTCGCGCCGCCGCCCTCGTAGGTGAGCTGGATGCCCGCCCGGTCGGCCAGCCGCTCGACGGCCTCCACGAACCCGAGGTGCTCGATCTTCATCACGAACGCGATGACGTCGCCGCCCTCGCCGCAGCCGAAGCAGTGGAAGGTGCCGTGCGAGGGGCGGACGTTGAACGAGGGCGACTTCTCGTCGTGGAACGGGCACAGGCCCTTCAGCGCGCCGCCACCGGCCCGGCGCAGCGAGACGTGGTCGCCCACGACGTCGTCGATCCGGCTCCGGTCACGCACCAACGCGATGTCGCTCTCCCGGATGCGTCCTGCCACGTCGAGCGAGTCTAGTGCTGGCAGACTGGGACCCGTGACCGCCGCCGAGCAGACCCTGGCCTCCGCCTTCACCGGCCACCGCTCGCACCTGGTGGGCGTGGCGTACCGGCTCACCGGGAGCGTCGCGGACGCCGAGGACGCGGTGCAGGAGGCGTGGCTGCGGCTGTCCGGGTTGAGCGAGCAGGGCCGGGCCGGCATCCGTGACCTGCGCGGCTGGCTGACGACCGTGGTGGGCCGGATCTGCCTGGACCGGCTGCGGTCGGCGACCGCGCGGCGGGAGCGCTACGTGGGCCAGTGGCTGCCCGAGCCGCTGCTGACCACGGGCGAGGACGACCCGCTGGACGCGGTGGTGCGCGACGACGGCGTGCGGATGGCGGCGCTGGTCGTGCTGGACCGCCTCACGCCCGAGCAGCGGGTGGCGTTCGTGCTGCACGACGCGTTCGACGTGCCGTTCGCGGAGATCGCCGAGGTGCTGGGCTGCCCGGTCGCCACCGCGCGCCAGCACGCGTCCCGGGGCCGGCGTGCCCTGGCCGAGGCCGAGCCCCCGCCGCGGGTGGCGCTGGACGAGCAGCGCGAGGTGCTGGAGCGGTTCCTCGCGGCCGTGGCGTCGGGCGACCTCGACGCCGTGGTCGGTCTGCTGCACCCCGACGTGGTGATGGTCGGCGACGGCGGCGGCAAGGCCAGGACCGCGGTCCAGGTGGTCAGCGGCGCGGACAAGGTGGCGCGCCTCATCCTCGGCCTCATGCGCCGCTACGGCGATGTCGAGGGCCGGTCCGCGCTGGTCAACGGCGACCTGGGGCTGGTGTTCGCCGCCCAGGGCGAGCTGACGCCGCGGGTCGAGGCGATCGTGGTGCGGGACGGCAAGGTGGCCGGCGTGTACGACATGTCGAACCCGGACAAGCTGACCCACGTCCGGTTCCCCGACCCGGCCTGAGCACGGCCGGTGACGGTCCGCCAGGACGGGGCGACTCCGGTGAGATCCCCGGAGCCGCCGCGTGCGCGCAAAGGCATGCCGGCCCTCGGCACGGCGCGCCGGCGCCCACCCCAAGGCCACCGGGTAGGGGGACCCCGGAGCGCGGCGCCGGCGCGCCGTGCGGTCACGGCATGGGGACCCGGCAGGCGTCGCCCGACGTGAAGCCCTGGTCCGTGATGCCGAACGCGGAGTTGAAGCGGCCCCGCTGGTTCTCCAGCGCGATCAGGTAGGTCAGCTCGACCAGCCCTTCGTGCCCCAGCCGCCGGTCCAGTTCGGCGACCTGCTCGTCGGTCACCGCGGTCGGCGTCTCGGTCATCGCGTCGGCGTAGGCCAGGGCCAGCTTCTCCAGCTCCGTGTACTTGTCGGACGTCCGGTAGTCGTGGATCTCCTTGAGCCGGTCGATGTCCAGCCCCTCGTGCTTGATCAGCATGGTGCCGAAGTCGACGCACCACGA
Source organism: Actinosynnema sp. NPDC004786 (assembly GCF_053601135.1). Lineage (NCBI taxonomy): Bacteria > Bacillati > Actinomycetota > Actinomycetes > Pseudonocardiales > Pseudonocardiaceae > Actinosynnema > Actinosynnema sp. NPDC004786. The sequence continues at coordinate 25,784 of NZ_JBSGBG010000052.1, read as the reverse complement.
GCAGCCGAGCTTCACCGCGGTCAGGTAGACCACCAGCTCCCGCAGCGACACGGGGAGCGTCCGGGCGCCCTTCTCCACCGCCATCTCGTGCCGCGCACTGGCCATGAACAGCTTCCGGTGGTGCGCGGCCACCGTGAAGGGCTCCGGCACGGCGCCGAACCGGCGCTTGGCGAACCGGTAGGCCAGGCGCACCAGCGGGTTGGCCTGCCTGGTCGTGACGACCGGGATCCTGGGCATGTCCCCTCCTCGTTCTCGGGTCTTCACCCGGTGGACGAGGAGGGGCGCGCCGACGTGACGGCTACGGCGTGACGACCTGGGCGAAGAAGAAGATCGCGCCCGTGTCGACGTGCCGGACGAGCAGCAGGTAGGGACGGTCGACGCGGACCGTCCGCGCGGGCTCCACCGGCATGAACGAGGTGAGCCGCATCACCAGCGCGGTCGCCGCCGCGCCCTCGAAGCCCTGCTCGTCCAGCCGCAGCACGGCCTGGTGCACCACGTCGTCCACGTACAGGCGCGGGTCGGGGCTCAGGCCGGTGAGGTCGGCCTCGTCGGTGAACAGGGTCCGCACGCCGACCCGTTGCAGGGCCTCCACCAGCGACGTCTGCACGGACAGCTTCAGCCTGGGCAGGAACAGCTCGATCCGCTCGCGCTCCAACGCGTCCAGCACCTCGGGCACGCCCTCGGTGCCGCCGAGGTCGCCCTCCGGCAGCAGCACGACCGCCTCGACGCCGCCGCGCGCCGGCACGGCCACGGCCTCCCACCCGGCCCGGCGGGCGTAGCGCATCGAGCCCTCGCGGCGCATCGTCGCGACCTCGCCCGCGCCGCGGAACGGCCGGTCGGCGGTGTCGTGCCCGGGGAACTCCTCGGCCCACGCCGCCTTCAGGTACAGCGCGTTGACCAGGGTCGCGACCGTGTCGGAGGTGATCGTGCCGGGGGCGAGCAGCTCGGGGATCAGCTGGTGGGTCGTCTCGGCCACGTCGGCGTTGATGAGCTTGCGCGCGCCTTCGGGGTCCTCGGCGAACGGGGCCGGTCGGGCCTTCGCGCCCGGCCAGCCGGCGAGGTCGGTGAGGAAGCCCTCGTCGATCGGCAGCGCCTCCCACGACCACAGCGTGTTGGCCACGGCGAACTCGGCGTCGTCGCCGACGACCGCGCCCTTGAGGAGCTTGGCGTGGTCCGCGCCGAGCAGCGCGACCAGCTCCGCCTCCGTGGCGCCGCGCGCGCCCTGCGCGGCCACGCCGAGCGCGCTCGCCACCGAGTACGGCGACCAGCACGCGTTGCGGGCGCGGTCGGGCGCGACGGCGTCGTGGAGGGTGAGGGCGAACGTCAGGTGCGTTCGATCAGGCACAGGGTCTCCTTGACCGCTATGGGGTCGTCCGGGATCGGACGTTCCCCCGCGCCGCTCACGGGTCCGAGCGGCTGGGGGTGGCGGGGTTCGCGCACCCCGGCGGAGCCGTCGTCGGGTTCGTCGTCCCACCCGTCGTACGGGAACTCCCCACCGACGTGCACCGGATCGCGGGTCGGTCTGCGCCACGGCCACGGACGGCCTGGCGGTCTCCTGGACTCATCGGCCATGACCTCGAGTGTGCCACCGGTCACAGGGGTTCGGGGGCGACGTTCGCCAGGGACCTGCGCCACGCGACGGCCTGGGCGTCGGTGAGCGAGGCGACCTGGTCCACGACGACCCGCAGCCGTTCGGCGTCGGTGCCGGCGGCGGCCCACGCCGGGTGGAACGCGGGGTCGAGGGTGTCCGGGGCGCGCATCAGCAGGAGGTGGACCAGCTCGGCGACCAGTTCGCGCTGCCGGGCCTGCGCGGCCAGCCGCGCCGGGTCGCTCATGACGTACCGCACGGCGACGGCCTTGAGCAGCGCGACCTCGGCCGCGACGCGGGGCGGCACGACCAGGTCGGCCCGGTACCGGCTCAGCGGGCCGTCGCCGTACGCCTCGCGGGTCGCGCCGACGGCGGCGGAGGCGAACCTCCCGACCAGTTCGCTGGTGAGCCGCTTCAACGCCACCTGGGCGCCCAGCGACCCGTCGTACCGGGCCAGCTCGGCGATCACGGGCAGGCCGAGCAGGTCGGTGGCGGTGGCTTCGAGCGCGGACGTCGGCTCGTCGGAGAAGTGCTTGGCGGCCAGGCCCGCGATGGCGGCGCGCTCGGCCGGGTCGCCGAGCGCGGACAGGCTGATCCGGTGCGCGAGCACGCCGTCCTCCACGTCGTGCACGGAGTAGGCGACGTCGTCGGCCCAGTCCATGACCTGCGCCTCCAGGCACCGCCGGTGGTCCGGCGCGCCCTCGCGGACCCAGTTGAACACGGGCACGTCGTCGTCGTAGGCCCCGAACTTGGCCGTGCCGGGGCGGCGGGTCCACGGGTACTTGGTGGCCGCGTCGAGGCACGCCCGGGTCAGGTTGAGGCCCACCGCGGTCTTGGGTTCGAGCCGGGTCAGGATGCGCAGGGTCTGGGCGTTGCCCTCGAAGCCGCCGCACGGCCCGGCCAGCTCGTCGAGCGCGCGTTCCCCGTTGTGCCCGAACGGCGGGTGCCCGATGTCGTGGGCCAGCCCGGCGGTGTCGACCAGGTCCGGGTCGCAGCCCAGCTCCTCGCCGATGCCGCGGCCGATCTGGGCGACCTCCAGCGAGTGGGTGAGCCGGGTGCGCGGCACACCGGTGACCTCCGCGCCCTCGTGCGGTCCGACGACCTGGGTCTTGCCCGCGAGCCGGCGCAGCGCCGCCGAGTGCAGCACGCGGGCGCGGTCGCGGGAGAACGGTGAGCGGCGCTCGGCGCGCGCTCCGGGCAGCACCGCCGTCTTGGGCAGCTCGGGGAGCAGCCGCGCGGTGTCGTGCGCGGTGTAGCCCTGGCTCATCCGCTCAGCGTAAGGGGCTACAGCAGGATGCCGTCGAACGCGCCCGCCGGCGCCTTCATCAGGTGGTAGTAGAGCAACGCGCCGGTCTCGCGGCGGATGTAGAACAGCTGGGTCTCCCGGGTCTGCACGTTCGGCCCGCTGCGGGTCGGGGACGTCCACGCGGACAGGCCCTCGTCCTCGGCCATCGTGCGCGCCCGCAGCGAGTGCCACGGGTCGCTGACGATCACGGCGGTGGTGAGGGACTTCTCGCGGGCGGCGGCGGCGAGCGCCCGGATGCTGCCCAGCGTGTCGGTGCCCTCGCCGACCTCCAGGATCCGGTCGGCGGGCACGTTCCGCTCCTCCAGCCAGATCCGCCCGGCCTGGCCCTCGGTGAAGTTGTCGCCGGGCTGCCGGCCGCCGGTGGTGGCGATGTAGCGGACCACGCCCTGCTCGTACAGCCGGCGGGCGTGCTCCAGCCGGGCCTCCAGCACGTCGGAGGGCACGCCGTTGAACTGGGCCGCGCCGAGGACCACGGCCATGTCGGCGTGGGTGCGGTCGTCCTCGCGGGCGACCTGCCACACCCGGAACGCCGTGCCGCCGACCACGAGGAGCCCGATCGCGAGGCCGCCGAGGACGACGCGTGCCAGCAACCTGCGGAGTCTCGGCAGGAACGTCACGCCCCGGATGATCCCACACGCGTCCCGGGCTGCCAGGATCGCGGGCATGGCAGCAGACCAGCCGACGATCGTGGCCACCTCGGGCGGTTTCCGCGCCGGGCGGCGGACCAACCTCGAGTTCCACCGACTCGTGCACCACGCCGTGGACCTGTCCGGCGCGCACGGCCGCAAGCCGCGGCTGTGCCACGTCGGCACCGCGGCGGGCGACCAGCGGTGGTTCAACGCCGACATCTCCGAGGCCGGTCGGGTGGCGGGCTGGGAGGTGTCGCACCTGAACCTGTTCACCATGCCGCCGACGACCGACCTCCGCGGTTTCCTGGGCGAGCACGACGTGGTGTGGGTGGGCGGCGGGTCCGTGGCGAACCTGCTGGCCGTGTGGGCGGTGCACGACCTGGGGCCCGCGCTGCGCGCCGCGTGGCAGGACGGCGTGGTGCTCGGCGGCGTGTCGGCGGGGTCGATCTGCTGGTTCGTGGGCGGCTCGACCGACTCGTTCGGCCCGGAGCTGCGCGTGATCGGGAACGGCCTGGGGTTCCTGCCGTACGGCAACGGCGTGCACTACGACAGCGAGGCGGCCCGGCGGCCCACGATCCAGGCCGCGGTGGCGTCCGGCGAGCTGCCGGTGACGCACTGCACCGACGACGGCGCGGGGCTCGTCTACCACGGCACGGAACTCGTGGAAGCGGTGTCCGAACGGCCCGGCGGCGGCGCGTACGTCGTGCGACGTGACGAATCTTCAGGAACCGCACAGGAGGAACCCCTCGACGTCAGGCGGTTGTGAACGGACCGTTGAGGGGTGGGGAAACGCTGGTGGTTGGTCGTGGTCGCGCTGGTCGTGGGCGTCGTCGCGCTCGCGTACCCGCGCCACCCCGACCACGGCGCGCTGGCGGGTCCTTCGGGCGCCGCGCCGGCGACCACCTCCGCGGAAACCCCGCACCCGGCCGCGCCACGCACCGTCGAGGAACCCGCCCCGGACCTCTCGGCGGCGGTGGCGCGGGCGGTCGCGGCGGCGGGTGACGCCGACCTCGGGCTGGCCGTGGTGGACCTGCGGACCGGGGCCGCGGCCGGCCACGACGCCGACACCCCGTTCCGCTCGGCGTCGTTGAGCAAGCTGGTGGTCGCGGTGGACCTGCTCACGTCGGGCGAGGTGCCGGCCGCCGACCTGGACCGGCTGGCCCGCGCGCTGAGCCTGAGCGACGACGACGCCATGAACGCGTTGTGGACGCTGCACGACGGCATGGGCGCGATCGACCGGGTGGCCGCCCAGGCCGGCCTGACCGCCACCCGCGCCCCCGCCGACGCGTCCCAGTGGGGCGATGTCGAGATGTCGGCGGGCGACGTGGCCAGGCTGTACCGCTACATCGCGACCCGGCTGCCGGACGCGCAGCGCGACGTCATCGTGGACGCCCTGTCCGCCGCCTCCCCCACCGCCGCCGACGGCTTCGACCAGGCGTACGGCCTGCTCGCGCCGGGCGTCGGCGGGTACGCCAAGCAGGGCTGGATGTGGTACCTGCCGGCCGACCTCTACCTGCACACCTCCGGCGTCGTCGGCGACCGCTACGCCATCGCCGCGCTGTCGGTCCAGACGGGCGTCGCGGAACAGGCCGCGAAGGACCGGCTGACCGCCGTGACCGACGCGCTGATCGCGGGCCTCACCCCGGCCGCCTGACACCCCGGGTTGAAGGTTCTACGAGCCTTTCCAGGCCGTCTTCGCGGGGAAGTCTCATAAAGGACTTCAAAGATACGGTTGAAGGGGTGAACGCCGAAGAATTGACGGACCACATCACCTCGACCTTCCCCGGCACGCGCGCCATGGAGGCGCACGGCGACGTGTTCTTCCTCTACGACCCCGACGGCGACCTGCCGCCGGAACGTCAGATGCCGTACGCGACGATCGTGACCGGCGACCACTACGAGCGGGTGTCCCGGCTGGGCGAGCCGGGGGCGTACCGGCTCAACATCGGGCTCACCAAGGCGACCTACACGGCGATGTTCGGGCCCGTGCCGACCGGGCGCGACGCCGACGGCGTGTTCGACACCGGGTTCGACTACGCGGAACGGGACCGGCTGATGCCGCACCCCGTTTACGCGTCGCAGCACTGGGTCTGCGTGGTGTCGCCGAGCGGGGCGACCCTCGACGCCGTGCGGCCCCTGCTGGTCGAGGCGCACGGCTTCGCGGCGCGCAAGCACGCCAACCACGCCAAGCGGGCGAAGTAGGGGCGGCCCGGCGCGAGGGCGGTCGCGCCGGGCCCCCGCCGGCTCAGTCCGCGGCCGGGCGGATCACCTCCACGCCGTCGCGCCCCGCGGCCCAGTGGTCGATCGCCTGGCCGCACGCCTGGTCGAGGTGGCGGACGCCGGTCAGGTCGACCCGGACGGGCCGGCCGTCCGGCACCGCCTCCAGCGTCTCCAGCAGGCCGGGCAGCTTGAGGAACGTCGCGTTGCCGCGCACCGCCACGTGGTGGTGGTCCTCGCCGTGCGCGGTCACCGTGACGGTCAGGCGGGACATCTCCCAGGCCGTCTTGACCACCGCCGCCAGCAGGCCGGCGAGGGTGCCGGTGAGCAGGTCGGTCAGCACGATCAGGCCCGCGGTGAGGACCAGCACGACGGCTTCCGCCCGGTGCGCGCGGGCCATCTCCACGACCTGCCGGGGCGCCAGCAGCTTCCACCCCGCCTGCACCAGCAGCGCGGCGAGGACGGCGAGCGGCACGTACGACAGCACGCCCGGCAGCAGCACCACGAACACCAGCAGCCACAGCCCGTGCAGCACGCGGGACAGGCGGGTGCGGGCCCCGGCGTCCACGTTGGTCGCGCTGCGCACGATCACGGCGGTCATCGGCAACGCGCCGAGCACGCCGCACACCGCGTTGCCGACGCCCTGCGCGACGAGTTCCCGGTTGTACCGCGTCCGCGGCCCGTCGTGCATGCGGTCCACGGCCGCCGCGCTGAACAGGCTCTCCGCCGACGCCACGAGGGCGAACGTCAGCATCGCGCCCAGCACACCGGCGTCCAGCAGGGAGAAGTCGACCAGGGTCACGACGTCGGTCAGCGAGCCGACCGAGATGCGCGGCAGCGGCAGCACGGCGGCCGCCGCGGAGGCGACCACGACGGCCACCAACATCCCCGGCACGGCGCGCCACGGCGTGCGCTTCCACAGCGACGCCACGACCAGCGTCAGCACACCCACCGCCAGGCCGCTCAGGCCCACGGAGGTCGTCACGGCGTCGCGGGCGAGGTCGACCAGGCCGGTGATCTTCGCGCCGGTCGTCGCGGGCTGGTCCTGCCCGGCGAACGGGTAGAGCTGGCCCAGCACGAGCACCAGGCCGATGCCGGCGAGCATGCCCTGCACCACGGCGGGCGAGATGGCGCGGAACCAGCGGCCCAGCCGCAGCAGGCCCATCGCCACCTGGAGCAGGCCCGCGCCCAGCACGATGAGGCCGAGGGCGCGCACGCCGTGCGCCGCGACGGTGTCCGCGACCAGCACGGTCAGGCCCGCCGCCGGTCCGCTGACCTGCATGGTGCTGCCCGGCAGCAGGCCGACCACGAGGCCGCCCACCACGCCGGTGACGATGCCGAGTTCCGCCGGGACGCCGGAGGCGACGGCGATGCCCACGCACAGCGGGAGCGCCACCAGGAACACCACCAGCGACGCGCCGACGTCGGGCCAGAGGGTCGGGCGCACCCGGGTCGGGGCGGGGCGTTCGGTCCGGGTGCTCACCGGTCGGCCCCCGGCAGCTCGGGCCGGCCGTGCACGGCGCGTGACCCCGTGCGGGAGGAAGGCGTTCGGCGGTCGGTGTGCCCGCGTCCCATTTCCCGGGACACGCGGGGCGAATATGCACGGGCGCGTGCGGCCCGCGGTTGGAATTGCATCGGATTTCCCCACTCGTCGGTGTTCGAACGGTGCGATCGACTGGCGGTGGGGTGCCGATCAGTTCCGGAACACCTGGAGGGCCGACGGCGTGGACCACGAGCGGAGGTGTTCGCGTCGCCCCCGGTCCACGGGCGGGTCCGTGCCGGTGGTCACGTCGAGGCGCCGGTCGACGGGCACGGCGCGGGACCGTCCCGCCGCAGGTCGGGCCGGTTGCGGACGCTTCACCGCGTGGCGCGGCTCCGGGCCGCCGCGGCACTCCCGGCCGGGTTCCTCCTCGGTCCCCGCGGCCACCGCGTGACCCGGGACCGGGCGCGCGGGCTTGGCGTGGCCCAGCGGTGAAGGGGCCAGCACGGCGACGAGCGCCACGACGATCGCGACGACCACGACACGCGTCATGACACCCCCCGATGAACCGTGCCCGTGATGAAGTCTCACGGAGCAGGGTGACGTGAGGGTTAATGTGGGGCCTTCGGCGCGCGTTTCGCGCGATATTCACTCGATGGTTCGTGACGCAGGTCATTCACCGGGAGTCTGTTCACGCACCGTGACCACCCCTGGGCCGAGCCTGGAGTGCGGCGGCGCTAGTCGAGCGCCGCGAGCGTGAACGACGCGGCGGCCGCGAGCGAGCACAGGGCCCGGACGTGGTTCGCGGGCACCCACTCGCGCAGGTAGCGGGCCCAGTCCTCGGCGGCGCCCCGCCGTGCCAGCCGGTCGTTGCGCGGGATGTGGAACCCGATCGTCAGCACGATCCCGCCCAGGACGTACAGGGCCGCGCCGGCCCACGCCCACGGGCCGCCCTCGAACGCCGCCACCACGCCGACGACCGCCGTGCCGAGGAAGACGCCGAGGAACGCGGGGTTGACCACGGCGAGGTTGACCGCCCGCATGGCCGCGACACCGACCGCGGGCTCGGCCCGCCGCAGGCCGGGCATGACCATCGCGGAGAACGCGAAGAACACTCCGGCCATCATCCCGCAGCCGAGGGCCGCGACGATCGTCACCGTGGGGACCATGCCGCCCAGTCAAACCGACCGGCCCCCGGCTTCCCATCGCCGAAACCCTCGACCGCATACCCGCGCGTCTTACCCTTGCGCCCGTGGACGCTCTCGCCGGGCTGCTGGACGGACCGCGCGCCCGCGGCGCGTTCCTCGTGCGCACCGTGCTGGACCCACCGTGGTCGCTGCGCGTCGAGGACCGCGCGCCGCTGACCGTGGTGGCGGTGGTGCGCGGCGAGGGCCGGCTGCTGCCGCACGACGACCGGCCCGTGCCGCTGCGGACCGGTGACGTGGCGGTGCTGCGCGGGCCCGACCCGTACACGCTCGCCGACGACCCCGCCACGCCGGTGCAGGCGGTCGTCCACCCCGGCGGGATCACCACCACGCCGGACGGGTCGGCGCTGTGCGAGCAGTGGGGCCTGGGCGTGCGCACGTGGGGCACGCGCCCGGACGGCGAGGTCGTGCTGCTCAGCGGCACCTACCAGCTGGACGGCGAGGTGAGCCGGCGGCTGCTGTCGGTGCTGCCGCCGTTCCTCGTGGCGCCCTCCGCGGACCTGCCGCTGGTGCCGCTGCTGGCCGCCGAGACCGCCCGCGACCAGCCGGGTCAGGAGGCGGTGCTGGACCGCATGCTGGACCTGCTGCTGATCTCCGTGCTGCGGGCGTGGTTCTGCCGCCCGGAGGCGCGCACGCCGAGGTGGTACTCCGCCCACGCCGACCCCGTGGTCGGGCGGGCCTTGCGACTGCTGCACGCCGACCCCGCGCGACCCTGGACGGTGGCCTCGCTGGCCGGGGCGGTGGGCGTGTCGCGGGCGGCGCTGGCCAGGAGGTTCACCGACCTGGTGGGCGAGCCGCCGATGGCCTACCTGACCGGCTGGCGGCTCACGCTCGCCGCGGACCTGCTCCGCGAGCCGTCCGCGACCCTGGACGCCGTGGCCCGCCGGGTCGGCTACAGCACGGGCTTCGCGCTGAGCACGGCGTTCAAGAGGGAACGCGGCGTGAGCCCGTCCGAACACCGCGCCAACGCCTAGGCCCGCCGCGCCCCTTCGGCAGCCCTCCGGCCCCGTGCAGCGCGACTACGCCCGGCGAGCCGCCGTACGTGGGCCCCGTCCGGGGCGGTCACGCGCCGATCAGGCGTGCGGCGAGGTAGCCCTCCAGCTGGTCCATCGAGACGCGTTCCTGCGCCATGGTGTCGCGCTCGCGCACGGTCACCGCGTGGTCGGTCAGCGTGTCGAAGTCGACCGTGACGCAGAACGGCGTGCCGATCTCGTCCTGCCGCCGGTAGCGGCGGCCGATGGCGCCGGCGTCGTCGAACTCGATGTTCCAGTGCTTGCGCAGCGCGTTGGCCAGGTCCTTCGCCTTCGGCGACAGCTCGGCGTTGCGCGACAGCGGCAGCACGGCGGCCTTGACCGGGGCCAGCCGGCGGTCCAGGCGGAGCACGACGCGCTTGTCCACGCCGCCCTTGGCGTTCGGGGCCTCGTCCTCGGTGTACGCCTCCAGCAGGAACGCCATCATCGGCCGGCCGACGCCCGCGGCGGGCTCGATCACGAACGGCCGGTAGCGCGAGTTCGTGGCCTGGTCGAAGTACGACAGGTCCACGCCGGAGTGGTTCGAGTGGGTGTTCAGGTCGAAGTCGGTGCGGTTGGCGATGCCTTCCAGCTCACCCCACTCCTGGCCGCCGAACTGGAAGCGGTACTCGATGTCGACGGTCCGCTTGGAGTAGTGCGACAGCTTTTCCTTGGGGTGCTCGTAGTGCCGCAGGTTCTCCTTCGAGATGCCCAGCTCGGTGTACCAGCGGGTGCGCTCGTCGATCCAGTACTGGTGCCATTCCTCGTCCGTGCCCGGCTCGACGAAGAACTCCATCTCCATCTGCTCGAACTCGCGCGTGCGGAAGATGAAGTTGCCCGGCGTGATCTCGTTGCGGAAGCTCTTGCCGATCTGGCCGATGCCGAACGGCGGCTTGCGCCGGGACGTGGTCTGCACGTTGAGGAAGTTCGTGAAGATGCCCTGCGCGGTCTCCGGGCGCAGGTAGTGCAGGCCCTCGTCGGTCTCGACCGGGCCGAGGTGGGTCTTGAGCAGGCCGTTGAACATCTTCGGCTCGGTGTACCGGCCGCGGGTGCCGCAGTTCGGGCACGGCACGTCGGAGACGTCGCCCTCGGCGACCTGCTTGCCGGTGCGCTCGGCGTACTCCTCGACCAGCGTGTCCTGCCGGAACCGCTTGTGGCAGGAGTTGCACTCGATCAGCGGGTCGACGAACGCCTCGACGTGCCCGGACGCCACCCACACCTCGCGCGGCAGGATCACCGACGAGTCCAGGCCGACGACGTCCTCGCGGCCGCGGACCATGAAGTTCCACCACTGGCGCTTGATGTTGTCCTTCAGCTCGACGCCGAGCGGACCGTAGTCCCAGGCCGACCTGGTGCCGCCGTAGATCTCGCCGCACGGGTAGACGAACCCGCGACGCTTGCACAGGCTGACGACGGTCTCGATGCGATCGGCTGCCACGGACGCTCCATCGGGAGATGCGGAACGGGACGGGAATGGGGCTTGTCAGCCTAGTCCCCGTCGCCGGACCACCTCCGGGCGACCGGTCGCACGCGCCCGGACCGCCGGTCGCGGATCCCCCCGGACGGTCGGCGTGCGGAGCGCGGGAACGCTCAGCGCGGGGTGGCCGGGCCGGCGGCCTCGCCCAGGCGGACGGTGCCGGCGTCGTGCGCCAGCAGGCTCACCTCGCGCCGGACCTCGCCGTCGGCGGCGACCAGCAGCGGCTCGTAGGCGGCCGGCTCGTCGGTGCTCGCCTCGGACAGCAGGGGGATGACGTGCTCGCGCACCTCGAACGGCGACAGCGCCCGCCGGTAGGCCACCACCGAGTCGAACTCGACGGTCAGCACGAACCGGTCGGCCTCGTCCGTGGACCGCGACAACTGCGCGCGCCGGCACCCGGGCTGGCCGGTGAGCAGGGACAACGCCCGGTCGACGCGCCCGGTGAACGCCTCGACGCCGGATTCCGCCACGGTGAAGCGGCACACGAGCAGCACGGTGCAAGGATGCCACGGTGGCTGGTAACTCGAAGCGGACCCTGATCCCCGGTGCCGGACCGCTCTCGCGGGTGCCCGCGCCGGCGGCGTTCCTGGTGGTCCTGGCGCTGTTCGGGCTGGGCGTGTGGCTGGGCGGCGCGGTGGGCGCTCTGCTGCTGGGCGTGCTGGCGGCGGGGGTGGCGGTGCTGCTGGCGACCACGTGGCCCCTGCTCACGCCCAGCGCGCGCGTGTTGAGACTGCTCGTCCTCGGCGTCCTGGTGCTCATCGCCGTGTCGGTGCTCTAGCGCCGTAGTATCGGTGGTGAAAATCCATACCACCGGGAGGCGTCGTGACGGTCGGAGTGCGGGGGGACCACGTGCACTCACCGGAACGCCGCGTACCACCACCGGCGCCGCCGAAGCCCGCCGACACCCTCGCCGCGGCCGGTGAGCTGCTGCGCGCGCTCGCCGCGCCGGTGCGGATCGCGATCGTGCTGCAGTTGCGGGAGGCGGACCGCTGCGTGCACGAGCTGGTCGAGGCGCTGGGCGTGGCCCAGCCGTTGATCAGCCAGCACCTGCGGGTCCTCAAGGCCGCCGGCGTGGTGCACGGCGAGCGGCACGGCCGCGAGGTCGTCTACCGGCTCGTGGACGAGCACCTCGCGCACATCGTGGTGGACGCGGTCGCCCACGTGGACGAGGGACCCCCCGACGTCGACCGGACCGACCGCACGCCCCGGACGGAGGAGATGTGACCACTGGCGAGCGCCCGACCACCGCGGTCCCCGGGCTGCGGTCGACCAAGCAGCGGACCGCCGTGTCGAAGCTGCTCGACTCGCTCGGCGAGTTCCGCTCGGCCCAGGAGCTGCACGAGGAGCTGCGCAAGCGGGGCGAGGGCATCGGCCTGACCACGGTCTACCGCACGCTGCAGTCGCTGGCCGACGCGGGCGAGGTGGACGTGCTGCGCACCGACTCCGGCGAGGCGATCTACCGCCGCTGCTCCCAGCACCACCATCACCACCTGGTGTGCCGGAGCTGCGGCCGCACGGTCGAGGTCGAGGGGCCCGCAGTGGAGAAGTGGGCCGACCGGGTCGCGGCGGAGAACGGGTTCGTCGAGGTCAGCCACACCGTCGAGATCTTCGGCACGTGCCGCGAGTGCTGCGCGAGGACTCAGCCCTCGTAGGTGTCCTCGGGCGTGGCGATCGGCACCACCCGCGCCACGGTGAACGTCGGCACGAACGCGTTCTCCTTGGTCGCCGAGCCGGGCACGACCCGGCCGGTGGCCTCGACCCACTGGTCGGTGGGCAGCGCGCCGAAGTCCTGGCCGACCATCCTGGCCTTGACCGGCGAGGCGTCCGCGGCGCAGCACGAGATGGTCAGCCGGGCGATGAACACGTCCCCGTCCTTGCGCACCACGAACCCGGTGAGCCGGACCGTGCGGTCGTCCAGCGACCCGGAGTCGTCCCAGGCCGTGCGGGTGACGAACTCGCCGATGGTGAGCGGGACCACCTCGTCGGACGGCAGCGGCGCGAACCCGCTGGACGCCTTGGCCTCCTGGGCGGCGTTGCGGTCGGACCGGTTGACGGTGTCCGCGCCCAGGGCGGGCGGGCTGATCAGGAACACCGCGAGCACGGGCAGCAGCAGCATCCACGGGCTGCGTGACGTGCCGTGCTCGTGACCGGCGTGGACGGCGGCGTCGGGCGCGGTCCCGTCCGGGTCGGCCTGGCTCGCCCGGATGTCGCGCACGATCGACACCACCGCCAGCACCACCATGACCGCGCCGGTCGCCACCAGCCACGGCTGGAGCGACTCCTTGACGTACCGCAGGTAGGTGCCGGTCAGCGCGAGCTTCAGCAGCGCGCCGCCGAGCAGCACCAGCAGGATGTTCTGGGTCTCTCGCCTCATCGGTCCGCACACCTCACAGGAACACCGCTCCCGCCGCCAGGGCCGACGCGATCGCCACCACGAACGTGGCGGGGGCGAACCGCGCCGCGAAGGACTTGCCGAACGCGCCCGCCTGCAGCGCGACGAGCTTGACGTCGACCGCCGGGCCGACCACCAGGAACACCAGCCGGGGCAGCAGCGGCAGCGCCGACATGGAGGCGGCGACGAACGCGTCGGCCTCGCTGCACAGCGCCAGCACCACGGCCAGCAGCGACAGCACCACCACGGCCAGCACGACCTGGCCGCCCAGCGTCTCCAGCCACGCCTGCGGCACGAGCACGTTGAACGCCGCCGCGAACACGCCGCCGAGCACCAGGAACCCGCCCGCGTCCACCAGGTCGTGCCGCGCGGTCTCGGCGAACACCGCCCACCGGGACGTGCCGTCGTGGTCGGGCAGGCGGCTCAGCGCCCGTTCAGCGATCCACTCGGCCTTGCCGAACCGGGTCCACAGCCAGCCCATGACCACCGCGGTGAGCAGCGCGCCGGCGAACCGGGCGGGCACCATCCCCGGCGCGTTGGGGAAGGCCACGGCCGTGGACACGAGCACGATCGGGTTCACGGCAGGCGCGGCGAGCAGGAACGTCAACGCCACGGCCGGCGCCACGCCCTGCTGCATCAGCCGGCGCGAGACGGGCACGGACGCGCACTCGCAGCCGGGCAGCGCCACCCCGGCGACCCCGGCGACGGGCACGGCCAGCCCGGTCCGGCGCGGCAACGCCCGGCGCAACGCGCTCGCCGGGATGAACGCCGCGATCGCGCCGCTGATCAGCACACCGAGGACGAGGAACGGCAGCGCCTGCACGCACACCGCGACGAACACCGTGGACGCCGTGCGCAGCACCGGCACGTCCAGCACGCCGACCAGCCAGTCCTGGAGCACCAGCGCCAGCACGAGCAGCACGCAGAGCACTTCGAGCGACGTGATCTTCCACCGCGTCGGCGGTCGTCGCCGGCGGGAGCCCCGGATCTCGCCAGTGATTGTCACTTTCGAAATGATGCCAGAACACCGGCGCTCCGCTCACCGACCTCCGGGGCGTTTCCCACCCGCTTCCGAGTGGCCGCCCCGTCGGACACCCGCGTCCGGACGGGTGACGTCCGGCGGCCGCCGCAACGCCCGCGCCCCGCTCCGCGATGACAGGGGACATCGACGTCAGGCGGTGAGGATGAGCGACGACTGGTTCCTGAACTACGCGCACCGGCACGAGATGACGCCGGGCTACAGCCCCGACGACGACGTGCCGGACCCGTACCTGCCCGGCGACGCCGTGCCCGCTCGGGAGCCCAAGAGCAGGGGCGGGTCGCAGCGGGCGGCGCGCCCCGCACCGGTCGGCGGCGGTTCCCTGCCCGCGGCGGACCGGGGCGGTCCGTGGGAGGTCGCCGCACGCAGGTGGCTGACGCGCAACCCGCGGCGCAGCAACCGCGAGTGCCTGCGCGCGCTGCGCGAAGCGGGACACCGGGGTGGCAGCACGAAGCTGATCCAGCGGATCCGCGACGGGCTGCCCAAGGGTGTGCGGACCCGATCCGTGCCGCCCGCAGGCGCCAAGGCGGGCGCCGCCGGGAAGGCCCGCGCCGACGCGCCCCGGTCCACCGGGTCGCAGCGTGGGGCGTCCCAGCCGGTCAAGCCCTCGCCCGGAACCCGGCGCGACGCGGTGAGCCGCCGACACCGGGCCCGGGCGCGGCCGGCGTGGCACGACGTCGCGCTCCGGTGGCTGGCCGCGCACCCCGGTGCGAGCAACAACGAGTGGCTGGAGGCCATCGCGGAGCAGGGGTGCGTCGGCGTGACGAAGTCCGACCTGACCGCCCTGCGCCGTGAGATCGGACCGGTCCGACGCGCTCCGCGACCCGGCCGGCCGGTCGCGCCGGCCCCGGCCCCGGTCCCGGAGCAGCCGGGACACCGCTACTGCGACGGCTGCGGCATGGCCCTCAACCTCGACGGCCGCTGCCGCTGCTGACCTCGAGCGCCCGGCACCGCGGCGAGCCGGACCTGGTGCCGTCGATCTGCGCGTGGTTCGAGGAACGCGGGTTCGAGCGGCGGTGGCTGTCCGACCCGGACGCGGGTTTCGGCGTGGGCTTCCACCGCTTCCGCGGCCCCTGAGCGCGGGCACGCGCATGTTCACCCGGTTCATCGCAAGCCGCGCAGGGTCCGCAAGCTACGCACGGATCCTCGCAAGCTACGCAGGGGTCCTCGCAAGCTGCGCAGGGGTCCTCGCCCAGGGGACCCCTGCTTTCATTCTGCCGGCGGGGTCCGACAATTCCGGGCCTCCGCGGCTCCGCCGGCCGTCGGCTACTCGGCCGACCCGTCCTCTTCCCGCAGCTCGGCGATGGTCGCCAGCACGTCCGCCGCCTCCGTCACCGGCAGCAGCGGCTCGACCACGGCGGTCACGCCGCGGCTCGCGGCCAGCACCTCCTCGGCCAGCTTCACCGCGTCGTCACGGTCGTAGGGCCCGCACACGAACGACGCCCACTCCTCCCCCGCCGACGCCTCGAACGTGACGGCCCACGGCAGGCCCTCCACGTCGGTCTCGTCGTCGGGCTCGTACACGATCACACCGGCCATCAGGCACCCCCGGTTCCGGCCAGCAGCTCGTTGCGCAGCTGCGAGGCGGTGGACACGACCAACATCAGCAGCGTGCTCAGCGGTTCCGGCTTGAGCCCCTCGGCCGGGAACGCGTAGCGCAACGTCACGTCCATCCCGCGCTCGGTGTGCACCACGCCGAGCGTGCCGAACAGGCCCTGACCGGCGCGTTCCGCGGCGGACACGGCGAGGTTCCGGTCGTCGGGCAGGTCCCACGCCACCACGCAGGTCAGGCTGAGCACGGTCAGCCCCTCGGCCAGCCGCATCGCCTGCACCGCGCACGGCACGTCCGCGTGCCGGAAGCTCAGCGCGCCGTCGTCGTCGACGTGCACCTCGTGGAACATCTCCAACGCCTCGCGGGCCGCGGTCAGCAGCTCCGCGGTCACCTTGGCGTCCTGGTCGGTCACTCCGGATCCTCCACGTCGGGCTTGTCGACGGCGCCGCCGAAGCGCCGGTCGCGCATGGCGTACGCCTCGCACGCGCGCCACAGGTGCAGCCGGTCGAAATCCGGCCACAGGATGTCCTGGAACACCAGCTCCGCGTACGCCGACTGCCACAGCAGGAAGTTCGACGTGCGCTGCTCCCCGGACGGCCGGATGAACAGGTCCACGTCCGGCATCTCGGGCTGGTACATGTACTTGGCGACGGTGCGCTCGTCCACCTTCTCCGGGTTCAGCTTGCCCGCCGCGACCAGCCGGGCGATCTCCCGCGCCGCGTCGCCGACCTCGGCCCGCCCGCCGTAGTTGATGCACATCGCCAGGTTCAGCACGTCGTTGTCCTTCGTGCGCTCCTCGGCGACCTCCAGCTCCTTGATGACGCTGCGCCACAGCCTCGGCCTGCGGCCCGCCCACCGCACCCGCACGCCGAGCTCGTCCAGCTCGTCGGTGCGGTGGTGGATCACGTCACGGCTGAAGCCCATGAGGAAGCGGACCTCCTCGGGGCTGCGCCGCCAGTTCTCGGTGGAGAACGCGTACAGCGACAGCCACTTCACGCCCATCTCGATCGCGCCCTTGGCCGCCTCGACCACGACGGCCTCGCCGCGCTTGTGCCCCTCGATGCGCGACAGGCCCCGCTGGTTGGCCCACCGGCCGTTGCCGTCCATCACGATCGCGATGTGCTTCGGCACGAGGTCGGCGGGCAGCACCGGGGGCGTGGCGCCGGACGGGTGCGGTTCCGGGGGTCGGGGAACGCGCTGGACGCGCTCAACCCGCCGTCGGCGGAGCATGGCTGTCCTCTCAGGGGTGTGTTCGGTGCGGCAGGCGACTCTATCCGTCGGCGGGCTGCGCCTTGCGCTCGACCAGCGGCAGCGACCGCAACTGCCGCTCCAGGTGCCACTGCAGGTGGGCGGCGACCAGGCCGCTCGCGTCCCGGCGGGCGACCGCGGGGATGCCGTCCACCACGTCCCACCGGCCGTGCAGCAGCGCCGCGAGCAGGCTCAGGGTGTCGCTGGACGGCGTGGCGCTGCCCGGCGGCCGGCACCGCGGGCACACCATGCCGCCCGCGTGCACGTTGAACGCCCGGTGCGGGCCGGGGTCGCCGCAGCGGGCGCACTCGTCCACGGCCGGCGCCCAGCCCGCGAACGCCATGGCCCGCATCAGGAACGCGTCGAGGATGAGCGAGGCGTCCCGCTCCTGCGCGGCCAACGCCCGCAACGCGCCCGTGACCAGCAGGTACAGCCGCAGCACCGGGTCGCCTTCCTCGGGCGTGAGCCGGTCGGCGGTCTCCAGCACCGCGCACCCCGCCGTGTAGCGCTGGTAGTCGTCCACCAGCACCACGCCGAACGCGTCCAGCGTCTCCACCTGGGTGATCACGTCCAGCGACCGGCCCGGGTAGAACTGCACGTCCACGTGCCCGAACGGCTCCAGCCGCGCGCCGAACCGGGACGACGTGCGGCGCACGCCCTTGGCCACCGCGCGCACCTTGCCGTGCCGCTGGGTGAGCAGAGTGATGATCCGGTCCGCCTCGCCCAGCTTCTGCACCCGCAGGACCACCCCGGTGTCCCGGTAGAGGTTCGCCACCTAGAACCCCAGTCTGCGCAACTGCTTCGGGTCGCGCTGCCAGTCCTTGGCGATCTTGATGTGCAGGTCGAGGTAGACCCGCGTGCCCAGCAGCTTCTCGATGTGCCTGCGGGAGGTGATGCCGACCTGCTTGAGGCGTTCGCCGCGGTGGCCCAGGATGATCGCCTTCTGGCTCGGCCGCTCGACGAACACGTTCGCGTGGATGTCCACCAGGTCGTCGCGGCCCTCGCGGGGCAGCATCTCCTCGACCACGACGGCGATCGAGTGCGGCAGCTCGTCGCGCACGCCCTCCAGCGCGGCCTCCCGGATCAGCTCGGCCACCAGGGTCAGCTCCGGCTCGTCGGTCAGCTCGCCGTCCGGGTACAGCGGCGGGCCCTCGGGGAGCTTGCCCAGCAGCAGGTCGGCGAGGGTGTCGACCTGGTAGCCGTCCACCGCGGACACCGGGATGAAGTCGGCGAAGTCCATCACCTGCTGCAACGCGAGCAGCTGCTCGGCGACCTGCTGCTGGCCCACCAGGTCGGTCTTGGTGACGATGCCGACCACCGGCGTGCGCTTCGCGATCTTCTCCAGCTCCGCGGCGATGAACCGGTCGCCGGGGCCGACCTTCTGGTCCGCGGGCACGCAGAAGCCGACCACGTCCACCTCGGACCACGTCTCCCGCACCAGGTCGTTGAGGCGCTGGCCGAGCAGCGTGCGCGGGCGGTGCAGGCCGGGGGTGTCCACGAGGACGAGCTGGCCGTCCTCGCGGTGCACGATGCCCCGGATGGTGTGACGGGTGGTCTGCGGCTTGCTCGACGTGATCGCGACCTTGGTCCCGACGAGCGCGTTGGTCAGCGTCGACTTGCCTGCGTTGGGGCGGCCGACGAAGCACGCGAACCCGGAGCGGTAACCATCCATCCGCCCATTGTCCCCGGCCCCGCCGACCGCGCCGCGTCAGCCCTCTCCCGGTGTTGTCCGGACCGCACGCCACCCGTCCCGGGCCAGGACGGCCCGGTAGGGGAGAGCAGCCGCGCCTTGCCCCGGTCGTCTCGCTCACCGGTGGACGGAGGACTCGATTCTGTCGGTCATGATCGCCGGCCTGGTGCGCGACCACGAAGTGCGCCCGTGCGACGTGGAACCCCCGGCGGCACGGGCGGCTCTCACCGACGGTGATTGGCCGGTGACGACGAGGAGGCACCCGTGACCCGATTGCTCCGCTCGCTGCTCTTACCCGTGTTGGTGGCGTCCGCCCTGGTCGGGGGCGCGCGGGTGGCGTCCGCGGCGTCCGCCACGGTCGGCAACACCGACGGCGACGGCCTCAACATCCGGTCCGCGCCCACGTCCGCCAGTTCATCCCTCGGCCTGGTCTGGGACGGGCAGCGGGTGGACATCTCGTGCCAGGTGCGCGGCCAGTCCGTCACCAACACGCGCGGGTTCACCAGCGACCTGTGGGACTACGTGCCCGCGCTGCGCGGCTACCTCGCCGACGCCTACCTGGCCACCGGCTACGACTACCGCATCCCCGGCGTGCCCGACTGCGGCACCTCCACCGGGCGGCTGGTGCCCGTGTCGCAGTTCCACGGCCAGCCCAACCAGGGCGAGGACTGCGGCCCGGCCAGCGTGGTGTCCGCCCTGCTCGCCGCAGGCGTGACGCCGAGGTCGTGGAACGCGAGCCGCCCGGTCGACGCGATCAACCGCGCCCGCTCGGACATGGGCTACGACCCCACCTGGAACGACCCGAACCGGTTCGGCACGAACGAGTCCGACGTCCACCGCGCGCTGGCCCGCAACGGCGTGAGCGCGACCGTGGTCTTCAACGACCTCAACCGCGTGCTCGCCCACGTCCGCAACGGCCGCCCGGCGATCATGGCGGGCAACATGGTGAGCCTGCCCTGGTCGGGCCGCAACGTGCCGCACTTCCTCACCGTCGCCGCCTACGACGGCGACTACCTGGTGCTCGACCCGGCCTCCCAGCCGATCGTCTACCGGGCGTCCGCGTCGACCCTCTCCGCGTACTTCAACCACGACCTCGGCCGGGCCGGCGTGCTGCTGTAACCCGTCACACGGTCTCCTGCACCGCACCCGACGCGTCGGCGCGCAGCACGGGCGCGCCGGCCGTCAGGTCCCGCACGGCCGCCACGGACGCCGCGTCGACCTCCGAGGACGCCGTGACCACGGCCGCCGCCTCCAGGCCCTCCGCGCCGCTGGACACCGCCGCCGCCACGGCCGCCTGCAGGGCGGTCAGGCTCAGCGACGGCAGGGCGACCGTGGTCGCGGTGTAGGTCCGACCGTCGGTGTCCCGGACCGCCGCGCCCTCGGCCGCGCCCGTGCGCGCCCGCGCCGACCGCGCCAGCGTGATGATCTTCTGGTCCTCGGGGTCGAGGTCACTCACCGGTGGTCCCCTCGCTGTCGTGGCCGTTGTTCACCGGGCGCACCAGCACCGTCGTGATGCGCATCCGCCCGCGTTCGTCCTTGCCGCCCTCGGCCCGCATCCGCAGGCCCGCGATCTCGGCCTCCGTGCCCGGCAGCGGCACGCGGCCCAGCCGCTGCGCCAGCAGCCCGCCGACCGTCTCGACCTCGTGGTCGTCCAGCTCCGTGCCGAACAACGCGTCCAGGTCGTCCACCGGCAGCCGGGCGCTGACCCGCACCGAGCCGTCGTCCAGGTGCTCCACCGGCGGCCGGTCGTCGGTGTCGGACTCGTCGGTGATCTCGCCGACGATCTCCTCCAGGATGTCCTCGATCGTGAGCAGGCCCGCCGTGCCGCCGTACTCGTCCACCACCACCGCCAGGTGGTTGCGCGACAACTGCATCTCCCGCAGCAGGTCCGCGATCGGCTTCGAGTCCGGGATGAACGACGCGGGCTTCATCACGTCCGCCACCGACGTGCCGTTCGGCTCCTCGGCCAGCGTCAGCCGCACCAGGTCCTTGAGGTTCACCACGCCGACGATGTCGTCCACGCTCTCGCCGATCACCGGCACCCGGGTGTACCCGGTGCGCAGCGACAGCGCCAACGCCTGGCGGATCGACTTCGTCTGCTCGATCCACACGATCTCGGTGCGCGGCACCATCACCTCGCGCGCGATCGTGTCGCCCAGCTCGAAGACCGAGTGGATCATCTCCCGCTCGCCCTCGTCCACGACGCCGCGCTCCTGCGCCATGTCGACCAGCTCGCGCAGCTCCACCTCGGACGAGAACGGGCCCTCGCGGAAACCCCGGCCCGGCGTGATCGCGTTGCCGACCAGGATCAGCAGCCTGCTCAACGGCCCCAGCACGCGGCCGAGCACCCGGATCGGGGCCGCCGCGACCAGGCTCACCGCGTACGGGTGCTGCCGGCCGATCGTCCGCGGACCCACGCCGACCAGCACGTACGACACCACGAGCATGCTCAGCCCGGCGACCAGCATCGCCACCCACCCGGTGTCGATGCGACCCAGGCACACCACCGTGACCAGCACCGTCGCCGCCAGCTCGCAGCCCAGGCGCAGCAACAGCAGCAGGTTCACGTGCCGCGGCCGGTCCGCCAGCAGCGCGATCAGCTGCCCCGCGCCCGCCCGGCCCTGCCGCTGCAACGCCTCGACCCGGGCCCGCGACACCGTGCCCAACGCCGCGTCCGCGCCCGCGAACGCGCCCGCCGCCAACACCAGGACCACGGCCAACACCAACAAGCCGGCGGTACCGCCTATCACCCCGACCGCCTCAGGCCGTCGGCTCGGGCCGGTCCGCATCCTCCAGGCCGACGGCCCCGAGGAGCTTCGAGTCGGCCTCGCGCTGCGCCGACTTGCGCTCCGCCTCGGCCGCCGCGGTGCGGAAGTCACCGAGGATGCGGTTCTGCAACGTGAACATCTCCCGCTCCTCGGCGGGTTCGGCGTGGTCGTACCCGAGCAGGTGCAGCACGCCGTGCACGGTCAGCAGGTGCAGCTCGTCCAGCAGGCTGTGACCCGCCTTCTTCGCCTGGTCCTTGGCGAAGTCCGGGCACAGCACGATGTCGCCGAGCAGCGCCGGGCCGAGGCCCGCCGCGTCGGGGCGGCGCGCCGAGTCCAGCTCGTCCATGGGGAACGCCATCACGTCGGTCGGACCGGGCAGGTCCATCCAGCGCTGGTGCAGGTCCGCCATCACGTCCAGCTCCACGAGCAGGACGGACAGCTCGGCCAACGGGCTGACGCCCATCCGGTCCAGGGCGAACCGGGCGGCGGCGACGATGGACGGCTCGTCCACGGTCACGCCCGACTCGTTCGCGATCTCGATGCTCACGGCGCCTATCGTCCCCGGCGCTGCCCGTGCGACCGCGCACCGGGTCCGGCGTGGTGCCTGCGCTGGTCGGCCGCCTCGCCCTCGTCCTGCTCGACCTGCCACTTCTCGTAGGCGTCCACGATGTCCGCCACCAACCGGTGCCGGACCACGTCGTTGCTGGTCAGGACGGAGAAGTGGACGTCCTCCACGCCTTCGAGGATGTCCTTGACCACCTTCAGGCCGCTGCGCTGCCCGCCGGGCAGGTCGACCTGGGTGATGTCGCCGGTCACCACGATCTTCGACCCGAACCCCAGCCGGGTGAGGAACATCTTCATCTGTTCGGGCGTCGTGTTCTGCGCCTCGTCCAGGATGATGAACGCGTCGTTCAGCGTGTTGTGCGTCAGCAGGTAGTCCTCGGTCACGTACAGCGAGTCCGCCGCGGCCACCTGGATGCACACCGCCTCGGTCCGGCCCGCGGGTTCGATGCGGTCGATGAACCGCATCGGCCTGCCACCACCGCCGGACGCGTGGTACTTGTCCCGCTTACGGGCCAGCCGGAAGGGTTCGACGCCCTCCGGGAGCCGGATGTCCACGATGTGGGCGTCGTGGCGGTAGGCCACCGTGCGCCCGTCCACGTGGCCCCCCTTGCGGCCCTCGGCCACCCGGGTCCGCGTGTAGGCGACACCGCCGAGCGACCGGACCAGGCGGATCACGTTGTCCCTGAGCACGTCGGACGTGGTCGTGTACTGGATGCGGCAGGTGCGGCCGGCCTGCGTCACCGGACCGCCGTCGGCGTCCAACAAGCCCTGCAGCACCGCGAGCCGGATCTCGGGCGTGTTCTCGAGGTAGACGTCGGGGATGAACTTCGTGTGCGACCTCGTGCCGAGCAGGTCGAGCGCCCGCAACGCCCCGGTCACCGGGTTCTCGAGCGTCACGACGTCACCCGGCGACTTGACCCGGTTGAGGGTGTGGTTCACCCGGTTCTTCCAGTTCACCGCCACCCCGGTGAGCGCGCCCTGGAGCGCCACCGCCAACTCGGGGTCGTCGGTCGCGAAGGACGGCGTGGTCGAACCCGTCAGGCACCCGTCGCCGAGCAGCAGCCCGAGGGCGTAGGGGTCCATCGGGACCGGCCGCTCCGGGTGCCGGGTCGGGGCACTGAGCAGCGGCAGCTCGTACCGCCGGGCGTGCGCGGCCCGGAGGTTGCCGATCATGTCCTCGGTCCGCAGGACCCTCCACGGCTTGTTGCGACGCCGGTCGGACCTGGTGCGCACGGTCCAGAGGTGATCACCGCAGGCCAACGTCGACGCCCCGTCCTGGGCACTGACCCGGTAGATGTCCTTGACACCCTGCGGGTAGACCCCGAGGACCGGGGTCGGCTCGCCGTTCGAGCCGATCACCAGGTCGCCGACCCGCACGCTGCCGATCGGCCGGAAGCCGTCCGGGGTCAGCACGTTGGTGAACACCGGTTGGGCACGGCCACGCATGTAGGCCAGTGGGGCGACCTCGATCGTGCCCGCCTGGGTCAGGCGCGGGATGGACTCGGGGTCCACCATGTCGTGCAGGGCGTCGTACAGGGGGCGCAGGTACGGGTCGATCTTCTCGTACAGCGTGCCCGGCAGGTAGCCCAGCCGCTCGCCCGCCTCGACCGCCGGCCTGGTCAGGATGATGCGGTTGACCTGCTTGGCCTGGAGCGCCTGCACGGCCTTCGCCATGGCCAGGTACGTCTTGCCCGTGCCCGCCGGACCGATGCCGAACACCACCGTGTTCTGGTCGATCGCGTCCACGTAGTGCTTCTGGTTCAACGTCTTCGGCCGGATGGTCCGACCGCGGCGCGAGATGATGTCGAGGCTCAGCACCTCGGCGGGCGACTCGGCGGTGCCCGCGGACAACATCGCGACCGTGCGGCGGACCGTGTCGGGGCCCACCTGCTGACCCCGGCTGGCCAGCGTGACCAGCTCGGAGAACACGCGTTCGGCGAACGCCACGTCGGCGGGCGCGCCGGAGAGCGTGATCTCGTTGCCGCGCACGTGCACGTCGGCGACCAGCAGTTCCTCGGCGAGCCGGAGGTTCTCGTCGCGCGACCCGAGCAGGGCGAGCACCGCGCCGTCGGGCACGGCGAACTTCGATTGGGCGTCGGCCGCGGCCGGGGTGGTCTGCGGCGTGTTGTCAGCGGTACCGGCCACGTGGCCTCGGGCCCTCTTCCTGCGCGTTCGCGCCGTGCTCGGGTGAGTTCGACTGCTGGTCCCGATGCTAGCCGTCCCCACCGACACTCCGCACCGGAGTAGAAAACGGGTTGGACACGGCCGGTGTACTCGGAGTCGTGGCGACGATGCGCGTGCTCACCCCCGACGACCTGCCCGCCTGCGTCCGGCTGGCGTCGGACCGGGGGTGGCCGGAGGAGCCGGCGAAGTGGGCGTTCCTGCTGCGGGTGGGCACCGGGTTCGGGCTGTTCGAGGGCGACGAGTTGATCGGCACCACGATCGTCACCCGGTTCGGTGATGCGCACGCGGCGGTCAGCATGGTGCTGGTGGCGTCCGCCCACGGCGGGCGCGGGTGGGGGCGGCGGTTGGTCGGGCACGCGCTGGAGTTCGCGGGCACGCCGGTGGTGTCGCTGCACGCGACGTCGTTCGGCAAGCCGCTCTACGAGAAGCTCGGGTTCCGCTCGGTGGGCCGGGTGACCGCGCACGTCGGGGAGTTCCGCGGCGCCGCCCCGGGCACGTCGCGGCCGTTGGCGGAGGCGGACCGGGCGCGGGTGGTGGCGGTCGACGCCGAGGTGTTCGGCGCCGACCGGTCGGGGATGTGGGAGGAGCTGTTCGGGTTCGCCGAGCGGGTGCGGGTGGCCGACGACGGGTTCGCGGCGGCGTGGCGCAACGGGGACGTGACGATGGTGGGTCCGGTGGTGGCGTCGTCGGCGGCGCGCGCGGCGGATCTGGTCGCGGACCTGGCGTCGGGTGTCGTGCGGGTGGACGTGCGGGACCCGTGGCTGGGCGCGTGGTTGGCGCGGCACGGCGTGCCGGCGCGGTTCACCGTCGACCTGATGGTGCGCGGGGAGTTCGGCGGTGACCGCGCGCGGCTGTTCGCGCCGGTGATGCAGGCCCTGGGTTAGGCGAGCGGGCCGAGCCGTCGTCCGCCGAGGACGTGCAGGTGGGCGTGGAAGACGGTCTGGCCGGCGTGGTCGCCGGTGTTGAACAGCAGCCGGTAGCCGGTGTCGGCGACGCCTTCGGCCTTGGCCACCTCGCCCGCGGCCAGGAAGAGGTCGTCCAGCACGCCGGGCTCGGTGGCGGCCAGGGCCACGGCGTCCGGCGCGTGGACCTTGGGCACGACCACGACGTGCGTCGGGGCCTGGGGGGCGATGTCGCGGAACGCCAGCGTGGTGTCGGTCTCGTGCACCACGGTCGCCGGGATCTCGCGGGCGACGATGCGGCAGAACAGGCAGTCGGACATGGCTCCGCAGGCTACCCACCCGGCCACCCCGAACGTTGAATTCGGGGTCCCCGACCGTACGACTCACGCGTCCCCAACGTACGACTCACGCGTCTCGAACGTAGGACACACGCGTTCCGAACGTAGGAGCGTTATTCAGAAGGTCACCAGCCTTGGCGGTAGTGCTCGAGGTTGGTGACGATGCGGATGACGGTGGGGAGTTCGGCCAGGCGT
>NZ_JBSGBG010000051.1:0-65887 GCF_053601135.1 Actinosynnema sp. NPDC004786 | reverse complement strand
CGATCGTGTCCGTGGGCACGCCGCGCGCGCTGGCTCTGCGACCGCGCGGCGGGGGCGGCGCGACCGTGCGGTACGCGCTGGGGCATCCACGACCTGAAGAACGCCAACGAGCAGGCCCGCGTGCACGTGAAGCTGGTCAGCGAGGTCGGCGTCGGCACGGTCGCGGCGGGCGTGGCGAAGGCGCACGCGGACGTGGTGCTGATCTCCGGCCACGACGGCGGCACCGGCGCGTCGCCGCTCAACTCGCTCAAGCACGCGGGCACGCCGTGGGAGGTCGGCCTCGCCGAGACCCAGCAGACGTTGCTGCTCAACGGTTTGCGGGACCGCATCACCGTGCAGGTCGACGGCGCGATGCGCACCGGCCGGGACGTGGTGGTGGCCGCGCTGCTGGGCGCGGAGGAGTTCGGCTTCGCGACCGCGCCGCTGATCGTCCAGGGCTGCATCATGATGCGCGTCTGCCACCTGGACACCTGCCCGGTCGGCATCGCCACCCAGAACCCGGAGCTGCGCAAGCGCTTCACCGGCCAGGTCGACCACGTGGTGAACTTCTTCCACTTCGTGGCGCAGGAGGTGCGGGAGCTGCTGGCGTCGCTGGGCTTCCGCACCATCGACGAGGCCGTCGGCCACGCCGAGCTGCTCAAGACCGACGAGGCGATCGAGCACTGGAAGGCGGCCGGGCTCGACCTGACCCCGGTGTTCGAGGTGCCCGAGACGCCGTACCGCACGGCCAGGCGCAAGGTCCGCGAGCAGGACCACGGCCTGGCGCAGGCGCTGGACCGCACGCTGCTCCAGCTCGCCGACGCGGCGCTCAACGACGCCCGCCCGGTGCGGCTGGAACTGCCGCTGCGCAACGTCAACCGCACCGTCGGCACGCTGCTCGGCGCGGAGGTCACGCGGCGGTTCGGCGGCGACGGCCTGCCCGACGACACGATCCACGTGACGTTCACCGGCTCGGCCGGCCAGTCGCTGGGCGCGTTCATCCCGCGCGGCATCACGCTGGAGATGATCGGCGACGCCAACGACTACGTCGGCAAGGGCCTGTCCGGCGGCCGGATCATCGTCCGCCCGCACCCCGACGCGCCGTTCGCGGCCGAGCGGCAGGTCATCGCGGGCAACGTGATCGGCTACGGCGCCACGTCCGGCGAGATCTTCCTGCGCGGGCGGGTCGGCGAGCGGTTCTGCGTGCGCAACTCGGGCGCGCTGGCCGTGGCCGAGGGCGTCGGCGACCACGCGTTCGAGTACATGACCGGCGGCCGGGCCGTGGTGCTCGGGCCGACCGGCCGCAACCTCGCCGCGGGCATGTCCGGCGGCATCGCGTACGTGCTCGACCTCGACCCGGCGGCGGTCAACACCGCCATGGTCGAGCTCCAGCGGCCCGGCGCGGACGACCTGCGCTGGCTGCGCGAGGTCGTCGAGCGCCACCACCAGCTCACCGGTTCGGCGGTGGCCGCGTCGCTGCTCGGCGACTGGCCCCGGCGTTCCGCGTCGTTCACCAAGGTCATGCCCGGCGACTACCAGCGCGTGCTCGAAGCGATGAGGCTCGCCCGCGCGGAGGGCAGGGACGTCGACCAGGCGATCATGGAGGCTTCCCGTGGCTGACCCGTACGGTTTCCTCAAGCACTCGCGCGCCGACGCGAAGAAGCGGCCCGCGGCCGAGCGGCTCAACGACTGGAACGAGGTGTACCTCGACGTCCCCGCCGAGCAGCGGGAGGCGGAGGTGCGCACGCAGGCCACGCGGTGCATGGACTGCGGCATCCCGTTCTGCCACTCCGGGTCGGCCGGGTGCCCGCTGGGCAACCTGATCCCCGAGTGGAACGACCTGGTGCGCCGGGGCGACTGGGAGACCGCGTCGGACCGGCTGCACGCGACGAACAACTTCCCCGAGTTCACCGGCCGGCTGTGCCCCGCGCCGTGCGAGGCCGCGTGCGTGCTGTCGATCAGCCACGACGCGGGCGGCCCGGTCGCGATCAAGCGGGTCGAGCAGGCCATCGCCGACGTGTCCTGGGAGCAGGGGCTCGTGACGCCCACGCAGGCCCAGGTGTCGTCGGGCCGCAAGGTGGCGGTCGTCGGCTCCGGCCCGGCCGGGCTGGCGGCGGCCCAGCAGCTCACCCGCGCCGGGCACGAGGTGACCGTGTTCGAGCGGGACGACCGGCTCGGCGGGCTGCTCCGCTACGGCATCCCCGAGTTCAAGATGGAGAAGAAGGTCCTCGACCGGCGGCTCGCGCAGCTCCGCAAGGAGGGCACGAAGTTCGTCACCGGCTGCGAGGTCGGCGTGGACCTGACGGTGGAGGACCTGCGCTCGCGGTTCGACGCGGTGGTGCTCGCGGTGGGCGCGCTGCGCGGTCGCGACGACACCACGACGCCCGGCCGCGACCTGCGGGGCATCCACCTCGCCATGGAGCACCTGGTGCCGGCGAACCGGGCGTGCGAGGGCGACGGCCCGCCCGCGATCGACGCGGCCGGCAAGCACGTCGTGATCATCGGCGGCGGCGACACCGGCGCGGACTGCTACGGCACCGCCTCGCGGCAGGGCGCGGCGTCCGTGCTGCAGCTCGACCAGTACCCGATGCCGCCGTCCACCCGGGACGACGAGCGGTCGCCGTGGCCGGTGTGGCCGTGGATCCTGCGCACCTACCCCGCGCACGAGGAGGCGGGCGAGCGGAAGTTCGCGGTCGCGGTGGAGAAGTTCCTCGGCGACGAGTCCGGGCACGTGCGGCAGATCCAGCTGCGCAAGGTGCGGGTGGAGAAGGACGCCTCCGGGCGGCGGCAGGTCGTGCCGACGTCGGAGGAGGTCGAGGTGCTGCCGGCGGACCTGGTGCTGCTGGCCATCGGCTTCGAGGGCGTCGAGCACATGCCGCTGCTGGACGGGCTCGGGCTCCGGCTCACCCCGCGCGGCACCATCTCGTGCGGCTCGGACTGGCAGACGCAGGCGCCCGGCGTGTTCGTCTGCGGTGACGCGCACCGGGGTGCGTCGCTGGTCGTGTGGGCGATCGCGGAGGGCCGGTCGGTGGCCAACGCGGTGGACCGGTACCTCACCGGCTCGTCCGACCTGCCGTCCCCGGTGATCCCCACCATGCTGCCGCTCGCGGTGGTGTGACCGCCCCCTGAGGACCGCTGTTCGCTGGATGCCCGGCCGCCCCGACAACGACGTCGGGGCGGCCTTTTCGGTCGGGCCGGTCGTGGGGGTCAGACCCCGGTCACCGCGCGGACGGAGCGGATGCGGCTGACCGGGAACTCGCGGTGCTCGCCGCGCGGGGCGCAGTTCGCCTTCAGGTTGCCCGCGGCGTGGTCCACCGGGGTGATCACGTGCCGCACGGTGCTGCGCGGGCCGTTCGCCACGGCGATCTCCACCGACGTCCGGCTGACCAGCGCGTCGGCCAGCAGCACGACCTCCGAGTCGCGCAGCACCAGCGACTGGTCCCGCAGCAGCCGCGCCGCGCCCACCCGTTGCGACGAGGCCGGCGGCAGCACGAACTTCGGCCGCGGCCGTTCCCGCTCCACCAGCGCCGTCGCGAGCCGGCCCAGCTCGTGCTCGCTCAACGGCAGCGGCCGGCCGCCGGTCGCGCCCCGCGGCGGGGGCGGCTCCACCCGGCGGCGCGGGACGCGTTCCAGCACGGACGAGCCGTCCGCCGCCGACGTGGTCGGCGCGTAGCCCGCGGCCCGCAGCAGCGCCAGCGTCTCCTCGGCCGGCTTCGCCGACGCCAGCACGGTCGGACCCAGCGGCTGCAACGACAGTTGCGCCAGCGACCGGTGCGCGGCGATCTCGTTCAGCAGCACCGGGTCCTCGGCCCGCACGCAGCACGCCACCGCGGTCACGGTGATCCGCCCGTGCTGCCGGGCCACCTCCCGCACCAGGTGCTCCAACGTCGCCGGCACGCCGTGCTCGGCCACCTCCGCCAACCGCGCCAGCACCGCGTCCGGCTCGTGCCCCGCGTCCAACGCCCGCCGCACGCTCGCCCCGGTGAACCGCCACCCGCCCGCCGTGCCGTCGGCGACCAGGTCCAGCACCTCGCTCAGCTCGCGCGACGGCAACCCGGCCACCGCGGCGGTCAGGTCCGGCCGCAGGTGGGCCGTCGTCGCGGCGGGCGGCACGAACCGGCACGCCACCTCCGCCACCCGGCCGTCCCGCACCGCGCGCCCCAGGGCGGTCGCCGAGCCCAGCGCCACCAGCCCCACGGACTCGGCCTCCGCCAACGCCGCCTCGGTGTCCGCCCGACCGTGCGCGGCGGGCCGCGTCCACGCCAGGTCCGCCACGACCTCGTGCCGGTGCTCGTACGCCTCGTCCTCGCCCAGCAGCGCGTACCGCTCCAGCAGGCCGCGCCTGGTCCGCTCGCCCCCGTCCGACGAGGACGGTTCGGCCGGTGCGGGCCGCAGCTTCCCCGGCGCCCACGTCATGCGCGGCCACGCGCGCGCCAGGTCCGTCAGCCGGTCCGCGGGGGCCGAGGCGCGCCACGCGTCCGCCCGGGTGGTCGGCACCAGCCTGCCGTCGTCCACGGCGAGCAGGCGCGCCTCCACCGCCAACCCGACCCACAACCGCGCCCGCGCCTCGTCGGCCCGCAGCACGCCCGCCAGCCGCCGCAGCTCGCGCAGCCCGACGCCGGTGCGGCACGCCACCTGTTCCACGTCGCACAGGTCCACCAGGCGGGTCACGCCGTCCACAGTGGACGTCGCGGCCGTGGTCGCGGCCCGGTCGGCGAAACCCCGGTGCTGCGGCACCCGGCGCGGCGCGCGGGGCGCGGGCGTGATGCGGCGCGGCGGCTCCTCCTCCAGCGGCCGCAGGCCCGGCGAGCTGACCAGCCGCCCGTTCGCCGGCCACACCAGCGCGGTGGCCCGCAACCGCCCCAGGGTCCGCTTCAGCTCGGCCCGCGACGCCTTCCCGTGGCACCGCAACCGTTCCGCGAGGACGTCCACCCGGGCCTCGTCGCCGAGCCGCACCACGGTGTCCAGCACGTCCCGGCACGCCTGGTCGAGGCCGTCGACCGCGGCCCGCAGCGAGGCCGTCGTGGTCAGCTCGTCCGCCAACGCCCGCAGGGAGTGGGGGCGGCGGTCGGCGGCGTCCTTGCGCAGCGCCAGGATGTCCCGGATGTCCTCCGCGTCCAGCTCGCGCAGCCACCCGGCCAGCGCCGATTTCCTACCCACCCGGCCGATTATGCACAGAACGTGACGGCGCGGTGATGCGTTGCGATAGGGCGTTCCAATGTGCCACGAATGGACGAACGCAGGGAGGTGGGTGCGGAACAGGGGGAGTCGGCGATCGGGTGGAGGCGGGGGAACGGGTTGACGTGGGCGCGGGTTGAGGTGGGATCGCGTGGAGGTGGGGGTGAGGGCGCGAAAGTAAGCTGGGCGTCGTGGAATTCAGCGGCTTCGGCGAGCACGCCATCGACTTCTACGACGGGCTCGTCGCCGACAACTCGAAGGCGTACTGGGACGACCACAAGCACGTCTACCAGCGGGACGTCCGCGCGCCGATGGAGGCCCTGCTCGCCGCGCTGGAGCCGGAGTTCGGGCGGGGGAAGGTCTTCCGGCCCTATCGCGACGTGCGGTTCAGCAAGGACAAGACGCCGTACAAGAACCACTGCGGCGGTGTGGTGGAACTCGGTCGGGGCGGTGGCGCGCACTACGTGCAGATCGGGACCGAAGGTCTGTTCGTGGCCGGCGGGTCGTTCGCGATGGCGTCCGACCAGCTCGCACGGTACCGGGAGTCGGTGGCGGACGAGGTGCGCGGGCGGGCGTTGGAGAAGGTGCTCGCGAAGCTCGTCAAGGGCGGCTGGGAGTTGCGGGGCGACAAGCTGAAGCGCGCGCCGCGGGGGGTTGATCCGGAGCACCCGCGGATCGAGTTGCTCAAGCACAAGCGGGTGTACGTGGCGAAGGTGTGGCCGCCGGACGACGTGCTGCACGAGCCCGGGTGCTTGGAGCGGGTGCGGAAGGGGTGGCGCGAGGTGACGCCGCTCGTGGACTGGTGCGCGGATCACGTGGGGTTGAGCGAGGTCGGGTTCCGGTGAGGTGGGGTTGAGGGTCGAAGGTCAGAAGATCAAGAGATTGAAAGAGTCCTCGCCGGACGGGCAGATCAGCAGGATGACGGGGTTTTGTGGTCAAGCCCCTGTACCGGCGTGGGTCGGGTTTCGTGTCATCCCGCCGACCTCCACGAGGGCTACCGCACGTGTCAAGGGGGCGGTTCCAGCGTCAGGTGCGGGTAGGGCCGGGAGTGCCCCCTTGACACGCGCGGTAGGGCTGCGCCAGGTCGGCGGGATGACACGGAACCCTCGTGTCGGGAAGTGTCCCGAGCACTGGTGGTGGCAGCCGGTGGCGGCTCGGCTCAGTGGTCGGGGTGCTGGGGTCGGGTGGTTGGTCGGCGGGTGGTCCTGCGGGCGATGAGGTAGGCGAGGGCGATGCCGGCGAGGTCGACCAGGGCGTCGAGGAGGTCGCCGCTGCGGCCCAGGGCGGTGATGAGCCACTGCAACACTTCCGAGACCGCGGCGTAACCGGCCAGGCCCGCGGCGAGGCGGTTGAGCGGCAGTCCGGCGTAGTGGCCGGTGGCTGTGAGCAGGGCGAACAGCAGGAAGTGCACCACCTTGTCGGTGCCCGGTGGGGCGGAGGGGACACCTGACGCGGGGGTGAACAGGACGATGACGCTCAGCAACGCCGCGACCACGAACGGAAGGATTCTGACTCCCACCGGGCAGATTCTGCCTGTTTCGCGGAGATTACCCCCCGGTACATCCTGATCGGTCCAGTGACAGGGACTACGCTGCTGAGACGTGAGTCGACGCGCGAAGATCGTCTGTACGCTTGGTCCTGCCACCGCGACCGAGGACAAGGTCAACGAGCTGGTAGCGGCCGGCATGGACGTGGCCCGGATGAACTTCAGCCACGGCAGCCATGCAGATCACAAGCAGGTCTACGACCTGGTCCGCTCGGCGGCCGACGCCTCGGGCCGCGCGGTGGGCATCCTGGCCGACCTGCAGGGACCGAAGATCCGCCTCGGCCGGTTCGCCCACGGGCCCGTCGAGTGGCGCACCGGTGACATCGTCCGGGTGACCGTCGAGGACGTCGAGGGCACCCACGACCGGGTCTCCACGACCTACAAGCAGCTCGCGCAGGACGCCAAGGTCGGCGACCGGCTGCTGGTGGACGACGGCAAGGTGGGCCTCACGGTCACCGAGGTCGACGGGCCGGACGTGGTCTGCGAGGTGACCGAGGGCGGCCCCGTCAGCAACAACAAGGGCCTCTCGCTGCCCGGCATGGACGTGTCCGTGCCCGCGCTGTCCGAGAAGGACATCGAGGACCTGGAGTTCGCCCTCAACCTGGGCGTGGACTTCATCGCCCTGTCGTTCGTGCGCTCGCCCGCGGACATCGACCTGGTCCACCAGGTGATGGACCGCGTCGGCCACGGGCGCAAGCCGGTCATCGCCAAGATCGAGAAGCCGGAGGCGGTGGACAACCTCGAGGCGATCGTCCTCGCCTTCGACGGCGTCATGGTCGCCCGCGGCGACCTGGGCGTCGAGTTGCCCCTGGAGCACGTGCCGCTGGTGCAGAAGAGGGCCATCCAGATCGCCCGCGAGAACGCCAAGCCGGTCATCGTGGCGACCCAGATGCTCGACTCGATGATCACCAACTCCCGGCCGACCCGCGCCGAGACCTCGGACGTCGCCAACGCCGTGCTCGACGGCGCGGACGCGTTGATGCTCTCCGGCGAGACGTCGGTCGGCCGCTACGCCATCGAGTCGGTCAAGACCATGGGCCGCATCATCGAGGCCGTGGAGACCGAGTCCACCGTGGTCCCGCCGCTGACCCACGTCCCGCGCACCAAGCGCGGCGTGATCTCGTACGCGGCGCGGGACATCGGGGAGCGGCTCAACGCGAAGGCGCTGGTCGCGTTCACCCAGTCCGGTGACACCGTCCGGCGGCTGGCCCGCCTGCACACGCCGCTGCCGCTGCTGGCCTTCACGCCGGAGCCCAGCGTGCGCAGTCAGCTTTCTCTCACCTGGGGCACCGAGACGTTCCTGGTGCCTAAGGTGGACTCGACCGATGAGATGGTCCGCCAGGTGGACATGTCGATGATCGACATCGGCCGGTACCAGCCGGGCGACCTCGTGGTGGTCGTGGCGGGCTCGCCGCCCGGCACGATCGGCTCCACGAACCTCATCCGGGTGCACCGCCTGGGGGAGGACGACCACGCTTAGGAGATGACGTGACCGAGGCTGCCCGCGCCGCGGCGACCGCCGAGTTCTCGGACGTTCCGCTGGACCCCGACGGCGTGCCGCACGGGCAGCCCGTGCTCGACCGCCTCGTCGCGCTGCTCGACCTGGAGCGCATCGAGGAGGACATCTTCCGCGGTGTGTCGCCCGCCGAATCACCCGTCCGGGTGTTCGGCGGGCAGGTCGCGGGTCAGGCCCTGGTCGCGGCCGGCCGCACCGTCCCGCCCGAGCGCCGGGTGCACTCGCTGCACTCGTACTTCATCCGCGGCGGTGACCCGAGCGTCCCGATCGTGTACGAGGTGGACCGCGTGCGTGACGGGCGGTCCTTCACCACCCGTCGCGTGGTGGCCATCCAGCACGGCAAGGCGATCTTCACCCTGTCGGCGTCGTTCCAGCTCGACGAGCCGGGCTTGGACCACCAGGAGCCGATGCCGTCCGTGCCGCCGCCGACCTCGCTGCCCACCTACGCCGAGTCCGCGGCCGGGTACCTGGAGAAGGTCGGCATGGCCCGGCTGCCCCGGCCGATCGACATCCGGTACGTGACCGAGCCGCCGTGGCGGGCCCGCGAGGACGGGCCGGGCGAGGCGCGCAGCCAGGTGTGGATGAGGGCGGACGGCAAGCTGCCCGACGACGACCTGCTGCACGTGTGCGTGCTGGCCTACGCGTCGGACATGACGTTGCTGGACTCGGTCCTGGTCCGGCACGGCGTGTACTGGGGCACGGACAAGGTGCTCGGCGCGAGCCTGGACCACGCGATGTGGTTCCACCGCCGGTTCCGGGCCGACGAGTGGTTCCTCTACGACTGCGCGTCGCCGTCGGCGTCGGGGGCGCGCGGCCTCGCGACGGGCCGCTTCTACAGCCACGACGGGCAACTGGTGGCTACCGTGGTGCAGGAGGGCCTGCTCCGGGTCCTGTAATCGATCGGCTACGTTGTGCGACGACGGAGCGCGTCACGGGAGGTGGGTCGCGATGAGCGCAATGCCCTGGCCTGACCACTTGCTCACGCTGGAGGAGTGGGACGCGCTGCCGGAAGACGAGTTGCACCACGTCGAGCTGGTCGAAGGAGCCTTGCTCGTGTCGCCGAAACCGGCACTCAAGCACCAACTGGCCGCGAAGCGGTTGGGCACCTGGCTCGATGACCAGCTACCCCGCGAGGTGGTGGCGGTGCCCGAGGTGGATGTCGTCATCAACCCGGTCCCCCCGCTCACGATGCGTGCGCCGGACATGATCGTCATCCCGACCGAGCGCGCCTTGGAGTACCCGAAGCGCGTCGATCCCGACGACGTCCTGCTGGCGATCGAGATCGTGTCGCCGGGGACGAAGCGCATGGACCGCGTGCTCAAGCCGATCGAGTACGCCGAGGTCGGTATCCCGCACTACTGGCTCGTGGAAATCGACGACCCGGTGACGCTCACCGCCTTCACGCTGGTCGACGGCTACTACGAGCGCGTGGCCGGCGGTACCGGGAAGGTCGAGGTGCCGAGCCCCTTCCCGGTCGCCTTCGATCTTGAGGCGCTGCTCAGCCGCTAAGCGTTCAGCGCGTCCCACAGCGCTCGGACGTGGTGCTCGCGGGTGGCTTCCGCGCCGATCGCGACGCGGATCGCGAACCGGCCGTGCACGACGGTGTGGGTGACGAAGGCGCTGCCCTCGGCGTTGACGCGGTCCATCGCGGCGCGGGTGGCGGCGTCGCCGTCGCGGTGGGCGAGGGTGACCAGGGACAGCGAGCGCGGGACGACCAGCTCCCAGTCGTCGGACGCCTCGACCCACGATTCGAGCAGCGTGGCCAGCTCCACGTGGCCGCGCAGGTGCTCCCGCACCCCTTCCAGGCCGTACCAGCGCAGCACCGACCACAGCTTCAACGCCCGGAAGCGGCGGCCCAGGGGGATCTGCCAGTCGCGGTAGTCGGTGACCGCGCCCGACTCGGTCGCCGTGTTGCGCAGGTACTCCGGGAGGATGGTGAGGGCGTCCACCAGCACGTCCGGGTGGGCCGTCCAGAACAGGGACAGGTCGAACGCGGTCAGCATCCACTTGTGCGCGTTCGCGGTGAACGAGTCGGCCAGCTCCACGCCGTCGAACAGGCCGCGGAACTCCGGGCACAGGGCGGCGGGGCCGGCCCAGGCGGCGTCCACGTGCAGCCAGATGCCGTGCTCGGCGCACAGCGCGGCGATCTCGCGGACCGGGTCCACCGCGCCCGTGCCGGTCGTGCCGACGGTCGCGCACACCATGACCGGCCGCCGCCCGGCCTCGACGTCGGCCCGGATGTGCGAGGCCAGCTCGTCCACGCGCAGGGCGAGGCGGGAGTCCACCCCGATGGCGCGCACGGCGTGCTCCCCGAGCCCGGCCATGCGCGCGGCCCGTTCGAGGGACGAGTGGGTCTGCGAGGACACGTACACCGTCTCGGCGCCGTCCACCCCGGACTGCCGCCACTTGCCGCCCGACGCGCGATGCAGGGCGGCGAGCGTGGCGACCAGCGCCGCCGACGACGCGGTGTCCTGGATGACGCCGCCGCCCACGAACGACGACGGCAGGCCCATCGCCCCGACCAGCTCGTCCATCAGGTGCTGCTCGACCTCGGTCGCGGCGGGCGAGGTGGACCACAGCATGCCCTGCACGCCCAGGCCCGACGAGAGCAGGTCGCCCAGCACCGACGGCAGGGACGCGTTGGCCGGGAAGTAGGCGAAGAACCCCGGATGCTGCCAGTGCGTGGTGCCGGGCAGCACGACCCGGTCGAGGTCGGCGAGCAGGCCGTCGAACCCCTCGCCCCGCTCGGGCAGCCCGGCGAGCTGTGACCGGACCCAACCCGGCTCGACCGGCGACCTGACGGGGAGGCCCTCGACGCGCGAGCGGTAGTCGGCGATCCAGTCGATCACCTCGTGGCCGATCCGGCGGAACTCGTCTGGGTCCATGCGCGGCAATCTATACGCGCCGCCTGCGGTGGATGGGGCGCCGGTCGTCGGGCGGTGTGAGCGCGCGGGTCTCGACCCGCTCCAGCACCACCGAGCTGGTCAGGTTCCGCACCTCCGCGCGCGAGGCGATCTTGTCCATCAGGAACGCCTGGAGGTGGGTGCTGTCCGCCACGGCGATGTGCACGAGGAAGTCCGCCTGGCCGCTGACGTGGAACAACGACCGGGTCTCCGGCTGCGCCATCACGAACCGCCGGAACGCGGCCACCACCGGCCTGGTGTGCGGGCGGACGTTGACGGACACGACGGCCTCCAGCGGCAGGCCCGTGGTGCGGGGGTCGACCACCGCGTGGAACCCCGTGATCACGCCCAGTTCACGCAGCCGACGGACGCGGTGCAGGCACGTCGACGGCGCGATGCCGACCCGCTCGGCCAGGCTCCGGTTGGGCAGCGTCGCGTCGTTCTGCAACGCCTCCAGGATCAGCCAGTCGACCGAATCCAGTTCGGCTGTCTCGCTCACAACCGAACACGGTAGTCGTCCGGTGGCACGCACCCGAACTCGTGGCCGAGGATGCCGCCGTGCACATCGCCTGGACCTCCTTCCTGCTCGCCCTGGTCGTCATCACCGTCGTGCCCGGCCCGGACTTCGTGCTGGTCACCGGCAACGCGGTGCGCGGCGTGCGGTACGGCGCGGTGACCGCCGCGGGCGTGGTGACCGGGCTGCTGGTGCACGCCGCGCTGGCCACCGCCGGGTTGTCCGCGCTGGTCGCGGCGGCCCCGGCGGCGTTGCTGGCGGTCAAGGCGGTGGGCGCGCTGTACCTGGCGTACCTGGGCGTGACGACGTTGCGGGCGGCGCGGGCGGGCGGACCGGTCGCCGGCGCGGCCAAGTCGGGCCGGTCGCTGTTCCTGCGCGGCGTGCTGTGCGACCTGCTCAACCCCAAGGTGATGCTGCTGTTCCTCAGCCTCGTCCCGCAGGCCATGGACCCGGCCGCGCCGCCGCTGCCGCAGGCCGCGCTGCTGTCGGCGGTGGCGGTGGGCGTCTTCGCGTGCTTCTGGGCCGTGGTGGTGCCGTTGGCGGGGCGGCTCGCGGCGCTGCTCGCGCGGCCCCGGGTCCGGCCGGTGTTCGAGCGGCTGTGCGGCGCCGCGTTGATCGGCATGGCGGCTTCCGTGCTCGCCGCCTGATTCTCGTTATCGTGTGGCCGTCCGATCGTCTCCGGTGGGTAAGCCCGACTCGGCCGAGGGGAGCGGTATGCGCACACCAGGGGACGTCGCGGCGGTGACCGCCGCGCAGCGGGGCGAGCCCGGCGCGTTGGACGCGCTGGTGGCGGCCTACCTGCCGCTGGTCTACAACGTGGTCGGCCACGCGCTGTCCGGCCACCCGGACACCGACGACGTGGTGCAGGAGACCATGCTCCGCGCGCTCAACGGGCTGGCGGGGCTCCGCCGACCCGAGGCGTTCCGGTCGTGGTTGCTGGCCATCGCGATGAACCAGGTCCGCGACCACCACCGCGGCCGGCCGCCGCTGGCCGACGCGGAACCGGCCGACCTCGCCGACCCGGGCGCGGACTTCGCCGACCTCGCCATCACGCGGTTGCGGCTCACCGGTCAGCGCCGGGAGGTCGTCGCGGCCACGCGGTGGATCGGCGACGACGAGCGCGAGCTGCTGTCGCTGTGGTGGATGGAGCAGGTCGGCCGGATCACCCGCGCCGAGCTGGCGGAGGCGCTCGACCTCACCCCGCAGCACGCTGCCGTGCGGGTGCAGCGGATGAAGGCGCAGCTCGAAGGCGCGCGGGTGGTCGTGCGCGTGCTCGCCGGACCCCGTTGCGGTGACCTGGCCGCGGTGCTCGCGGGCTGGGACGGGCGGCCCGGTGCGTTGTGGCGCAAGCGGATCGTGCGGCACGCGCGGGAGTGCGCCCGGTGCGTGCGCGGGTTCGACGACCTCGCCGCCGTGGACGGCCTGCTGACCCGGATCCCGCTCGTGCCGCTGCCCGCCGGGTTCGACCTGGCCTCGGCCAAGCCCCTGGTCGCGGTGGCGGAGAAGGGGTTCGGCGTGCGGGAGGTCTGGGCGCACGCCGCGACGAAGCCGCTGGTCGCGGCGGCGGTCGTCGCGGCGGTGGCGGGCGCGGTCGTGCTGCTGCCCGTCGGCCGGGCCCCGGTGCCGGCGGCCGCCCCGGTGACGGTCACGACGACGCGGGCCCCGTCGACCGCGGTGCCCACGAGCACGACGGTTCCCACCACCACGACCACGACGGCCCCCGCGACCGTTCCGGTCACGACCCCGCCGGCCGCTCCGGTCGTCCAGCCGGTGGCGAAATCGCTGAAGAAGGGGGTCGCCACCTGGCACTTCGACGGCGTGACGCAGGCGCTGTCGGACGTCGGCGCGGGGTGGTTCTACAACTGGGCGACCACGCCGCAGGACGTGCGGCCGCCCGCCGGGGTCGAGTACGTGCCGATGATCTGGGGCGCGAAGACCGTGACGCCGGAGAACCTCGCGGCGGTGCGGGGCCAGGGCACGACGCTGCTGGGCTTCAACGAACCGGACCTCGCCGAGCAGTCGAACATGAGCGTGGAGCAGGCGCTGGACCTGTGGCCGCGGTTGCAGGCGACGGGGATGCGGTTGGGCAGCCCGGCGGTGGCGCACAGCGGTGACCAGGCGGGCGGCTGGCTCGACCGCTTCCTGGCCGGTGCGCGGGAGCGGGGGTTGCGGGTCGACTTCATCGCGCTGCACTGGTACGGCTCGGACTTCGGGCCGGCGGCGGTCGGGCACCTGAAGAGCTACCTGGACGCGGTGCACGCGCGGTACGGCCTGCCGATCTGGCTGACCGAGTTCTCGTTGATCGACTTCTCGGGCGGCGGCGTGCGGTACCCGAACGCGCAGGAGCTGGCGGACTTCGCCGGGGCGTCGTCGCGGATGTTGGAAGGTCTGGCGCACGTGGAGCGCTACGCGTGGTTCGCGCTCCCCGCCGACAAGCCGGGCACGGGGTTGTACCTGCCCGGGGGAACGCCGAACCGGGCGGGCGAGGCGTACCGCGCCACCACCGGTTAGGCGAGCGCCCGTCGCCGGTCGTGCGGCGACGGGCGCTCCGCGGTACCGGCCCGCCGTTGGTCGAGCAGCGGCGGGCCGGGTGCGCGACGTGGCGGGGTCGGTCAGGCGACGGTCCACTTCTGGTTCGCCGCGCCCGTGCACGTCCAGATCTGGAGCCTGGTGCCGTCCGCGCTGTTGTTGCCGGTGACGTCCACGCACTTGCCGGTCGCCGGGTTCACCAGGTCGCGGCCCGAGGTGTAGGTCCACTGCTGGTTCGCGCCGCCCGCGCAGCTCCACAGCTGCAACTGCGTGCCGTCGGCGGTGCCCCGGTCCTTGATGTCGAGGCACTTGCCCAGCGCGCGCACCGTGCCGTCACCCGGCCGCGACCACTGCTGCGCCGCGGTGCCGTTGCACGTGTAGAGCTGCACGGCGGCGCCGTCCGCGCTGCTCGCGCCCGCGACGTCGATGCACTTCCCGGCCAGGCCGGTGATCGCGCCGCCGCCACCGGGGTTGCCGGAACCGGGCGTGCCCTGCCAGGTGAACGTCGCCGAGGTGCGGGCGGGCAGGGTGTAGGTGAACGACTGGTTGCCCCAGTTGACCCGGATCGACTGCGCCGACGTGCCGCCGTTGTGCGCGATCAGGGCCTTGGAGCCGTCCGGGTTGCGGTAGGCCACGTTCTGCACCGTGCCGTTGGCCGTCGAGTCGATCCGGTACGCGCCCGGCTTGACGAACTTCGTCAGGTGACCGGTCGTGTAG
Source organism: Actinosynnema sp. NPDC004786 (assembly GCF_053601135.1). Lineage (NCBI taxonomy): Bacteria > Bacillati > Actinomycetota > Actinomycetes > Pseudonocardiales > Pseudonocardiaceae > Actinosynnema > Actinosynnema sp. NPDC004786. The sequence goes on along the minus strand of NZ_JBSGBG010000051.1, from coordinate 51,005 downwards.
TACTCGATGGTGTAGTCGACCTGGCCGGCCCGGGAGCCGCCCTCCTGCACGGTGATCAGGCCGGTGCACGTGCCGCAGCCGCCGTTGTGGGGCCCCATGTCCTGGTTGAGCGCGAGGCTCCACTTGACCAGGCTGGAGCTCCAGTTGCGGGCGTAGTTGACGATGTCGGCCATGTCCTCGTTGTGCTGGTTGGCGATCCACGTGCCGCCGGAGTGCTCGGTGCTGAACTGCTTCACGTTCGGGTACTGGTTGCGCACCTGCGTGCCGACGGCGGGGTCGCCGAAGTAGCCGTGCCACGCGATGCCGCCGAACAGCGGGTCGTTGCGCACGCCCGCGTCGTTGAGCACGCCGGAGCCGAAGTTGGCGTAGTCGCCGTAGTTCCAGTCGTGCACCAGCACCTTGGTGGTGATGCCCGCCGCGCGGAACGCCGGGTACAGGTTGTTCTTGGTGAACTCGACCAGGCCGGACGGGTTCCAGCTCATGCCGGGGTAGTTCATCGCGGTCGGGTTGGACGCCTGGCAGCAGTTGGGCTCGTTCTGCACCGACACGTAGTCGACCGGGATGCCCGCCGCCTGGTAGCTCTGCACGTACTTGACGAAGTACTGGGCGTACATGGGGGCGTACTCCCACTTGAGCCAGCCCATCTGGTCCATGCGGCCGTTGTCCTTCATCCAGCCCGGCGCGCTCCACGGCACGCCCTTGACCCGCAGCTGCGGGTTGAGCTGCTTGGCCTGCTGCGTCAGCAGCCGCACGTTGGTGTCGTAGCCGTTCGCGCCCCAGTCGTTGAGGTCGCAGCAGGTGTCGTCGAGCGAGACGTTGCCCGGCCGCGACAGGTCGGACGCGCCGATCGGGTTGCGCACGAACGACAGGCCGATCCCGTCGACCGGGTGGAACAGCCTGCGCATGACGGCGTCCCGCGTGGCGGCCGAGACGGGACCGCCGCGCAGCAGGTACGCCGTGGTGTCGGTGATCGACGCGCCGCCACCCTCGAACTGCTGGTAGGTGGTGCCCTCGTTCACCGTGATGGTGTGGGTCGCGCTGCCCCCGTTGGAGCCGAACGCGATCGGCGACTGCTGCTGGAGGCCGCGCGTGACCACGCGCCCGCCGCTGTCGGAGGTGGTGGTCAGGTAGACGTTGACCGCCTCGCCGGCCGCGGCCGCGGGTTGCGAGGCGGCGAGGGCGGCGGCGACGGTGATCAACGCGGTGCCGGCGCTGATGAAAGCCCGACGGTGGGAAGAGGGCACCCCGGACTCCTTTCACGACGTTGTGGATCAGGCAGGGTCCTCGGCGGCCTGTAACAAACTGGAACATCTGTGGAACTTGTCCGCACGGAAGAGGAAACAAGCCTGCCGAACACCGTGTCAAGGTCGCGCCGGGAGTCCGGTAATTACCGTGAAAAGCCGCGGTCGTCAGGGTCGCGGCGCGGGGCCGGTCGAGGCCCTGACCACCAGTTCCGTGGCCAGCTCCACGTGCAGCGCCTCCAGCTCGTGCCGGTCGAGCAACCGCGTCAGCAGGGTCACGGCCATCCGGCCCATCTCCTGCAACGGCTGCCGCACCGTGGTCAGCCCCGGCCGGGTGGCGCGGCTGAGGTCCAGGTCGTCGAACCCCGCCACCGACACGTCGCCCGGCACGTCCAGCCCCAGCTCGCCGGCCGCCCGCAACGCGCCCACCGCCATCTTGTCGTTGAACGCGACCAGCGCCGTCGGCCGGTCCGCGAGCCCCAGCAGCTCGCGCGCGGCCCGGTGGCCGGTCTCCTCGGTCGGCTCGTCCACGTGCCGCAGCAGCTCCGCCGACGGCAGCACGCCCACGTCGGACAACGCCGCCGCGTACCCGGCGAGCCGGCCGTCGCTCGCCTGCCAGTCGCGGGGGCCGCCGACGATCCCGATCCGCCGGTGCCCCAGCTCGACCAGGTGCGCCATCAGCCGGCGCGCGCCCGCGAAGTGCGCCGCCGACACCGACGCCACGTCGCGCGGCAGCTCGGTGCGCGGGTCGACCACCACGAACGGGAAGCGGCGGTCCCGCAGCCGGACCAGCTCCGCGGCGGGCTCCGGCGGCAGGATCAGGATCGCCCCGGCCACGTCCGACCGGGTCGCCAGGCCCGGCAGCACCGACGCGCGCTGCGCCGACACGCCCGCGCTCAGCACGACCTGTCGCCCGTGCAGCGCCAACGTCTCGGCGACGCTGGACACGATGAGCCCGAAGTAGTCGGTGAGCAGGTACGGGCAGCGCACGTAGACCGAACCGGCGGGCTTCGCCGCCCGCGCCCGCGGCGCCTCCGCGCCCAGCCCGGCCACGGTCCGCAGCACCAGCTCGCGGGTGTGCTCGGCGACGTTGGCCTGGCCGTTGAGCACCCGTGACACGGTGGCGATGGACAGCCCGGTCGCCCGTGCCACGTCCCGCACCGTCGCCCTGGCCATCCGCGCCCCCGTCCCGTCGTTGTTTCAGGATGTTACAGGGCGCACGGCCGGTCGTGGCATTCCATGATCAGGGGTGTCGGACAGGTGCGCGCGGGCGCGGATTTCGGCACGCTGTGCAGATGACCACCTCCGAGGCACCCGCGCGGATCGCCGTCACCGGGCTCGCCGTCATGGGCAGCAACCTGGCGCGCAACCTCGCCCGGCACGGCTACCGCGTCGCCGTGCACAACCGCAGCCACGCCCGCACCAAAGCGCTGATCGCCGACCACGGCCACGAAGGCGACTTCGTGCCGGCCGAGACGCTGGAAGAACTGGTCGCGAGCCTCCAGACGCCGCGCCAGATCATCATCATGGTCAAGGCGGGCGCGCCCACCGACGCCGTCATCGACGAGCTGGCGCCCCTGCTGGAGCCCGGCGACATGGTGATCGACGGCGGCAACGCCCACTACGCCGACACCCGCCGCCGCGAGGCCGCGCTGAAGGAGGCCGGGCTGCACTTCGTCGGCGCCGGCATCTCCGGCGGCGAGGAGGGCGCGCTCAACGGCCCGTCGATCATGCCGGGCGGCTCGGCGGAGTCCTACCGGCACCTCGGCCCGGTGCTGGAGGACATCGCGGCCAAGGTCGACGGCGTGCCGTGCTGCGTCCACGTGGGGCCGGACGGCGCCGGGCACTTCGTGAAGATGGTGCACAACGGCATCGAGTACGCCGACATGCAGCTCATCGCCGAGGCGTACGACCTGCTGCACCGGGTCGGCGGCCTGGCCCCCGCCGAGGTCGCCGAGGTGTTCCGCGGCTGGAACACCGGCGACCTGGAGTCCTACCTGGTGGAGATTACCGCCGAGGTGCTCGGCCACACCGACGCCGAGACCGGCGCCGCGCTGGTGGACGTGATCGCGGACGAGGCGGAGCAGAAGGGCACCGGCCGCTGGACCGTGCAGGAGGCGCTGGAGCTGGGCGTGCCGGTGACCGGCATCGCCGAGGCGGTGTTCGCGCGGTCGCTGTCCGGTCGGGCGGCGCAGCGGCAGGCCGTGCGGCAGGCGTTCGGGCCGGCCGAGATCGTCGGCGGCACGGCGGACTCGCTGGTGGAGGACGTGCGGCAGGCGCTGTACGCGTCCAAGGTCGTGGCGTACGCGCAGGGCTTCGACCAGATGCGCGCGGCGAGCGCCGAGTACGGCTGGGACCTCGACCTGGGCGCGATGGCCACGATCTGGCGCGGCGGCTGCATCATCCGGGCACGGTTCCTCGACCGCATCCGCGAGGCGTACGACAAGGACCCGGAGCTGGCCTCGCTGCTCGTGGACGACTACTTCCGCGACGCCGTCCGCTCGGCCGAGGCGGCGTGGCGGCGGGTCGTGGTGAAGGCGGTGACCTCCGGCGTGCCGGCGCCCGGTTTCGTGTCCGCGCTGGCGTACTACGACGGGCTGCGGTCCGAGCGGCTGCCCGCGTCGCTGATCCAGGGGCTGCGCGACTTCTTCGGCGCGCACACCTACCGCCGCACCGACCGCGAGGGCAGCTTCCACACCCTCTGGTCGGGTGACAGGTCCCAAGTGGACGCCTGAGACCACCGGCCCGATCATGGCCGCGTGCGTGATCGGTTCCGGCGTCACCCCGTCACGGCCGGCTACCTGTCGGCCGTGGCGGGGCTCGCGCTGCTGATGCGGTTCGTGTTCGCCGACGGGGTGTCGGCGCAGGTGCGGGAGTCGTTGAGCACCAACGCCGCGAACCTCGCCCACCACCCCGTCAACGCCCTGCTGGGCAGCGCTTTCGTGCTCGACCCGGAGGGCGACGGCCTGGTGCCGACCGCGCTGGCCGTGGTCGGCGTGGCGGTGTGCCTGGGCGTGCTGGAGCGCGAGGTCGGGCCGTGGCGCGCGGCGGCGGTGGCCGTCGCGGGCCACGTCGGCGCGACGCTCGTGACGGCCGCCGTCATCTCTTCGGGTGTTTATCGGACCGACCTGACCGACGTGGTGGACGTCGGCGTCGGTTACGTGGCGTTCACCGCGGCCGGCGCCATCACCGTGTTGGGACCAGTGGTGGTGCGCGTGCCGTGGCCGGCGCTGCTCGTGGCGTTCCCGCTGGCGGGCGCCGAGTGGTACGGCGCGGTGCCCGAGTTCCCGGTCGTCGGCCAGGTCGCGGCCGTCCTCATCGGACTCGGCGCGGGCGCGTTCGCGGTGCGCCGCGCCGACGCGGCCGTCGGCCGGTAGCTCCGTCACCAGCGGTGACGACGCACTCCTGATCAACACGACCGGGTGGATCGGCTGTCAGTTCGCCCGGTTCCTCGTCATCATGGAGTGGACGCGACCTGTGCGACGCGGGCTGTGCCGACACGTCCCCTGTGCCGACACGGAGGTGCCACCGTGGCTACCCCTCACCACCGCGCCGGGGCCGGGTTCCGATTCGCCGGACCCTACGCCTCCTGGCCGCACCCGCTGCCGCCCTTAGCCCGGTCGTAGGCGTCGCGCTCCCCGACGACACCCCGCGCGCCCGCGGGGCGTTGCCCCCTACCCTCCCGAGAGGACCGCGCCATGAACCGGCCGCGCCCCAACAAGTCCCACGCCGGCGAGCACACCACGGCCGGCCCACCGGGCGGCTTGGCCACCGTGCTGCGCCACGACCTGCCCGCGTCCGTCGTGGTGTTCCTGATCGCCGTGCCGCTCTCCCTGGGCATCGCCGCCGCGACCGGCGCGCCGCTCATGGCCGGGCTGATCTCCGCCGTCGTCGGCGGCGTCGTCGCGGGCGCGCTGTCCGGCGCGCCGTTGCAGGTCAGCGGTCCCGCCGCGGGCATGGTCGTGATCACCGCGAGCGTCATCGCCGAGTTCGGCTGGGCCGCCACCGCGGGCATCACCCTCGCCGCGGGCGCCGTGCAGGTCGTGTTCGGCCTGAGCCGGCTCGGCCGGATCGCGCTGTCCCTGTCGCCCGCCGTGGTGCACGGCATGCTCGCCGGCATCGGCGTGAGCATCGCGATCGGCCAGCTCGCCGTCGTCCTCGGCGGCACGGCCGCCACCTCGGTCTTCGACAACCTCGGCAAGCTGGTCACCACCGACGTGCGGTGGTCGGCGCTGCTGGTCGGCCTGCTCGCCGTGCTCGCGCTGGTGCTGTGGCCGCGCGTGCCGCGCGCCTCCGTGGTGCCCGCGCCGCTGGTGGCGGTGCTGGTGGCGACGCTGGCCACGATGGGCTTCGACGTGGCCAGGGTGGACCTGCCCGACGACCCGTTCTCGCAGGTGGTGCTGCCGCAGATGCCGTCGGGCAGCTTCGGCGCGGTGGTGTTCGCGGTGCTGACCGTGGCGGTGGTGGCCAGCGTCGAGTCGATGCTGTCCGCGGTCGCCGTCGACAAGCTGCACGACGGGCCGCGCGCCGACCTCGACCGCGAGCTGATCGCCCAGGGTACGGCCAACGCGGTCGCGGGCGCGCTGGGCGGCATGCCGGTCACCGGCGTGATCGTCCGCAGCTCCACCAACGTGGCCGCGGGCGCGCGCACCCGCGCGTCGACCGTGCTGCACGGCGTGTGGATCGCGGTGTTCGTGCTCGCGCTCGGCTCGGTGCTGGAGCTGATCCCGCTGGCCGCGCTGGCCGGCGTGCTGCTGGTGGTGGGCGCGCGGCTGGTGAGCGTGCGCCGGATGCGCGCGCTGTGGCGGCACGGGGAGTTCTCCGCGTACGCGGTCACCGCGCTGGGCGTGGTGGCGCTCGGCCTGCTGGAGGGGGTCCTGCTGGGCGTCGCGGCGGCGGCGCTGCGGTCGCTGTACCGGCTGAGCCGGTCCTCGGTGCGCATCGACCAGGAGCCGGACGGCTGGCGCGTGGTCATCCGCGGCTCGCTGGTGTTCCTCGGCGTCGGGCGGCTGGTGCGCGGGTTGCGCGCGATCCCGCTGGGCCAGCGCGTGGTGCTGGAGCTGCACATCGACTTCCTCGACCACGGCGCGTTCGAGGCGATCGACGACTGGCGCGTCGGGTACGAGCGGCTGGGCGGCCACGTCGAGGTGGACGAGGTGCACGACACCTGGTTCAGCAAGGCCACCCGCGGCATCCCCGCGCTGCGCAAGACACCGCTGTCGCCGCTGCCGCGGTGGTTCGCGCCGTGGTCGCACTGGCAGCGCCACCGCACCGTCACCCTGCCCCGGCCGCGCGCGGACGCCGACCCGATGATGCAGGGCATGCGCGAGTTCGAGCGCACCACCGCGCCGCTGGTGCGCCCGTTCCTGGCGGAGCTGGCCGCGCAGGGGCAGCGCCCGCGGCAGCTGTTCATCACCTGCGCCGACTCCCGCGTGGTGCCCAACCTCATCACCACGAGCGGGCCGGGCGACCTGTTCTGCGTGCGCAACATCGGCAACCTGGTGCCGGTGGACGGCGACGACTCCGTCGGCGCGGCGATCGAGTTCGCGGTGGAGGGGCTGGCGGTCGAGACCATCGCCGTGTGCGGCCACTCCGACTGCGGCGCGATGAAGGCGGTCGTGCACGGTTCCACCCGGCCCGGCTCGCAGCTGCACGCGTGGCTGAAGGCGGTGGAGCCGAGCCTGATCCGGTTCCACGCGGCGGAGTCCGACCTGCCGGTGGTGGAGCGGCTGGCGGTGGCCAACGTGGCGCAGCAGCTGGACAACCTGATGACGTACCCGAGCGTGCGGGAGGCCGTCGCGGCGGGCTCGCTGCGGCTGGTCGGCATGTACTTCGACATCTCGGCCGCGCGGGTCTACCTGGTCGACCCCGAGCGCGACGGCCTGGAGCCGGTGCGCGTCTGAGCACCCCGGGCCGGTGGCCGCGTGGCCCGGCCCGGAGGCGGTGGGTGTCCGAGCACCCGGGGCGGGTCTCGGCGATCGCGTGGTCCGGCCTTGGAGCGGGCGGGCGTCCGAGCGCTCGGGACCGGTCTCGGTGGCCGCGTGGTCCGGCCCGGAGCCGGGGGCGTCGAGCGCCCGGCCGGTCTCGGTGGCCGGGTCCGTCGGCCTGGAGTCGGTGGGCGTCTCGGTGGCCGTGGTCCGTCCCGGCGACCGCGTGGTCCGGTCGCCGGGAAATCGGCGCGGAAGGCCGACTTCCCAGCGACCGAGCCGCCGTCGGCGTGAGCGGCGGCCATTCACCGCGGCACCGGCCCCGGTCGGGGCGGGGTCGGTGGCGCTTCGGGTCCGGGCGGTGGGGTCGGGTGCGCCGGTGGGTGCTCGGTCGCGCGGGTCGTCGGCGGTCGCCTACCCGGCGCTGCGCAGGTGGCGGTGCTCGCCGGACGGCTCGTCGCCGGTCACGGTCAGCGCCAGCTGGGCGGCGAGGTACGCCCGGCACGGCGAGGGCAGGCGGCGGCTCCACCGGCGGGTGCGGCACGTCGGGCAGCGGCCGTGCTCGTCGGGGGTGTGCTCGTCCAACAGCGCCCTGACCGCCGCGACCACGCGGGGCAGCTCGCGGCGGGCGAGTTCGACCGCCGTCCCGTCGTCCCCGGTCGCCGCCAGGCGGACCAGCGCGGCCAGGTGCTCGTGGAGGGATCGGTCGAGCTGGCTGAAGACGGTGGTGGACACCTTCAGCGCTCCTTCCCTGGGGCGGGTGCTGCCTCGCAGCCTGGGACCGCGTCCGGCGCTCTGCAAGTTGCAACACACGAATGGATGACCTCCCTTTGCTCGGCAGGCCACCGGCCACAGACTGGGCTGCGGCCCTGTGGACGGGGGCCGTCGACGGAGGTGTCCGGATGCCACGGGGCAGCAGCCCGACGCTGCGCAAGCGTCGGCTGGTCGGCGAGCTGCGCAGGCTGCGCGAGGCGGCCGACCTCACCATCGAGGACGTCGCCGCCCGGCTGGAGTGCTCCGCCTCCAAGATCAGCCGCATCGAGACGGGCCGCGTCGGCGTCACCCCGCGCGACGTCCGCGACATGCTCGCCGCCTACGGCGCGGACCGGGACACGCTGGACGAGCTGGTGCAGCTGGCGCGGGACGCGCGGCGGCGGGCGTGGTGGGACGAGTTCGGCGACATCGCGCCCGGCCGGTACGTCGGGTTCGAGGCGGACGCCGAGTCGGTGCGCGGCTACCAGGGGCTGATGGTGCCCGGTCTGCTCCAGAGCGAGGCGTACACGAGGGCGCTGATCCGCGCCGTGCTGCCGGCCGCCGCGCCCGCGGAGGTGGACCGGCGGGTGCGGCTGCGGCAGGCGCGCCAGGCGTTGCTGCTGGCGGACGACCCGCTGCGGCTGCACGTCGTCGTCGACGAGGCGGCCATCCGGCGGCTGGTCGGCGGGCGGGATGTGATGGCCGAGCAGTTGCGGCGGCTCCACGAGGCCGGGAAGCGGCCGAACATCACCCTCCAGGTGGCCTCTTTCGCGGCGGGCGCGCACGCCGCGATGGACGGCCCGTTCGTGATCCTGGCCTTTCCCGGGGAATCGGATCCGGCCGTGGTGTACCTCGAAAGCCCCCGCGGCGACGTCTACGTGGAACAGCCCTCGGACGTCGCCCGGTATTCCGACCTGTTCGCACGGCTCAGCGCCGAATCGCTCGACCCGGCCGCCTCGTCCGCGCTGATCGGGCGGGTCGCGCGCGAGCTGGGCCTGAATTCGAGGTGACCTGCCATGCAACGCCAGTGGCGCACGAGCACGCGGACGTCCGCGAGCGGTCCGGAGTGCGTGGAGATCGCGCTCGACCGGGTCGCGGTCGGGGTGCGTGATTCGAAGAACCGAACCGGCGGCGAGTTGGGCTTCGGTTTCGCGCAGTGGTCCCGTTTCCTGGGCACGGCGAAGAACGGCGCATTCGACCGGCGCTGACCGCGCCCCTCGGTGCTCGGCGGCGGAGAACCGCCGTTGCCCGGCCGCCGAAAAGCCGACGGCGCGGGTTCACGCACCCGAGGGGTGGTTCGCGCCCCCGAGGGGCACACCCCTGACTTCCGGCCCGCCACCCGTACGACCATGGTCTGGCGGCGGGTCAGCCTCCGGTCCGATGCGCCCGCCGATCGCCTTGCGGTGGACTCCCCCTAGCCTGCACTCCGGTGCTCGTCGTGATCCACAGGGGGATGAACCATGGCTTTGCTGACCGACGCACTGGAAGGGCTCGCCGGTCTGCCGCAGCCCGCCGTGCTGGCGGTGACGGGCGCGTTGACGTTGGCGGAGTGCACGCTCGGGGTGGGCTTCATCGCGCCGGGGGAGAGCGCGTTGCTGCTGGCCGCCACGACCGTCACCAGCGTGCCCCGCTTCCTGGTCATGTGGCTGGTGGTGTCGGTGTGCGCGGTGGCGGGCGACAGCATCGGGTACTTCCTGGGCCGCCGCTACGGCGACCGGCTGCGCGACAGCAAGGTGGTGCGCCGGCTCGGCCAGGAGCACTGGGACAAGGCGGGCGCGCTGCTGCGCCGGCGGGGCGCGTGGGCGGTGTTCTTCGCCCGGTTCATGCCGGTGGTGCGGACCCTGGTGCCCGCGTCGGCGGGCGCGTCCAAGCTCGAGTACCGGCGGTTCCTGCCCGCGTCGATCGCGGGCGCGGTGTGCTGGTCGGCGTTGCACATCGGCATCGGCTCGGCCGCCGGCGCGTCGGCGAAGTACATCGAGTCCGTGTTCAACGGCGCGATGTGGGGTCTGATGGGCATCGCGGTCGTGGTCGGCGTCGTGGTGGCGCTGCGCCGCCGCCGCAAGGCCGCCCGGGCGGCGGCCGCCGAGCCGCGCGAGCTGGAGGAGGTCGCCTGACCCCGCGCGTAGCCGAAGGGCCGCGTCCGGGGGTTCGGATCCCGGGCGCGGCCCTTCGACTGGGGGGAGGGCAATGGAGGTGGGGCCGCCCCCTACCGGGCGGACCCGTCTCCGGTGGAGAAGGGGACGAGGGCGGGCCGGCGTTCCGCCGCCGCGGGCTGGATGCCCCTTGCACGCCGGCCTGCCCTCGTCGTCCAGGGAGAGCAGCGGATGTTCCGCTGTCTGGTCCAACCTCGCTCACCGGGGTTCGCCCTGTGTGGTTGATCGGACACGCTTAGCGTAAGAATGCGGCTACAGGACGACTGGAGCCCGACTGAAGTGACCCCCTAGGCTCCGTCCCGGGGCTCAACCCTTCGGCGAAGGATCGGTCGGTGGCAGACGGCGGCGGCGGGCGCTTGCGGTTCGAGGTGCTCGGCATGCTCCGGGCGGTGCGCGGCGGCGGGGAGGTGGACCTCGGCGCCGCCAAGCAGCGCGCCGTGCTGGCGGTGTTGCTGCTGGCCCGCAACGCGCCGGTCGGCCGGGACCAGATCATCGAGGCGGTGTGGGGCGACAACACCCCCACGAGCGCGGTCAACCTCGTGCAGACCTACGTGGCCGGGTTGCGCCGCGCGCTGGAGCCGAGCCGCGCCCGCCGCGCCCCGGCCGAGCTGCTGACCTCGGTCGGCGACGGCTACCTGCTGCGGGTCGAGCCGAACGCGGTCGACCTGGACGAGTTCGAGCGCGGTGTCGCGGCGGCGGCCCGCCTGCGCGCGGCCGGCGACCTGGTCGCGGCGGCCACCGCCCTGGACGACGCCCTCGGCCTGTGGCGCGGCGAGCCGCTGGGCGGTGTGGTCGGCCTGTTCGCCGAGGTCGAGCGGGGCCGGCTGGTCGAACGCCGGGTCGCGGCGCTGGAGGAGCGGGCGGAGCTGATGCTGCTCACCGGGCGCGGCGCGGAGCTGGTGCCGTCGCTGACCGCCCTGGTGGGCGAGCACCCGCTGCGCGAGCGCGGGCACGGCCTGCTGATGCGCGCCCTGTGCCAGGCGGGCAGGCAGGCCGAGGCGCTGGCCGTCTACCGCGAGGCCCGCCGGGTGCTGATCGAGGAGCTGGGCGTGGAGCCCGGTCCGGAGCTGCGCAAGCTCCAGCAGGCCGTGCTGGCGGGGGAGAACCCCGAGCCGGAGCCGCCGACCCGGCCGATCGAGCTGCGGCCGGCGGCGGCGGAACCCGCCCCGGCGATCACGCCCGCGCAGCTCCCGCGCGCCTCGGCGTCGCTGATCGGCCGCGACGAGGAGCTGAAGCGGCTGGACGGCCTGCTGGCCTCGCACCCCGAGGGCGGGCTGGTGCTGGTCGTGACGGGACCGGCGGGGGTCGGCAAGACCGCGCTCGCCCTGCACTGGGCGCAACGCGTGCGCGAGGACTTCCCGGACGGCCAGATGTACGTCGACCTGCACGGCTACGACCCGAACCAGGAACCCCTGGGCGCGGGCGAGGTGCTGAGCCGGTTCCTGCGCACGCTGGGCGTCCCGTCGCCGGACATCCCGGTGACGGTCGAGGAGCGGTCGGCGTTGTTCCGCACGCTCATCGCGGACCGGCGCATGGTCGTGATGCTGGACAACGCCCGCGGCTCGACCGAGCTGCTGCCGCTGCTGCCCGGCCCGCCGTCGTGCGTGCTGGTGACGTCGCGCCGGCGGCTGGTCGGGCTGGTCGCGCACGCCGAGGCGCGGCTGGTCGAGCTGGACATGCTGGACCTGGACGCGTCGATGGCCGTGGTGGGCCGGATCGCCGGGCGTGCCGGCGAGGAGACCGCGGCGCTGCGTCGGCTCGCGGTGCTGTGCGACGGGCTGCCGCTGGCGCTGCGGATCGCGGCGGCCCGGCTGGCGGTCGCGCCCGCGCTGCGGGTGGCGGAACTCGTGGCCGAGCTGGACGACGAGCACGGCCGGCTGGCCGCGTTGGGCCTGGAGGACGAGGACTCGACGGTGCGGGCGGCGCTGGACGCGTCCCGGCGGGCGTTGTCGCCGCTGCCCGCGCGGCTGCTGGCGCTGCTGGGCCTGCACCCCGGCCCGGACGTGACGGCGTTCGTGGCGGCGGCCATGGCGCGGGTGCGGGTGGGCGAGGCGCAGCGCGCCCTGGACGCGTTGACGGCGGCGAACCTGCTGTCGGTCAACGAGCCGGGTCGCTACGGCGCGCACGACCTAGTCCGGGTCTACATGCGGACGCTGGCCGCCGAGCTGCCGCCCGCCGAGCGGCACGAGGCGACGAGCCGGATGCTCGACTTCTACCTGCACTGCGCGGACCTGGCCGACGGGCGGCTGCCGGTGGGGCGCGGCAGCGTGCGGGTCGCGCCGGAGCACGTGCCGGCCGAGACGCCGAAGCTGTCCGGCTCGGCCGAGGCGATCGCGTGGCTGGACGCCGAGCAGGGCAACATCATCGCCGCCGCCGAGCTGGCCGCCGCCCCCGGGTCCGACCCGAAGTGGCTGGTGCACGCCTGGCAGTTGCCGTACACGCTGTCGCGGTTCTTCTGGCTGCGGGCGGACCGGACGACGTGGTTGCGCACCACCGAGGCCGCGCTGGAGGCGGCCACCACCCTCGGCGACCCCGAGGCGAGGTTCGTGATGCTGTTCAACCTGGGCATCGCGCTGGCGCAGTTCCAGCGGATGGACGAGTCCCTGGCCCGGCACCGCCAGGCGTTGGAGGTGGCGCGGGCGTCCGGGGACGTCAACGCGCAGGCCCGAGCGCTGACCACGGTCGCGGACATGCTCCAGGGGCTCGGCCGGGTCGACGAGTCGGAAGCCTCGTACCGGGAGGCGCTGGAGGTCAGCCGGGCGGCCGGGTCGCGGTGGGCCGAGGCGAACGCCCACCACAACCTCGGGCTGCTGCACCTCGCGTCGCGCCGCTACGACGAGGCGAAGAATCGGCTGCGCGCGGCGGTGACGATGTACCGCGAGGTCGGCGAGCAGTGCGGCGAGTCGGCCTGCCACACCGACCTGGCGATGGTGCTGCTGGAGTCGGGGGAGGGCGCGGAGGCGGTCGCGTCGGCGCGCACGGCGCTGTCGGTGGCGTCCGCCGCCGCGAGCCCGTACCACCAGGCGATGGCCCACGACCGGCTGGCGACCGTGTTCGACCGGCAGGAGCTGCCCGGCGCGGTGGCCCACTGGCAGCGGGCGCTGGCGTTGTTCACCGAGCTGGGCGCGCCGGAGGCGGACCAGGTCCGGGAACGACTGGCCCGCGCCCGCGCCACCACGGCCGTCCGACCGCCCCACACCCCGGCCGCCGGCACGTGATCGGTTGAGTGGTCTGGACCTATTGACACAGAGGTCTAGACCTATTTACGGTTCGGGAGCTGCGTCGTGGCCGCCGCCTCGTGCAGGAGGTGCCGTTAGTGCGCAAGAGAAGCAGGTTGTCGCCGCTCGTGGCGTTGCTCGCCGCGGTGGCCGGGGTCGTCGTCGCCGTGGCGGCCCCCTCGTCGTCCAACGCCGCCGCCGCGGGCCAGGAGTGCCGCCCCGACGGCCTCTACCAGACCCCCGGCGTCGCCGTCCCGTACTGCTCCGTCTACGACGCCGACGGCCGGGAGTCGCTGGGCGCGAACCACTCCCGCCGCGTCATCGGCTACTTCACCAGTTGGCGCACGGGCCGCAACGGCGCGCCCGCGTACCTGGCGTCCGACATCCCGTGGGGCAAGGTCACGCACCTGAACTACGCGTTCGCGCACATCGACGCGCAGAACAGGGTCTCGGTCGGCCCCGACGGCCCCGACAACGCCTCCACCGGCATGACCTGGCCGGGCGTGGAACTGGACCCCTCCCTGCCGTACAAGGGGCACTTCAACCTGCTCACCAAGTACAAGAAGCAGTACCCGAACGTGAAGACGCTGATCTCGGTCGGCGGCTGGGCGGAGACGGGCGGCTTCTTCAACCCCGACGGCACGCGCAACGCCTCGGGCGGGTTCTACAAGCTCGGCGCGCAGCCGCAGGCCACCGTGGACGCCTTCGCCGACTCGGCCGTGGAGTTCATCCGCAAGTACGGCTTCAACGGCGTGGACATCGACTACGAGTACGCCACCTCGAACAACCACGCGGGCAACCCGGACGACTTCTGGATCTCCAACGCCAACCGCGGCACGCTGTGGGCGGGCTACGAGAAGATCATGAAGGCGTTGCGGGAGAAGCTGGACCGCGCCTCGGCCCAGGACGGCAGGCACTACCTGCTGACGGCCGCCGTGCCCGCCTCGGGCTGGCTGCTGCGCGGCCAGGAGGCGTACCAGGTCACCCGCTACCTGGACTACCTGAACGTGATGAGCTACGACCTGCACGGGTCGTGGAACCACTTCGTCGGCCCCAACGCGGCGCTCTACGACGACGGCAAGGACGGCGAGCTGGCCGCCGGCGGCGTCTACACCGCGCCGCAGTACGAGGGCATGGGCTACCTGAACACCGACTGGGCCTACCACTACTACCGGGGCGCGATGCAGGCCGGCCGGATCAACATCGGCGTGCCGTTCTACAGCCGCGGCTGGCAGGGCGTCACCGGCGGCACGAACGGCCTGTGGGGCCGCGCGGCGCTGCCCGACCAGACGAAGTGCCCGCCCGGCACGGGGTCCAGCGTCGGCTCCACCACCCCGTGCGGCAACGGCGCGGTCGGCATCGACAACCTGTGGCACGACTCCACCGCGGGCGGCGCGGAGGTGCCGTCGGGGGTGAACCCCATGTGGCACGCCAAGAACCTGGAGAACGAGATCACGCCGGACTACCTGGCGCAGCACGGCCTGGACCCGGTGAACGACCCTACCGACCGGATCTCCGGCTCCTACACCAGGTTCTACGACAGCACGCTCGCCTCGCCGTGGCTGTGGAACGCCGACAAGAAGGTGTTCCTGTCCACTGAGGACGAGCAGTCCATCGCGGCCAAGGCGAAGTACGTGGCGGACAAGGGCATCGGCGGCATCATGATCTGGGAGCTGGCGGGCGACTACCGCTTCGACGGCGCCAAGGGCCAGTACACCGTCGGCGACACGCTCCTCACGAAGATCAACGAGGGCCTGCGCGGCGCGGCCCCCTACGGCAACCGCAAGGCCGCCGGCGCCACCCCGAGCCAGGTGCTCGACGTCAACGCCACCGTCTCCGGGTTCGCCCTCGGCGACAACAACTACCCGATCACGCCGAAGCTCAAGATCACCAACAACTCGACCACCACCCTGCCGGGCGGCACCAGGATCGAGTTCGACTACGGCACCAGCGCGCCGGGCAGCATGGCCGACCAGTCCGGGTTCGGGCTGCGGGTCACCGCCAAGGGCCACTCCGGCAGCAACGTCGGCGGCCTGAAGGGCGACTTCCAGCACGTCGAGCTGACGCTGCCCACCTGGCAGTCGCTCGCGCCCGGCGCGTCGGTGGAGGTCGCGCTGAGCTACCAGCTCCCGATCGCGTCGCCGTCGAACTTCAAGCTCACGTTCGGCGGCAAGTCCTACGCCATCGCCTCCGACCACCCGCGCGGCGGCACGGGCGGCCCGGACCCGACCACCACGACGACGACCACCACGACGACGACCACCACGACGACCGACCAGCCGAGCTGCACCGCGCCCGCGTGGGACCGCGCCAAGGTCTACAACGGCGGCAACGAGGTGTCGCACCGCGGCAAGCGCTGGCAGGCCAAGTGGTGGACGCAGGGCGAGGAGCCGGGCACGACCGGCGACTGGGGCGTCTGGCGCGACCTCGGCGCCTGCTGAGGGGCCCCTGACCGGCGCTGACGCGCACCTGAGGCATCCCTTACCCGCCGTCTGCCACCCCTTACGGCGGCGGGTAAGGGCACCAGCGCCGCAACCGACGTGAACACCCGATGCCCGGCGTCCCGCCTCAGGACGACTCTTCGTGTCACCAGGACAACGACGACACGAGGAGCACGTCATGGAGTGGACGCCCGAGGCCATCAAGGCGGAGATCGACTACCGGCAGGCGGCGCTGCGGGAGGACGCGGCGCAGTACCGCGTCACCCGGCGGTCGAGGCCCGTGAAGAAGGCGTGGTGGCGGCGGCTGGGAGCGCAGACCGGACCGGGTTCGCCGGCTGACGCGAATGACCACCGCGAGGCCGCCTGAGGTGTGACAGCATGCCTGGTGTGGCACGCCTGGGTTCCGGAATTCCCCTGGTGGCGCGCGGCCGGGAGCTGACCAGGCTGCGCGCCGCCCTCGACGAGGCCGCCCGCGGCCAGGCGACCGCGGTGCTCGTGGCCGGTGACGCGGGCGTCGGCAAGACCCGGCTGGTGGACGAGTTGGCCGCCGGCGCGGGCGACGCGCTCGTGCTCACCGGCCGCTGCCTGGACGTCGGCGAGACCGGCCTGCCGTACCTGCCCTTCACCGAGGCGTTGGGGCAGCTCCGGCAGGCCGGTCTGCTCGACGTGGCGGCCCGGCCCGCGCTGGGCCTGCTGCTGCCCGAGCTGGCGCTGCCGGTCGGGCACGACGGCGGCCCGTCGGTGTCCGGCCTGCCGTCGCACCTGGTCGGCCGCCGTCCCGAGCAGGACGTCGGCCAGCTCCGGCTGTTCGACGCAGTGCACGGCCTGCTCGGCGAGCTGGCCGAGGAGCGGCCCGTGCTGCTGGTCCTCGAAGACCTGCACTGGGCCGACGCCTCGACCCGCTACCTGCTGTCGTTCCTGCTGTCGCGGTTGCGGGCGCAGCGGCTGCTGGTGGTCGGCACGTACCGGTCCGACGACCTGCACCGCAGCCACCCGCTGCGACCGCTGCTGACCGAGCTGGTGCGGCTGCCCGCCGTGCGGCGGCTCGACCTGACCCCGCTGAGCGCCATCGACGCCCGGTCGTTCGTCGCCGCGCTGGCCGACGACCTGCCCGACGAGGTGGTGCTGGAGGTCGCCGAGCGCTCGGACGGCAACCCGTTCTTCGCCGAGGAGCTGATCGGCTTCGCCGCCTGCGGCGACCGCGAGGTCCCGTGGACGCTCGCCGAGGTGCTGCTCGCCCGCATCGAACGGCTGGCCCCGGACGCGCAGCGGGTGGTCCGGGTCGCGTCGGTCGGCGGCCGGTCGGTCCGCCACGACCTGTTGCGCGACGTGGCCGGCATGGACGACGTGGCGCTCGACGCGGCGCTGCGCGAGGCGGTCCAGCACCACGTGCTGCTGGTCGACCGGGACGAGGTCTACACGTTCCGGCACGCGTTGCTGCGCGAAACCGTCTACCACGACCTGCTGCCCGGTGAACGCGTGCGGCTGCACTCCGCGTACGCGGACCGGCTCGCCTCGTCCGGCGACCGGGGGGCGGCCGCCGCGCTGGCCCACCACAGCCTGGAGTGCCACGACCTGCCCCGCGCGTTGCGCGCGTCGGTGGAGGCCGGGCAGGAGGCGCAGGCGGCCGGCGCGCCCGCGGAGTCGCTGCGGCACCTGGAGCAGGCGCTCAAGCTGTGGCCCGCGGTGCCGGCGGAGCAGCGCCCGCCCGGGTTGACCGAGCTGGAGCTGCTGCGCAGCGCGTCCTGGGCGGCGGGCACGGCGGGCCAGCCCGAGCGGGCCATCGCGTTCGCCCGCACCGGCACCACCGTGGTGGACGAGTCCGACCCCGAGGGCGCGGCCGTGATGTGGCGGCGCTTCGCGCAGGCGTTGCAGGCGGTCGACGGCACCGACGACGAGAAGTACCACGCGGTCGAGGAGGCGTGGCGGCTGGTCCGGGACCGGCCCGCGAGCCCGGCCCGCGCGTGGGTGCTGGCGGTGTGGGCGGCGGCGCTGCGGCACGACCGCGAGTACGACCAGGCCCGGGAGCGGGCGGAGCTGGCGGTGGCGGACGGCCGTGCGGCGGGCGCCGAGTCGGCCGTGGCGGACGCGCTGACCACGCTGGGGCTGCTGGACGAGCCCGCCGGGGAGGTGTCGCGGGCGCGGGAGCACCTGACCGCGGCGGTGGCGTGCGCGATGGAGGCCGACGCGGTCAGCACCGAGCTGCGGGCCCGGTACTTCCTCGGCCTGCACCACTACGACCTGGGCGAGCTGGCCGAGGCCGCGCGGGTGTTCGAGGAGGGCGTGGCGCGGGCCCGGGCGACCGGGCTGACGTGGAGTTCGTTCGGCCTGGAGCTGCGCATCATGCACGTGCTGACCAAGTACTACCGGGGCGAGTGGGACGGCGCGGCGACCGCGGCCGAACCGCCCGGCCTGCGGGTGTCGAGCACGGTGTCGGCGCGGCTCGCGGCGGCCGGCACGCACGTCGCGGTCAGCCGGGGCGAGTTCGACCAGGCCGAGCGGCTGATCCGGGAGCTGCGCGCGGACTGGCACCGGGACCTGCAGATCGCGTTGATCACCGGCGGGACGGGCGCGGAGCTGGCGTTGTGGCGCGGTCAGCCCGAGTTGGCCGTGGAGCGGGTGGCGGACGCGATCAGCTGGTCGCGGCAGGAGGGCGAGTGGCTGCTGGCCGGCATCCGGCTCGCCGCGCTGGGCGTCGCCGGGTACGTCGAGCTGGCGGCACGGGCGCGGCGGCGGCGGGACGGTGCGGCGGAGGAGGAGGCCGTGCGGGCCGGCCGGGACCTGGTCGAGTACGCCCGTGACACGGCTGACCTGGGCAAACCGCGTTCCGGGTCGTTGGGTCCGGAGGGGCGGGCGTGGCTGCTGCGTGCGGCGGCCGAGGGGACGCGGCTGACCGGGCCGGGCGACCCGGAGCTGTGGCGGCGGGTCGTGGACGGGTTCGGGTTCGGGTCGGTGTTCGAGCAGGCCGTGTGCCGGTGGCGGTTGGCCGAGGCGTTGCTGGCGGCGGACCGGCGCGACGAGGCGGTGGCGGAGCTGCGGCTGGCGTGCGCGGTGGCCGACGAGCTGGGCGCGGCGCCGTTGCGCGAGGCGTTGGACGTGGTCGCGCGGCGGGCGCGGGTGGCGTTGCGCGACGTGGGGCCGAGGGACCGGGTCGACCCGTTCACGCCGCGCGAGCGGTCGGTGCTGGAGCTGGTCGCGCAGGGCCGCACCAACCGCCAGGTGGGCGAGGAGCTGTACATCTCGGAGAAGACGGTCAGCGTCCACCTGAGCCGGATCATGTCCAAGCTGGGCGCGAGCCGCCGAACCGAAGCCGTGGCCACCGCCTTCGACCGCGGCCTCCTCGACCTCCCCCCACCCCCCTAACCCCGCGTGTCCAACCTCCAGAACGCGCGTGTCCTACGTTCGCGTCGCGTGTGTCCTACGTTCACGTACCCCGAGTTCAACGCTCAGGACAGCCGACCCTGGCCGCCGAACGTCCTGAACGTTGAATTCGGGTGTTCCGAAGGTAGGACACTCGCGTTCTGAAGGTAGGACACGCGTGTTCTGGAGGTAGGACACGCGCGGGGGTCAGACTCGGGGACTAGGGGAGGTCATCCCGCCGGCTGATCCGTGGTTCCGCCGCCGTGGTGACGCACGGCGACGCGGCCCGCCCATAGCTTTCTCGGCGTCACGGAAGCCGAGGAATCGAGGGAGCATGTCCGCACTGGTGTCCGACGTCGGAACCCGCACCGCTGTCGCCGCCGCGAACCTGGTCAAGGTGTACGGCAAGGGCGACACCGCCGTCCGGGCGCTGGACGGGGTCAGCGTCGCCTTCGCGGCCGGGAAGTTCACCGCCATCATGGGCCCGTCCGGGTCCGGCAAGTCCACCTTGATGCACTGCCTGGCCGGCCTCGACACCGTGGACGGCGGCACCGTCGCCATCGGCGGCACGGAGATCACCTCGCTCGGCGACAAGGACCTGACCAAGCTCCGGCGCGACCGGGTCGGGTTCGTGTTCCAGGCGTTCAACCTGCTGCCCACGCTCACCGCCGAGGCGAACATCCTGCTCGGCCTCGAACTCGCCGGCCGCAAGCCCGACCGCGAGTGGTTCGACACCATCGTGGACGTGCTCGGCCTGCGCGACCGGCTCAAGCACAAGCCCACCGAGCTGTCCGGCGGCCAGCAGCAGCGCGTGGCCTGCGCCCGCGCCCTCGTCGCCCGGCCCGACGTGGTGTTCGCCGACGAGCCGACCGGCAACCTCGACTCGCGCTCCGGCGCCGAGGTGCTCGACTTCCTGCGCATGTCCGTGCGCAAGCTCGGCCAGACGGTGATCATGGTGACGCACGACCCCGTCGCCGCGTCCTACGCCGACCGCGTGGTCCTGCTCGCCGACGGCCACCTGGCCGGCGAGATCGACAACCCGACCGCCGACTCCGTGCTGGCCGCGCTCAAGCACCTGGGGGCGTGACCGGATGCTGCGCACGATCATCGCGGGCCTCCGGGCCCGCACCGCGCGGCTCGTGCTGTCCTCGGTCGCGATCGCCCTCGGCGTCGCGTTCGTGACCGGCACCCTGGTGCTCGGCGACGCCATGACCGCGAGCCTGCACGACGAGTTCGCCAAGGGCGCGCGCAACGTGGACGTCTCGGTCACCCTGTCCGGCGACGCGCCCGAGGACGTCCGCGGCATCTCGCCGGAGGCGCTGGCCGAGATCCGCCAGGCTCCGGGCGTGGCCGGCGCGGACACCCGCGACGTGCACCAGGTGCCGCTGCTCGCCGCCAACGGCAAGGCCAAGCCCGCGTGGGCCGCGTCGTTGCCGACCAACGAGGAGCTGCGCGAGTTCGACCTCGTGGACGGCCGCTTCCCCGCGTCCGCCGACGAGATCGCGGTGGACAAGCGCACCGCCGCCACCGCCAAGCTCGCGGTCGGGCAGCAGGTCGTGCTGCTGGGCAAGGGCGACCAGCGGCTCACCTACACCCTCGTCGGCACGTACCAGCAGGGCACGAACCAGCTGTCGCTGTCCGGCTACGACCACGTCGCCCTGACGCCCGAGGCGTTCCGGGCGCTGGAGCCCGAACGGCTGCCGTACCAGGTCGTCGCCACCGCCGCGCCCGGCTTCTCGCAGCAGCAGGTCGCGGACAACGTGCGCCAGGCCGTCGGCGGGACCGCGTTCCGGGTGCAGACCGGCGAGGAGCTGACGCAGGAGACCATCGAGCAGGTCGAGGCGCAGTCCGGCGAGTTCACCACGGTCCTGCTGGCGTTCGCGCTCATCGCGCTCGTGGTCGCGGCCATGGTCATCTACAACACGTTCACCATCCTGGTCGCCCAGCGCACCCGCGAGCTGGCGCTGATGCGCTGCGTCGGCGCGAGCCGCGGCCAGGTGTTCCGCGGCGTGCTGGCCGAGGCCCTGGTGATGGGCCTGGTCGCGTCGGTGATCGGCCTGGTCGGCGGCATCGGCGTGTCCGCCCTGCTGCAACGGGTCGTCTACTCGATCGGCAACGGCGGCGAGGGCACCGTGCTCCTGCCGGTGACGGCCACGACGGTGCTCGCCGCGTTCGCGGTCGGCACGCTGGTGACCGTGCTCGCCGCGGTGCTGCCCGCGCGCAAGGCCACCCGCGTCGCCCCGGTCGCCGCGCTGCGCAGCCAGCCCGACAGCGGCGAGGAGGTCCACCGCACGGGCGTGCTCCGGGTGCTGACCGCCGTGCTGTTCGGCGTGGTCGGCGTCGGCGCGGTGGTGCTCGGCATGGGCACGGGCGACGAGGACGCGGCGATGTTCACCAGCGGCGCGGGCACGATGGCGTTGCTGGCCGCGGTGCTGGTGCTCGGCCCGCTGCTGGTCGGCCCGGTCAACCGGGTGCTCGGCGCGGTGCCGCGGGCGCTGCTGGGCGTGCCCGCCAAGCTCGCCTCCGCCAACGCGGGCCGCAACCCCAAGCGCACGGCCGCCACGACCGCCGCGCTGATGATCGGCGTGACCATCGTGGCGCTGGTGACCGTGGTCGCCAACAGCGCCAAGGAGACCGCCAACGCCCAGATCGACGAGCGGATGCCCGCCGACTACACGGTGACGTCCGCGGTCTACGACCGGCCGCTGCCCCAGGAGCTGGTCGACCGGCTCGCCGCCCTGCCCGAGGTCGCGGAGGTCGCGCCGACCACCGTCGTCTACGGCGACCGCGGCTACTTCAACGGCGTGCCGCGCGACGCGCTCGGCAGCCTGTTCCGGCCCACGGTCACCAGCGGGTCGCTCGCCGACCTCGGCGACGGCACGATCGCGGTCAACGCCGAGTACGCCAAGCGCGAGGGCGTGTCGGTCGGCTCCACGGTGACGATCAAGGCCGAGGGCGCCGAGCCGCAGCAGCTCCGGGTGGTCGCGGTGGTCGAGGGTCAACGGCTCTCGGACGGCATCATGACCACGGAGACCTCGCAGCGGTTCCCGACGGCGGCCGAGGGCTACGAGAGCATCCTGGTCAAGCTCGCGGACGGTGTCGCGAACGGCCGCGCGGCGGTCGAGCAGGTCACCGACCCCTCGCCGCTGGCCGTGCTCGACAGCGCGGCCGAGACCAAGGAGCAGCTCAACCAGCAGCTCAACCAGGTGCTCGGGTTCATCTGGGCGCTGATCGGGCTGGCCGTGGTGATCGCGCTGTTCGGCATCGCCAACACGTTGACGCTGTCGGTGCTGGAACGCACCCGCGAGTCGGCGCTGCTGCGGGCGCTCGGCCTCACCCGGGGCCAGCTCCGGCTGATGCTGGTGGTCGAGTCGGTGCTGATGGCGCTGATGGGGGCGGCGATCGGGCTGCTGCTGGGCATCGGCTTCGGCTGGGTGATCACCGAGGCGCTGTCGAACGACACGATGTCGGTCGACCTCGTCGTCCCGTTCGGACAGATCGGCGTGATGCTCGCCGGCGCGGTGGTGGCCGCGATCGCGGCCGCCGCGCTGCCCGCCCGCCGCGCCGCCAGGACCTCGGTCGTCGCGGGGATGGCCGAGGCGTAGGGAACACCGGCGGCCCGCTCTTCTTCGGGGGAGGAGCGGGCCACCGGTGCGACGCGGGTCACAGAATTTCCGTCGAGGACGCGTCACATCCGGGCGTCGATCCCCTCTTACAGGGTGCCGGGTGGCTCGGGCGAGGGCCGAGCCACCCGGCTCTTCGCTTCCCGCCGCCGGGCTCACGGAACGTGCGCGACGGTCGCGATCGGCTCTCCGAAGCGCTTCAGATTGTTGCGGAACGGTGTCGACCGGTTCTTCCCGGGTTGACAGCGCGAACCGGGACTCACAGTGTGAGAGCGCTCTCATGAGAGCGCTCTCACGACGTCGGGTCCGAGCCCGGCGAGCGCGTCGAGGAGGACGGATGAGCAGGAACCCGGTCGGCCGGACGACGTCGATCACCGCGGTGGCGCTGAGCGCCGCGCTGGTGGCCGCGTGTGGTGGCGGGGGAGGTGACGCGGGTGACGGCACGATCAAGCTGTCGATCGGGGTCTTCTCCGACTTCGGCTACACCAACCTGATCAAGGAGTACCAGGCCGCGCACCCCGGCATCGAGATCGAGCAGCGCACGGTCAAGATGGAGCAGCACCACACGCAGCTCGCCACCCAGCTCGCGGGCGGTCGCGGGGCCGCCGACATCGTGGCGATCGAGGAAGGCGCCATCGCGCAGTTCCGCCAGTCCAAGGACAAGTTCGTCAACCTCGCGGACTACGGCGCCAAGGAGCTGGAGGGCCAGTGGGCGGCCTGGAAGTGGAACCAGGGCACCACCGACAACGGCGACTTCGTGCTCGGCCTCGGCACCGACATGGGCAGCCTCGCGCTGTGCTACCGGCGTGACCTGTTCGAGGCCGCGGGCCTGCCCTCGGACCGCGAGGCCGTCGGCGCGCTGTGGCCCACCTGGGAGGACTACGCCCGGGTCGCCGACACGTTCAGCCGGAAGACGCCCGGCGTGAAGTTCCTCGACGCCGCGCAGAACGTCTACAAGGCCATCCTCGACCAGACCGAGGAGGGCTACTTCGCCAAGGCCGACGACTCGTTCATCGGCGACCGGAACGACAAGGTCGAGAAGGCGTTCACGCTCGCCGCGAGCCTGGGCGAGAAGAAGCAGACCGCCGCCGTCGCGCCGTTCAGCCAGGACTGGAACGTCGCGCTCAAGCAGGCGTCCTTCGCCACCACCACCTGCCCGGCCTGGGCGCTCGCGCTGATCAAGGCCGGCGCCGGCGACGAGGCGGCCGGCAAGTGGGACGTGGCCGCCGCGCCCGGTGGCGGCGGCAACTGGGGCGGCTCGTTCCTGGCCGTGCCCAAGCAGGGCAAGCACCCGAAGGAGGCCTACGAGCTGGCCAAGTGGCTGACCGCGCCCGAGCAGCAGAAGCGGATCTTCAAGGAGACCGGCAACCTGCCCAGCGAGCCCGCCGCGTACCAGGACCCCGAGGTCACCGCGACGACGAACGAGTACTTCAACTCCGCGCCGGTCGGCCGGATCTTCGGCGACTCGGCGGAGAGCCTCAAGCCGACCTACCGCGGCACCAAGGACACCAAGGTCACCCCGGTGTTCAACAACGCCCTCTCCCGCGTGGAGACCGGCAAGCAGTCCGCCGCCGACGCGTTCGCCCAGGCCGTCGGGGAAGCGCGGGACGCCGTCAAGTGACGATCGCACCGGATCGGGCGACGGCGGGACGGGGCACGACGCCCGTCCCGCCGTCCGCGCGGCGCCTGTCGTGGCGCGACCGGCTGGGCCGGTTCGACACGAAGTACACGCCCTACGTGATCGTCGCGCCGTTCTTCGCGGTGTTCGGCGTCTTCGGGCTCTACCCGCTGCTCTACACCGCGTGGGTCTCGCTGCACGACTGGCAGCTGATCGACGGCGACCAGGGCTTCACCGGCCTGGACAACTACACCGCCCTGCTGGCGGACCCGAACTTCTGGAACGCGCTGGGCAACACGGTCAGCCTGTTCCTGCTCTCCACGGTCCCGCAGCTGTTCGCCGCGCTCGGCCTGGCCGCCCTGCTCGACCGCGGCCTGCGCGGCCGGGCGTTCTGGCGGGCCGGGGTGCTGCTGCCCAACGTGATCTCGGTGGCCGCGGTGGCGCTGGTGTTCGCCCAGCTCTTCGGCCGCGACTTCGGCATCGTCAACGCGGTGCTCGGCGTCGTGGGCCTCGAACCGGTGGACTGGCGCGCCGAGACGTGGGCCTCCCACCTCGCGATCAGCTCGATGGTGATGTGGCGCTGGACCGGCTACAACGCGCTGATCTACCTGGCCGCGATGCAGTCGGTGCCCAAGGACATGTACGAGTCGGCGATGCTCGACGGCGCGTCGCGGTGGCGGGTGTTCTGGTCGATCACGGTGCCGAGCATCCGGCCGACGATCCTGTTCACCGTCATCGTGTCCACCATCGGCGGCATGCAGCTGTTCGTGGAGCCGCAGCTGTTCGACCCGGGCGGCACGGCCACCGGCACCGGCGGCGACGACCGGCAGTTCCAGACCCTGGTGATGTACCTGTACGAGAAGGGCTTCCGGTTGTTCGACGCGGGTTACTCCTCGGCCATCGCGTGGGTGTTGTTCCTGGTGATCCTGGTGGTCGCGGTCGTGAACTTCGCGGTGGCGCGGCGCATCGCGTCGAAGGGGTGAGGCCGGTGCTCCGGACCAAGCGCGCGACGAAGGCGGGGCCGTTCGCGTACGCGGTGCTCGTCGTCGTCCTGGTCGCGTCGGTGTTCCCGCTGTACTACTCGTTCCTCATCGCGAGCAAGGACAACTCGGCGCTCGGCGACGCGGTGCCGTCGCTGGTGCCGGGCGGCCACCTGTTCGACAACCTGAGCAGGGTGTTCGACACCGTCGACTTCTGGTTGGCGATGCAGAACTCGCTCGTGGTCGCGGGCACGGTGGCGATCGGCAACGTCGTGCTGGGCACGCTGGCCGGGTTCGCGTTCGCCCGGCTGCGGTTCCGGGGCGGTGACGCGTTGTTCCTGGTCGTGGTCGGCACGTCCATGGTGCCCACGCAGCTCGGCGTCATCCCGCTCTACATGCTCATGTCGGACCTCGACTGGTACGGCACGCTCCAGGCGGTGATCGTGCCCGCGCTGATCGGCGCGTTCTCGGTCTTCTGGATGCGGCAGGCGTGCGAGGAGTCCGTGCCGCACGAGCTGGTGGAGGCCGCCCGGGTCGACGGGTGCTCGGTGCTGCGGACGTTCTGGCACGTGGCGTTCCCGGCGGTGCGCCCGCAGGCCGCGGTGATGGGCATGTTCACGTTCATGACCGCCTGGAACGACTTCTTCTGGCCGCTGATCGTGCTGGACCCGAACGACAGCCCCACGGTGCAGGTGGCATTGTCTACATTGGCCAGCGGTTACTACACGGACTACTCGCTCATGCTGTCCGGCGCGTCGCTCGCGGTGCTGCCGGTGGTGGCGATCTTCGTCCTGCTGGCGCGCCAGATCGTCGGCGGGATCATGCAGGGGGCGGTGAAGGGGTGATCTCGCGGATGACGACAACGGACCCGCACACCGGGGTCGGGGGCGACCTGTTGCGCTTCCCGCCGGACTTCCGGTGGGGAGCGGCGACGGCGTCCTTCCAGATCGAGGGGGCGACCGCGGTGGACGGGCGCGGTCCGTCCATTTGGGACACTTTCGCGGCGAGGCCGGGCGCGGTGCTCGGCGGCGACACCGGCGAGCCGGCGTGCGACCACTACCGCCGCTACGCCGACGACGTCGCCCTGATGTCGGAGCTGGGGCTGGGCGCGTACCGGTTCTCGCTGGCGTGGCCGCGCGTGCTGCCGCTCGGCTCGGGCCGGGTGGAGCCCAGGGGGCTCGCGTTCTACGACCGGCTGGTGGACGAGCTGCTGGCCCGGGGGATCGAGCCGGTGGTCACGCTCTACCACTGGGACCTGCCGCAGGCGCTGGAGGACGCGGGCGGGTGGCGCAACCGCGACACCGCGCACCGGTTCGCCGACTACGCGGCGATCGCGCACGCCCACCTGGGCGACCGGGTGCGGCAGTGGACCACGCTGAACGAGCCGTGGTGCTCGGCGTTCCTCGGGTACGCCAACGGGATCCACGCGCCCGGCGTGGTCGACCCGAAGGGCTCGCTGGAAGCCGCGCACCACCTCCTGCTCGGGCACGGCCTGGCCGTGCGGGCGATGCGCGAGCAGGCGCGGGACGACCACGAGTTCTCCATCGTGCTGAACTTCTGCGCGTTGACGGTCGAGGACGACTCGCAGCTGGAGGCGGCCCGCAAGGTGGACGGGTTGCAGAACCGGTTGTTCCTCGACCCGCTCGGCGGCCGCGGCTACCCGGCGGACGTCGTCGAGGACACCGCGTGGCTCGGCGACTGGACGGCCGCCGTGCACGACGGCGACCTGGACGTGATCGCCACGCCGATCGACTGGATGGGGGTGAACTACTACAGCCCCACCCGCGTCGCCCCGGCCGCCGACCCGCTGCTGGCGCACGACGGGCCGTTCCCCGGCCTGCGGGGCGTGGAGTTCCTGCCGGCGCGCGGCGACGTCACCGGGTTCGGCTGGGAGATCGACGCGAGCGGCCTCACCGCGCTGCTGGAACGCCTCGGCCGCGACGTCGGCCTGCCGCTCGTGATCACCGAGAACGGCTCGGCGTTCCCGGACGTGGTCCGCGACGGCGAGGTGGACGACGAGGCGCGCACCCGCTACCTGGTCGACCACCTGCGCGCGGTGCACCGGGCCGTCGAGGCGGGGGTGGACGTGCGCGGGTACTTCGCGTGGTCGCTGCTGGACAACTTCGAGTGGGCGGCGGGGTACAGCCAGCGGTTCGGCATCGTGCACGTGGACTACGCCACGCAGGCGCGCACGGTGAAGCGCAGCGGTCGGACGTTGGCCCGGGTGATCGGCGCCAACGCCGTCCCGGCCACCGGCTACGAGGTGGGGTAGGCGTGGTGGGTGGTCGCCCGGCGCGGCCGGGCGACCACCCGTCCCCTCAGGTGTGACATCCGACCGGGGAGCACGGCCTTTCCCCTCACGTTCAGTGGAACGGCTAACGCCTCCGTGGTGGATAAACCTGCTGGATCGGGTGGATCTCCGAGGTTCACCCTGCGGTCCGCCACACCCGGGACTGTGCTGGACGGGCAATCGTCGCCAGCGCAGGACACCGGAGGAACGCAACATGAGAGGTCGACTCGTCGGGCGGGTGGTCGCCGGCATCGCACTCGTCGCCACCGCGCTCGTGGTGGGTGGGGTGGGCAGTTCGCAGGCGCAGCCGAGCGGGCCCGAGCCCGCGTCGGCGCCCGCGATGGAGGTGGCCGCGCCGCTCGGTTACCGCCAGGCCGTGGGCCGCAACGCCGACGGCCGCATCGAGGTCTTCGCGCGTGGCGGCGACGGGGCCTTGTGGCACATCTGGCAAACCGCGCCCAACAACGGGTGGAGCGGCTGGCAGAGCCTGGGCGGGTACATCACGAGTCCCCCGGTGGTGATGAACAACGCCGACGGCAGGCTCGAAGTGTTCGTGGTCGGCGGCGACAACGCGTTGTGGCACATCTGGCAGACCGCGCCGAACAACGGCTGGAGCGGGTGGTCGAGCCTGGGCGGGGTGCTGACGTCCACGCCGGCCGTGGGGCGTAACGCGGACGGCCGTCTGGAGGTGTTCGTGCGCGGCACGGACAACGCGTTGTGGCACATCTGGCAGACGGCTCCCAACAACGGGTGGAGCGGGTGGTCGAGCCTGGGCGGTGTCCTGACCACCGCGCCGGCGGTGGGCAGCAACGCGGACGGCCGCCTGGAGGTGTTCGTGCGCGGCACGGACAACGCGTTGTGGCACATCTGGCAGACCGCGCCCAACAACGGCTGGAGCGGGTGGTCGAGCCTGGGCGGGGTGCTGACGTCCACGCCGGCCGTGGGGCGTAACGCGGACGGCCGCCTGGAGGTGTTCGTGCGCGGCACCGACTACGCGTTGTGGCACATCTGGCAGACCGCGCCGAACAACGGCTGGGACGGCTGGGAGAGCTTCGGCGGCGAGCTGACCAGCGAGATCGCCGTCGCCAACAACGCCGACGGCCGGATGGAGGTGTTCGTGCGCGGCACGGACAACGCGTTGTGGCACGTCTGGCAGACCGCGCCGAACAACGGCTGGAGCGGGTGGGAGTGGCTGGGCGGGTACCTCACCAGCGACCCGTCCACCGGCCGCAACGCCGACGGCCGCATCGAGGTGTTCGCCCGTGGTGGCGACGACGCGTTGTGGCACATCTGGCAGACCGCGCCCAACAACGGCTGGAGCGGGTGGGAGAGCCTCGGCGGCGGCCTGACCCGCGCCGCCGAAGCGCTCGGGGCGGGCCTGCTGCCCGCGGCGTGACGTCCCCGATCGCGACCCGGTGCGCCCTCGCGCCGGGTCGCGGTCGTGCGCGCGGAGGTGCGCTCAGGCGGATTCGCGGCGGACCAGCACCGTGGGCAGGACCTCCCGCCGGGCGCGGATCGTCTCGCCGCGCAGCAGCCGCAGCAGGTGGGTCACCATGTGCCGGACCTGCGCGCTCGTGTCCTGCCGCACGCTGGTCAACGACGGCGTGGTGTGCGGCGCGATCATCGGGTGGTCGTCGAACCCGACCACGGCCACGTCCTCCGGCACCCGCCTGCCCGCCTCGCGCAACGCGTCCAGCGCGCCCGCGGCCATGTGGTCGGAGGCGACGAACGCCGCGTCCAGGTCCGGCACGCGGGCCAGCAGGGCCTCCATCGCCCTCTTCCCGCCCTCGCGGGAGAAGCCGCCGTCCTCCGTCATCAACGCCGTGGTCTCGTCGTCCGCGCCGACCGCCGTGCGCCACCCGGCCAGCCGGTCCATCGCCGAGTGCTCGTCCAGCGGGCCGGTCACCGAGACGATCCGCTTGCGGCCCAACGACAGCAGGTGCTCGGTGGCGAGCAGCCCGCCGCCCTCGTTGTCGTGGTCCACGGTGTGCAGGCCGCGCAGCGAGCCCCACGGCCGCCCGGCGTACACCACGGGCAGCGGCAGCTTGCGGGCCACGGCCGGCAACTGGTCGCCCTTGTGCGGCACGAACAGCAGCGCGCCGTCCACGTGACCGCCCGCCAGGAACCGCTCGGCCCGCGCCTGGTCCTGCGGCGAGTGCACCAGCATGAGCACCATCTGCACGTCCGCGTCGGCCAGCGACCGCGCCGCGGCGCGGATCAACCAGGCGAAGTGCGGGTCGTCGAAGATCTTCGGCTCGGGCTCGGAGAACACCACCGCGACCGCGCCGGACCGCCGGGTGACGAGCGCCCGCGCGGCCTGGTTCGGCTGGTAGCCCAGCTCCATGACCGCCGCCGTGACCGCCTCGTGCGCCTCCGGGCTGACCCTGGGCGACGCGTTGAGCACCCGTGACGCCGTCGCACGGGAGACACCGGCCTTCGCCGCCACGTCCTCCAGCGTGGGCCGCGCACCCGAGTGCGATTGAACGGACACGAGCACCACTCCTCGACTCCTCGCCCGACCAGCCCAGCTTAGCCGGAGGCGACCTGCCGGGAAGCGCTCTCAGGACTACCCGGGGCGGTGATCCCGGCGTCACCCGCGGCGATCGACACGCGCAGCAGCCCGTCCTCCCGCCGCACCGACGTCGGCAGCCCGGCGCGGGCCGCGGTGCGCAGCAGGCCGGTCTCGGAGGGCAGGCACCAGCCGACCAGCTCCCGCCGACCGGCGGCGCGCGCCGCGGCGGCCAGCTCGCCGAGCAGCGCCGTGCCGACGCCGCGCCCCTGCCACTCGTCCTCCACCAGCAACGACACCTCCGCGCTGTCCGGAGTGGACATCGGGATCAGCTGGCCGAGCGCGACCACCCGGTCCGCGCACTGGGCCACCACGGTGGTGCCGCGCGGCGGGCTGAGCAGCCGGTGCAGCCACCGCCGCGGCACCGTCCGCAGGCCCGAGTGGTAGCGGTGGAAGAGGGTGCCCATCGAGCACCGCGAGTGCAGCTCGGCGACCGCGCCCTCGTCGCCCGCGCGGCCCGGCCGCAGCACCAGCGCCATGCCGTCGTCGGTCAGCAGCGCCGTCGGGCGGGGCGTCGCCGCGCCGTGGGCCGACAGCAGGTCGAGCAACGCCTGCCCGCGGGCCAGCTCGACCTGCGTGAAGGGCGCCCAACCGCGCTTGGCGGTGTAGGACTGCGCCGCCTCCGGCGTCGCGGGCGAGGTCGCCTGGAAGTCGACCTCGCGGTGGTGGGGTTGTTCGTCGGAAGGGGGAGGGGAGGTGGGGGTGGTCGAGGCGGTCGGGGAATCCGGTGGGTCCAGGGGATTCGGGAAGTTCGGGGCAGTTGTCCGGGTTGGTTCGACGGAGTCGGCGGCGAGGACGATGCGCAGGGCTTCGGCGACGCGGTTGTGGTCGTGGAGGGCGAGGGCGGCGGCGCGCAGGGCGGCGGCCGGGGCGTCCACCAGGTCGCGCACGTCGGCGGCGGTGATGCCGACGCAGCGGCCGCCCTCGGCGCGCACCGCGTCCACCAGGTCCGCGGGCAGCAGGCCGGGCGCGGCGCGCACCACCAGCTCGTCGATCACGCCGCCGGGCACCGGGATCACGGACAGGGCCAGCACGTTGCAGTCCTGGTCCGCGAGCCGGACGGTCACCCTGGCCAGGGTGCCGGGGCTGTCGTCCAGCTCGACCCGCAGCCGCCAGGTGTTCGGTGTGGTCTCCATGGACCCAGGCTGCGGGACCGACGTTGCCGCGCGGGGACGACGGCGTTTCGGCGACGTGAGGGATGCCGGGCGGCGGTCAGTCGCGGCAGTGCGGCGGCGGCAGCGGGTTGAGGGGGCTGCACGGCCAGTCGGTGTTGCGCGTGGCCGTCGTGGTGGTGGTCGTGGTGGTGGTGGGCTCGACCTGCGTCTCCGGCGGTGGCGGCGGCGCGGCCGGTGGCGGAGTCGTCGTGGTCGTCCGGACCGCGGTGGTGGACTTCGGCGGCGACGACAGGGCCTCGGTGGTGGCCTGGCTCGGCGTCGTGGTGGAGCTGCTGCCGGTCGACGGCCGGCCGGTGATCCAGGTCGAGGCCGGGGGGTCCGCCTGCTGG
This sequence comes from Actinosynnema sp. NPDC004786, assembly GCF_053601135.1. Classification (NCBI taxonomy): domain Bacteria; kingdom Bacillati; phylum Actinomycetota; class Actinomycetes; order Pseudonocardiales; family Pseudonocardiaceae; genus Actinosynnema; species Actinosynnema sp. NPDC004786. The sequence continues at coordinate 19,328 of NZ_JBSGBG010000051.1, read as the reverse complement.
TCGTCCTTCACACCGTCGAGGTAGACCCCGAGGAGGACGCCGACCAAGGCCGACGCCGCCACGGCCAGGGCGCACGTGGCCCACAGCACCCGCACAGCAAGCCTCCTAACCGAACGTACTCGTGGCGCAACGCTGAGCGGCTGAACAGTACCGCCCATCGGACGGTGCTAACCGGCCCAGTGCACCTCGACCGGCTCGTCCATCCGGTCCACCTCGCTGAGCACGGCCTCCCGCACCGCTGCGGACAACGAGCGGAACGGCTCCAGGGTGACGGTCAGCCGGCCGCCCTTGCGCTCGCGGGACCACACGCCGGCCATGAGCCCGTCCACCAGGAGTACCGGTGACAGCCATCCCTGCGGTCTGTACACCTGATCGGGCGACCCACCATCGAGGAAGTGGGTCGCGTGCCGGGTCGCCGCGACGACGTACTGGTCGAACGCGGGCAGCAGCCGGACGGTCCGCGCCGGCTCCGCCGCGCGCAGCCCCTCGACGTCCTCCGCCCGCGCCCAGCAGGCCGTGCCCTCCACGTCCAGCGGCTCGACCCGGTCGCCCAGCGCCTTGAGCACCCGACCGCCGTCGGCCGGGCTCACACCCCACCAGCGGGCGAAGTCCTCCCGGGTCGCGGGGCCCTGCTGGGCCAGGAACCGCAGCGCGACCTCCTCGACCGCGCCCTCCGCCGGCGTCGGGTCGAAGCCCAGCCACGTGCGCGGGCTGGTGAACCGGACGAACTGCCCCTCGCCGGGGCCGAACACGAGCCTGCCCCGGAACGACGCGGGCTTGAGGTACGCGCCCCAGCTCTCGCGCAGCTTCCGCCCGAGGTCCGCGGACGTGCGCGCGGCGACCTCGTCGGCCAGCTCGGCGCGGGTGAGCAGGCGGTCGGTCAGCACCTCGCCGACCGCCTCGACCAGCGCGTCCAGCTCGTCGGCGGTGATGTGGAAGTTCCGCAACCAGACCGGCTTGAGGTAGTGCCTGTAGGTGGCGAACCCGGCCTGCCACAGCGGGTACTCGTCCGCGGGCAGCAGGTGCAGCGTGCCGCGCATCGACCAGGTCTTGACCAGCGTGCGGTCGGTCCACAGGGCGCGTTCGACGGCGTCGTCGGCGAGCCCGTCGACGCGGGCGCGCAACGTCGCCCCGGCCGACGACATGAGCTGGGCGTGCAGCCCGCACAGCCGCGACACCACGTCCGCGGCCTCACCCGCCGGTCGGCGGGCGTCCAGGGCGTGCGCGCGGGTGCGCCAGGCCGCGACCTGCCGCCAGGTCACGCTCATCGGCGCTCCTCGTCACTCCGCGCGGCGGCGGGTCCGCGCGCGGGGGTCGTCGTGCCGAGCGCGCGGGCCAGCACCAGCCCGGCCCCGGCCAGCCCGGCCACCAGCACCGCGCCGGTCATGTGCCAGGTGGGTGCGTCACCCGTACAGGTGAACACGTCCGTGAACTTGTCCGAGGAGCAGGTCACGAACGGCACGGAGGCCAACCCGGTGCTCGCCGCCGCGACCCCGCCGAGCAGCGCGGACCCGAACGTGCGCATCAGCGGGAACGCGGCGTTGGCCGCGCCGATCGCCGCGATGGCGAACAGCAGCGGCACCGGGTGCGGGAAGGGGCCGAAGGCGGCGCAGCCCACCATGAGCGCGCACACGATCGCCAACCCGGTCCGTTCACCCACGCGGCGACCCTAACAACGCGGGCGCGGCGGACGTCAGAACTTCGTAATCGGGTTTCCCGCGCCGAGCCGCGCCCGGTTCGCCAGAGTTGTCCGTGACGGATCGACTTCGGAAGGCGTGCGATGTCCAAGCGGGTGGTGGTGATCGGGGTGGCCGGCGTGCTGGTGGTCGCCCTGGTGGTGGGGCTGTACCTGTTCCAGCCGTGGCGGTTGTTCACCAACCGCACGGCCGACGAGGCGTTGTTGCTGCCGGCGACGACCGCGGCCACGACTTCGACCTCGGCGGCGGTCGAGGCGACGACCACGCCGCCGCCCGCCGGTCCGGTGGCGCTGGCCTCCGGGCCGTTCCGCTCGCTCTCGCACACCACGACCGGCACCGCGACGCTGGTCGAGCTGCCGGACGGCAAGCGCGCCGTGCAGTTCGAGTCGCTCGACACCAGCGACGGCCCGGACCTGCACGTGTACCTGTCCGGGCAGGCCGCCGGCTCGCCCGAGGAGGCGTTCGGCTCCGGTTTCACGAACCTGGGCGAACTGAAGGCGAATCGCGGCAACCAGGTCTACGAGGTGCCCGCCGGGGTCGACCTCGCGGCCGTCCGCAGCGTCGTGATCTGGTGCCAACGGTTTTCCGAGGGCTTCGGAGTGGCGCCCCTGGAACAAGGCTGACACCGCGGCGAAACAAATCTCAAATGGTCTGGGCCACGTATAGCCTTTTCGCCGTATTGACGTATCTGGTCTAGACCACCTACCATATGGGCACCACAACGTCCCTCGTGGGTGGGCGGGCGGATGCCCCATCGACGAGGAGCCGGCTCACTGGGGTGGGCCAACCGTTGGCGGCGGCGCGGCGCTTCCTCTCCCCGTTCCGCGCCGCCGCTCACGGCCTTTCGCCGGTGTGATGCACACTGTGAGTGATGCTCACCAGGACCATCGCCATCCACTACGTCAACGCCGCGTTGCGCGGCGCCGTGCGGCGCGGTCACGACGTCGGCGCGCTGCTCGCGACGGCGGGGATCGGCGAGGCCCTGCTCGCCGACGAACGCGCCCGCGTCACGCCCGCCCAGTACAGCAGGCTCGTGCAGGCGTTGTGGGACGCGCTGGACGACGAGTTCATGGGCCTCGGGCCGCGGCCGAGCAAGCGCGGGACGTTCCCGACCATGTGCCTGCTGGCCGTGCACTGCGCGTCGCTGGAGGACGCGTTGCGGCGCGGCCTGTCGTTCTACGAGCTGTTCGACGTGCGGCCGACGATGACGCTGTGCGAGCAGGACGGGGTGGCCGTGTTCACGCTCTCGACGGAGGGCGTGGACGACCCGGACCGGTTCCTGGTCGAGTCGCTGCTGGTGCTGTGGCACCGGTTCTCGTCGTGGCTGATCGGCCGCCGGATCCCGTTGCGCGGGGTGGACCTGGCCTACCCGGAACCGCCGCACGGCGCGGAATACCACCTCATCTTCGGCGCGCCGCTGCGGTTTTCCGCACCCGCGACCACGTTGCGGTTCGACGCGCGATTCCTGCGGATGCCGGTGGTGCAGGACGAGGCCGCGTTGCGGCGGTTCCTGCGCAATTCGCCGGCCGAACTGCTGTCCCGGCGCGATTACGGCGCGGACGCGTCGAGCCAGGTGCGGCGGATGCTCGGCGGCGGCGTCGTGGGCCTGGAGAACGTGGCCGCGCGGCTCGGCATGAGCGCGCCCACGTTGCGGCGCAAGCTCGCGGCGGAGGGCACGTCGTTCCGCGAGGTGCGGGAGCAGTTGTTGCGCGACCAGGCGGTGGCGAGCCTGGTGCGCGGCGGCGAGTCGGTGGAGGAGCTGGCGCTGCGGCTGGGTTTCTCCGAGGCGAGCGCGTTCCACCGGGCGTTCAAGCGGTGGACGGGCGCGAGCCCCGGCACGTACCGGGGCGGCGCCGGGGGCTGACCCCGGCGGGCGGCGCAACTGCGGCCGAACGGCCGTGTCCGGCGAATCGTCAACACGGTGGACTTGCATCGCGTCAGTTACTCACCGAGCCCTGCGGGAGTGCCCGTGTTCCCACGCCCTCGCTCCGCCGCACCGGCCGCGGCGCTGGTCCTCGCCCTGGCGACGGCCGCGCCCGCGGCCCACGCCGACCCACCGCCCGCCTCGGCCCGCCTCGACCTCGCCACCCCCGCCGCGGGGGCCGCCCCGACCGGCCACCTCACGGGGGCCGCCCCCACCGACGCCGGCCCGCCCGCTTCCGCGCGGGCCGCCTCCGCGTCGGCCGCCCCCTCACCGCCCCCTCCGCCGTCGTCCGTCGTCGACCTGCCCGGTGTCGCGGTCGCCCCTGCGCTCGACCCGGCCCGCCGCATCGAGACCGCCCGCACCACCCGTCCCGTCGCGCCGGGCGTGTCGCTGAGTTCGTTCGACTGGTACGAGCCGGGCGGCGCGGGCGGGTGGATCCGCGGCGACGCGCTCACCGTGGACCTCACCGCCGGCACCGGGGTCGACTACCTGTACCCCGGTCACGTGACCGCCGCCGAACCGCTGTCCGCGCAGGCCGACCGCACCCGCGCGGTCGCCGCCGTCAACGGCGACTTCTTCGACATCAACAACTCCAACGCGCCCGAGGGCGTCGGCGTCCGCGACGGCCGCACGGTCAAGTCGCCCGCCCCCGGCCACCGCCGCGCGGTCGGCCTCGACGCGGCGGGCATCGGCCGGGTCATGGAGGTGTTCTTCGACGGCCGGGTCGTCCGCGAGGGCGGTGCCGTGCTGCGGCTGCACCAGCTCAACAGCGCCACCGTCGAGGCGGGCGGGATCGGCCTGTTCGACCCCGTCTGGGGCGGCTACAGCCGGGCGCGGGCGGTGCGGGGCGCGGACCGCGTGACCGAGGTCGTGCTGCGGTCGGGCGTGGTGGTCGAGCGGCGCGACCGGGCGGGCGACGACCCGATCCCGGCCGACGGCCAGGTGCTCGTCGGCCGCGAGGCGGGCGCGGACGCGCTGGCCGCGGTGGCGGTGGGGGAGCGGATCACCGTGGAGCACACCACGAAGGCGGGCGACGGCAGCGCCCTGCGCGCCGCGATCGGCGGCAACCAGGTGCTGCTGGTCGACGGCGAGGTCGTCGCGCCCGACGACCCCCTGCACCCGCGCACGGCGGTCGGGTTCTCGGCCGACGGCCGGAAGATGTTCCTGCTCACCGTGGACGGCCGCCAGGGGGCGTACCTGCTCGGGCTGACCCTCAAGGACGTGGCCGCGATCCTGAAGGAGATGGGCGCGCACAACGCCCTCAACCTCGACGGCGGCGGCTCGTCCACCCTGGTGGCCCGCACGCCCGGCGCGGACTCGGTGGTCGTGGAGAACACCCCGTCCGACGGCGGCGAGCGGCCCGTGCCGAACGGGCTGGCGCTGTACGCGCCCGCCGGCAGCGGCACGTTGACCGGCTTCTGGGTGCGCACCGCGATGGACCCGCGGTCCGCGCCGGGGACGGACACCGTGCCGGGCGGCCACCCGGAGCGGGTGTTCCCCGGGCTGACCCGGCGGCTGGCCGCCGACGGGCACGACGAGACGTACGGCCCGGTGCGGGACGACGCGCCCCGGTGGCGCACGACCCGGGCCGACGTGGGCCGGGTGGACCGGGACGGCGTGTTCCACGCGGTGCGGCCGGGGACGACGAAGGCCGTGGCGCACCGCGGGGGCGTGAGCGGCGAGGTGGAGCTGACCGTGCTGGGGGCGTTGGCCGGGCTCTCGGCGACCACGAACCGGCTGAGCCTGCCCGACGTGGGCGGCACGTCCGCGTTCGGCATGGTCGGCCGGGACGGCGACGGGTTCACCGCGCCGGTCGAGCCCGCGGACCTGGCGCTGGACTACGACCGGTCGGTGGTCGACGTCGCCCCCGGCGCGGACGGCGGGTTGCGCGTCACCGCCCTGCGGCCGGGTGCGACGACGGTCGTGGCGCGGGTCGGGGCGCACGTGGTGCGGGTCCCGGTGACCGTGGGGCTGGAGGAGCGGCTGCTCGCCGGGTTCGACGACGGCGCGGCGTGGACGTTCGGCTCGGCGCGGGGCTCCGGTTCGGTGACGCCGGTCGCGGAGGGTCGCACCGGCGCGGGGCTGCGGATGTCGTACGACTTCTCGAAGTCCACCGGCACCCGCACCGCCTACGCCATCCCGCCGCGGCCCATCGAGGTGCCGGGGCAGCCGCTCGCGCTCGGGGCGTGGGTCTACGGGCACGGTCGAGGCGAGTGGACGGCGTTCACCGTCACCGACTCGTCGGGGCTGAGCCGTTCGCTCTACGGGCCGTACATCACCTGGACCGGGTGGCGTTACCTGGAGGTGGCGGTGCCGTCCGGGCTCGCGTTCCCGTTGCGGGTGAACAGGTTCTACACGATCGAGACCAAGGCGGACCGGCAGTACACCGGTGAGGTGGTCGTGGACGACATCGTGGCCCAGGTGCCGCCCGCGGTGGACCTGCCGGTGGTGGCGGAGCCGGCGGACCGGTTCGTGGTGCAGGACGGCACGGTGGCCGACCGGCCGTGGCGGTTCGCCGTGATGTCCGACGCCCAGTTCGTGGCCCGGGACCCGGACGGCGCGCTGGTGCGCGCGGTGCGGCGGACGTTGCGCGAGATCAAGGCGCAGCGGCCCGACTTCGTGGTGGTGAACGGCGACTTCGTGGACGAGGCGTCGCCCGCGGACCTCGCGCTGGCGCGGCGGGTGCTGACCGAGGAGCTGGGCGACGAGCTGCCGTGGCACTACGTGCCGGGCAACCACGAGATCATGGGCCCGGGCACGATCGACAACTTCCGGCGCGAGTTCGGGGCGACCCACCGGGTCTTCGACCACAAGGGCACGCGGTTCGTGCTGCTGGACTCGTCCACGGGGACGGTGCGCGGCGGCGGGTTCGACCAGGCGGTCATGCTGCGTGACGCGTTGCGCGACCACGGGGCCGTTCACTCGGTCGTCGTGGCGGAGCACCACCCGCCGCGCGACCCGACGCCGACCAGGGCCAGCCAGTTGGCCGACCGGCTGGAGGCGGACGTGGTCGAGGACTGGCTGGCGGAGTTCCGGCGCACGACCGGCAAGGGCGCGGCGTTCATCGGCGCGCACGTGGGCCTGTTCCACGCCTCGCGGGTGGACGGCGTGCCGTACCTGGTGAACGGCAACTCGGGCAAGGCGCCGGCGGGGGAGGCGGGGCGGGGCGGGTTCACCGGCTGGACCATGCTGGGCGTCGACCCGCGCCGCGGCGACGACTGGCTGGCCGCCGAGGTCCGACCGCACGTGGACGGCCTGACCCTGGCCACGCCGCCGACCGTGCCCGTGGGCGTGCCGGCGACCGTGACCGCCACCGTGGCGCAGGGTTCCCGTGACGTCCCCGTCGCCTACCCGGTGACCGCGGACTGGTCGGCGTCCCCGAACGTGCACATCGGCAACCGTTCGGGCCTGCGCCCCTGGCACGTCGCCTGGCTCGACCCCGCCACCGGCACGTTCACCGCCCTGCGCCCGGCCACCACCACCCTCTCCGTGACCGTCAACAACACCACCACCTCCACCACCATCACCACCCCCTGACCCCGCGAGAGTCCAACCCTCACGCCGCGCGTGTCCTACGTTCGCGTCGCGCGTGTCCTACGTTCGGAACACCCGAGTTCAACACTCAGAACACCTGCGAGCGTCCTGAGCGTTGAACTCGGGGTACCTGAACGTTGGACTCACGCGTTCTGAACGTTGGACTCGCGCGTTCTGAACGTTGGACTCACGCGTTCTGGACGTAGGACACGCGCGTTCGCAACGTAGGACACGCGCGAGGGTCAGTAGGGGTGGTTGGTGGTGGCGCGGTCGCGGAGGGAGGTCGGCGGGCGGAAGCGCTCGCCGTAGGTGTCGGCCAGGTAGTCGGCACGCTCCACGAACCCGGTCAGCCCGTAGGAGTTGATGAACTGGAGCGTGCCGCCGCTCCACGGCGCGAAGCCGAACCCGAACACGCTGCCCACGTTCGCGTCACCGACCGACGTCAGCACGCCCTCGTCCAGGCACCGCACCGTCTCCAACGACTGGATGAACAGCAACCGGTCCTCGACGTCCTGCTCCGTCACGCCCGCGTCGGCCCGCGCGTACCGCGCCAGCCCCGGCCACAGGAACTTCCGGCCGCCCTCCGGGTACTCGTAGAAGCCGGCCCCGCCGGACTTGCCCGTGCGCCCCTCGGCCACCAGCTCCTCCAGCACGCGGAACGCCGGGTGGTCGCCCAGCGCCCCGGCCGCCGACGGGTCGTCCGCCAGCGCCTGGTCCCGGATCTTCAGCTGCAACGTCAACGTGACCTCGTCCGACACCGCCAGCGGGCCGACCGCCATGCCCGCACGACGCGCCACGTTCTCGATCAACGCGGGCGACACGCCCTCCGCCACCATCGACACCGCCTCGGTGACGTACGTGCCGAACGTCCGCGACGTGTAGAACCCGCGGCTGTCGTTCACCACGATCGGCGTCTTGCCGATCTGCAGCACGTAGTCGAACGCCCGCGCCAGCGTCTCGTCCGACGTCTTCGCGCCGCGGATGATCTCCACCAGCCGCATCTTCGGCACCGGCGAGAAGAAGTGCAGCCCGATGAACCGCGACGGGTCGGCCACCGCCGACGCCAGCCCGGTGATCGGCAGCGTGGACGTGTTCGACGCGATCACCGCGTCCGGCAGCGCCGCCGCCTCCGCCGCGGGCAGCACCCGGTTCTTCAGCTCCCGGTTCTCGAACACCGCCTCGATCACGAGGTCGCAGCCCGCCAGGTCGGCGTCCGAGTCGGTCGGCGTGATGCCCGGCGTGTCACCGGCGCCGCGCCGCGCGGCCTCCAGCGTCACGTCCTTCAGCACGACCTCGATCCCGGCCTTGGCGCTGACCTCGGCGATGCCCGCGCCCATCATGCCCGCGCCGAGCACGCCGACCTTGGCCACCTTCGACCGCTCGACCCCGGACGGCCGGGAGCCGCCCGCGTTGATCTCGTTGAGCTGGAACCAGAACGTGCCGATCATGTTCTTGGCCACCTGGCCCGCGGCCAGCTCCAGGAAGTACCGCGCCTCGATCCGCAACGCCGTGTCGAAGTCGACCAGCGCGCCCTCGACCGCCGCGGCCAGGACCTTCTCCGGCGCGGGGTACACGCCGTGCGTCTTCTTCCGCAGCACGGCGGGCGCCGCCGCGAGCAGCCCGTACAGGTTCGGGTCGCCCACCCGCACGTCCGGCACGGTGTGCCCGGGCTCGTCCCACGGCTGCCGCGGCGCGGGGTTCTCCTTGATCCACGCCCGCGCCTTGGCGATCAGCTCCTCGCGGGAGGACGCCAGCTCGTGCACGATCCCGGCCTGCAACGCCCGCGCCGGCCGGAGCTGCTTGCCCTCCATCAGCAGCGGCAACGCGGGCTGCACGCCCAGCAGCCGCACCATCCGGGTCACGCCGCCACCGCCGGGCAGCAGGCCCAGCGTCGCCTCGGGCAGGCCCAGCTTAATCTTGTCGTCGTCCAGCGCCACCCGGTGGTGGCAGGCCAGCGCGATCTCCAGGCCGCCGCCCAGCGCGCTGCCGTTGATCGCCGCGACCACGGGCTTGCCCAGCAGCTCCAGCCGCCGCAGCTGGCCCTTGACCTCCTCCAGGAACCCGAGCGCCTCGCCCGCGTTCTCCGGCGTGATCGTGATCAGCAGGTTGAGGTCGCCACCCGCGAAGAACGTCTTCTTCGCCGACGTCAGCACCACGCCGGCGATGTCGTCGCGCTCGGCCTCCAGCCGGGCGACGGTCTCGCCCATGTCCCGGTGGTACTCGGCGTTCATCACGTTCGCCGAACCGGACATGTCCATCGTGAGGGTGACGATCCCCTCGTCGTCCCGCTCGTAGTGGATAGCCATCAGACCCTCTCGATGATCGTCGCGATGCCCATGCCGCCGCCCACGCACAGCGTGGCCAGCCCTCGCCGCAGGTCCCGGCGCTCCAGCTCGTCGAGCAGGGTGCCGAGGATCATGCAGCCGGTCGCGCCGAGCGGGTGGCCCATGGCGATCGCGCCGCCGTTGACGTTGACCTTGTCGTCGGGCAGGTCCAGCTCCCGCTGGAACTTCAGCACCACCGACGAGAACGCCTCGTTGATCTCGAACAGGTCGATGTCCTCGACGGTCAGCCCCGCCTTGTCCAACGCCTTGCGCGCGGCCGGCGCCGGACCGGTCAGCATGATCGTGGGCTCCGAGCCGACGACCGCCGTCGCGGTGATCCGGGCGCGCGGCGTCAGGCCCAGCTCGCGGCCGATGCGCCCGCTGCCGATCAGCATCGCCGCCGCGCCGTCCACGATCTGCGACGAGTTGCCCGGCGTGTGGACGTGGTCGATCCGCTCCACGGTCGGGTACCGGTCGATGGCGACCGCGTCGAAGCCCAGGTCACCGTGGAACGCGAAGCTCGGCTTGAGCTTGGCCAGGCCCTCCAGCGTGGTCTCGGGCCGGATCGCCTCGTCGTGGTCGAGCACGACCGAGCCGTTCTGGTCGACCACGGGCACGAGCGAGCGGTCGAAGTAGCCCTTGTCCCGCGCGAGCGTCGCCCGCTGCTGCGAGCGCACCGCGTACGCGTCCACGTCCTCGCGGCTGAACCCCTCCAGCGTGGCGATGAGGTCGGCGCTCACGCCCTGCGGCACGAAGTTGACCGCCATGTTGGTCTCCGGGTCGGCCATCCACGCGCCGCCGTCGGAGCCCATCGGCACCCGCGACATCGACTCGACGCCGCCCGCCACCACGAGGTCCTCGAACCCGGACGCGACCTTGGCGGCGGCCAGGTTGACCGACTCCAGGCCGGACGCGCAGAACCGGTTGAGCTGCACGCCCGCCGGCCGCAGGTCCCACCCGGCGGCCAGCACCGCGGTGCGGGCGATGTCCGCGCCCTGCTCGCCGACCGGCGACACGACGCCGAACACCACGTCGTCCACCGCCGACGTGTCCAGGTCGTTGCGCCGCGCCAGCGCCGCCAGCACCCCGGAGGCCAGGGTGATCGGCTTGACGCTGTGCAGCGATCCGCGCTTTCCCCTGCCACGCGGTGTGCGCACCGCGTCGAAGATCAAGGCTTCGCTCATGTACTCAACGGTAACCGCCGCCGCGGGGACCGCCCATGACCGCGCGAGGTGACTTATTAGCTCACCGGCGCGAGCCGGTGGTCCATGACCTCGCCCTCGCCGACGAACCCCAGCCGCGCGTAGAGCCGCCGGGCCGTCTCGTTCTCCCGGACCACCCGCAACTGCACCAGCGCCCACCCGTGCTCGCGCGCCCACGCCAGCACGTCGGCCACCAGCGCCTCGCCGACGCCCCGCCGCCGGAACTCCGGCTTGACCCACATGGAGTACAGGTACAACACGTCGGGGTGAACCTCGTGCGGCACGCCGGCGACCAGCCCGATCGGCTCCGGCGCCTCCGCCACCACCTTCACCCCGTGGTCCGGGCCCAGCAGCTCCCGCCACCGCGCCTCGTCGAACTCCCGCTCCAGCGCGAGCGTCGGGCCGAACGCCCCGGGGTCGCTGCCCAGCGCCGTGAGCCGGATGTCCCGCCACGTCGCCCAGTCGTCCGGCCCGAGCCGTCGCACCCTCATGCCCCCAGTCTGACCCACCGTCCTGACATTTGCGCTCACGATCACGGGTCACCGCGGCGCGCTGCGGTCATGGCGGCGCGGCCCCGCCGGTGGGAACGTCGGTGGCATGCCAACTCGCCGTTCCGCATGGATGACCGAGGACCTGGACCAGCTGCGGGAGCTGGCCCGGACGTTCTTCGAGAGGGAGGCCGTCCCGCACCGGGAGCGCTGGGCCGCGCAGAAGCAGGTGGACCGCGACTTCTGGACCAAGGCGGGCGGGGTCGGGCTGCTCTGCCTGTCCATCCCCGAGGAGTACGGCGGTGGCGGCGGCACGTTCGCGCACGAGGCGGTGCTGCTGGAGGAGCAGGCCCGGTGCGGCGACAGCGCGTGGGGCAACAGCGTGCACAGCGGGATCGTCGCCCACTACATCAACGCCTACGGCACCGAGGAGCAGAAGCGCCGCTGGCTGCCCAAGATGGCGACCGGCGAGTACGTCGGCGCGATCGCCATGTCCGAGCCCGGCGGCGGCTCCGACCTGCAGAACGTCAAGACGCGGGCGCTGCGGCGCGGCGACGAGTACGTGCTGTCCGGCTCCAAGACGTTCATCACCAACGGCGCGCAGGCCGACCTGGTGGTCGTGGTCGCCAAGACCGACCCCGGCCAGGGCGCGACGGGCATCTCGCTGCTGGTCGTGGAGACCGCGGCGGCGCAGGGGTTCCGGCGCGGCCGGGTGCTGGACAAGGTCGGCATGCACGGCCAGGACACCGCCGAGCTGTTCTTCGACGACGTCCGGGTGCCGGCGGAGAACCTGCTGGGCACCGGCGAGGGCCAGGGGTTCATCCAGCTGATGCAGCAGCTCCCGCAGGAGCGGCTGATCATCGCGGTGGCGTCGGTGGCGGGCATCGAGGCGGCGGTGGACCTCACGCTGGCCTACGTCAAGGACCGCACGGCGTTCGGCCGGGAGCTGATCAAGTTCCAGAACACCCGGTTCAAGCTCGCCGAGTGCGCCACGGAGGCCCGCGTGACCAGGGCGTTCGTGGACGAGTGCGTGCAGGCGCACCTGGCCGGGCGGCTGGACGTGCCCACCGCGGCGATGGCGAAGTGGTGGGCCACCGAGCGGCTGTGCCGGGTCGTGGACGAGTGCGTGCAGCTGTTCGGCGGCTACGGCTACATGACCGAGTACCCGATCGCGCGCGCGTGGGCGGACGCGCGCGTGCAGAAGATCTACGGCGGGACGAACGAGATCATGAAGGAAATCATCGCGAGGTCGCTCTAGTGCCCGGCCCGCTGGAGGGGTTGAAGGTCGTCGAGCTGGCGGGCCTCGCGCCCGCGCCGTTCGGCTGCATGGTGCTGGCGGACCTGGGCGCGTCGGTGGTCCGGGTGGACCGGATCGGCGGCGCGACGGAGGTGCCGCTGCTGGGGCGCGGGCGGCGGTCGATCGGCGTGGACCTGCGCCGCCCCGAAGGCGCGGAGCTGGTGCTCCGGCTGGTCGCGGAGTCCGACGTGCTGGTCGAGGGCTTCCGGCCGGGCGTGACCGAGCGGCTGGGCATCGGCCCGGCGCAGTGCCTGGCCCGCAACCCGCGCTTGGTCTACGGGCGGATGACGGGCTGGGGCCAGGACGGGCCGCTGGCCGACCGCGCCGGGCACGACATCAACTACATCGCGGTGGCGGGCGCGCTGGAGCCGATCGGCCGGGACGGCGCGCCGCCGACCGTGCCGCTCAACCTCGTCGGCGACTTCGGCGGGGGCGGGCTGCTGCTGGCCGTGGGCGTGCTGGCGGCCCTGTACGAGCGGGACCGGTCCGGGCGGGGGCAGGTCGTGGACGCGGCCATGGTCGACGGCGCGGCCCTGCTCACGACGTTCCTGCACGGGATGGCGTCGGTCGGCGCGTGGCCCGGGCGGCGCGGCACCAACCTGCTGGACGGCGGCGCGCCGTTCTACGACGTGTACGAGACCGCCGACGGGCGGTTCGTCAGCGTCGGCGCGCTGGAGGAGAAGTTCTACGCCGAGCTGCTGGACGTGCTGGGGCTGGCCGACGCCGGGCTGCCGCCGCGGCACGACCCGGCGAACTGGCCGGAGCTGCGGGCCCGCATCGCCGCCGCGGTGGCCACCCGGACGCGCGACGAGTGGGCCGCGCTCGCCGAGGGCACCGACGCGTGCCTCGCGCCCGTGCTCGCGCCCGGCGAGGCCCCCGCGCACGGGCACAACGCCGAGCGCGGCACGTTCGTGCAGGTGGGAGGGGTGGCGCAGCCCGCGCCGGCGCCGCGGTTCGACCGCACGCCCGCGGCCGCGCCGGGTCCGCCGCCCGCGGTGGGGGAGCACACGGTCGCCGTGCTGGCCGAGCTGGGGCTGGGCGAGGACGAGATCGCCGCGCTGCGGCGTTCCGGGGTGGTCGGCTGACGCGCCCCCGGCCGGTCCCGAAAAGGGCACGGGAAATCACCTGAAGGGGTACCGGAATTGAGTGGCAGCCGACATCGGCCTTTGTCACGCTCGGTGCGTGAGTCGGCGCATTCAGGTGATGGGCGGCGAAGGGAAGACGATGTCGCTGAACCTCGGTGTCCGTGCCTGGGGGGTGGGCGAGCGCCCGTACCTTCAGGATCGGCGGGACCACTGGTCCCCTTGATCGTCCGATCGGGTGACACCAGGGGCGGTTCAGGCGTGGTTGCGTGGTCGGGCCGGCGACCAGTCGGGCGACGTGGGCGCGTTCGATCGTCATCATCCGGGTGAATGAGGGACGATGACGCTTGACACGACCGGTGCGGCGACGGGCCGCCCGGCCGAGCGACACGGACGGAGAGCGATCAGTGAACGTCAAGAAGGTGGTGACGCTGGCGGCGGTCGCGCTGGTGCTGTTCCTCCTGATCACCCAGCCGAACGAGTCCGCCCAGGCGGTGCGGACCGCCCTGGGGTGGCTCCAGGCCGGCGCGGAGTCGATCATCACCTTCGTCCGCAGCCTCTTCGCCTAGCGACCCCTCCGGCGTCGCCGAACTCCGCTCAATGCGGTCACGAGCGGTGACCGCAGGATCCGAGCGTTGCACCATACGGGTGGAATGAGGGCTATAACGCCCTGGTAACAGGGTTTTAGACAAACCGGGGTCTAGCGGTTGTCGGTACCCGCTAATACGGTGCGTCGCATTGGCTGATCTTCGACCGACGAGGAGGCAGAATGGTCGAGGACTCCGGAGTCGACGAGCTGTTGCGGCAGTGGGCGGCTGAGCGCTCGGACGACGCCGAGCTGCGGGAGGTGAACCGGATCAAGGACGCGTGGCTCGCGGAAGCCCCGCCGTCCGCGCCGGGGATCCCCGTGCAGCGGGCGAATGGCGGTCCCCGCGGCCTGGTGAAGGTCGAGTCCGCGGATCCGGCGTACGTGGCGGCGATGCGGAAGCGGGCGCCCGAGGTGCCCGAGGTCCTGCTCGCGGCCGCCGCCAGCTACTGGCAGCTGGTGGGCGATCTCTCCGAGGCCGAGCTGTGGTGGGACGCGGGCATCAGCCCGTTGGACCAGCGCGCTCTGGACTACCGGGCGGCCGGGCTCACCCCCGCCGACCTCGGTCGTCGCCTCGGCCCGATGACGGTGCTCCAGCACCTGCGTCGGGGCAGCGCGGCGGCCTGGTGCGTGGCCAGGTTGCAGAGGCAACGCCGGGACGGCGTGGCCTAGGTCCGACGAGTCGGGGCGGGCTCCTGTGGTCGAGGAGCCCTTGCCTTGAGGGGGCGGGCTCCTGCACGAGGAGCCCCGGCCCCGGTGGCGCGGCCCCGGCGCCCCGGAACCGGACGAACCGGACTCCGGGCGGAACACCCGTTACCCTTGAGGCGTGCAGGGCCTCATCACCCCCAAGCGGCTGGCCATCGCCGCCGCGTGCCTGGCGTCGCTGGTCGTGTGCTGCGGCCTGGCCTACTGGCAGTGGGAGCGGTTCTCCGAGGCGGGCGGCACGTTCCAGAACCTCGGCTACGTCTTCCAGTGGCCGCTGTTCGGCCTCTTCCCCGCGTTCATGGTGTGGCGCATCCGCAGGCTGGACGCCCGCCGCAAGGCCGAGGCCGCCCGGGAGCCGGTGGTCGAGCCGCCGCGCCCGGTGGTTACCGTGGAGCCCGTCAGGACACCCGTGCCGGACGACGAGGACGACGAGCTCGCGGCCTACAACCGCATGCTCGCCCAGCTCCACGCGCGGGACCAGCGGTGAGGCGAAGGTAGGACGATGAGCGGCGCGTTGACCAGGTTCCGGTTCATGGCTTACGTGGTCGGTGTCGGCCTGCTGCTGCTCGTGGTCGCCATGATCGCCAAGTACGCGGGCGGCAACGCGGGCATGATGCAGGTCGTCGGCCCCGTCCACGGCTTCCTCTACGCCGTCTACCTGGTGCTGACCGTCGACCTGGCGCTCAAGGCCCGCTGGTCGATCAAGGGCACCGCCCTGGTGCTGCTCGCGGGCACGATCCCGTTCGTGTCGTTCTACGCCGAGCGCAAGGTCGTGGAGACCGTCCGGGCCGAGAAGAGCCTGTGACCGGGGTTGACCCCGCCCGCCGGCCACCCCTAGCGTCTGGCGGTACCAACTGAACACGGCCGTCGATGTCGCGCGGGAGAGTCCCCCGAGCGGGGCGCCGAAGGAGCAACTCCTCCCCGGAATCTCTCAGGCCCAGGTACCGCGCGACGAAGGCAACTCTGGAAAGCAGGCGCACCCGCTGCGCCTCGCCCACGGTGCAAGCCGCCCGCGCCGGGTGGCGAAGCTCTCAGGCTCATGGCAGAGGGGGAGGCTCACTCGACGAGGAGTCTCCGATGGGCCGTGTCATCCTTTCGCACGTGACGCTCTCGGGCGCGCCCGCGCCGACCCGACCGGTCGGCCCGCCGGCGTGCCCGCACCCAGGGAGGACCCGCCCGATGGAAAGCCGCCGCACGCCCCTGTACGCCGAGCACGAGGCGCTGGGCGCCCAGTTCACCGACTTCGCGGGCTGGCGGATGCCGCTGCGCTACGACAGCGAGCTGGCCGAGCACCGCGCGGTGCGCACCTCGGCGGGCCTGTTCGACCTGACCCACATGGGTGAGATCGTGCTCACCGGCCCCGAGGCGGGCGCGGCGCTGGACCACGCCCTGGTCGGCCACGCCTCCGCGATCGGGGTGGGCCGCGCCCGGTACACGATGATCTGCGAGGCCGACGGCGGCGTGATCGACGACCTGATCGTCTACCGCACCGGTGACCAGGAGTACCTCGTCGTCGCGAACGCCTCGAACGCCGCCGTCGTCCACGAGGCCCTGGTCGAGCGCGCGAAGGGCTTCGACACCACCGTCGAGGACAGGTCCGCCGACTACGCGCTGCTCGCCGTGCAGGGCCCGCGGTCCACCGCCATCCTCGAAGCGCTCACCCCCACCGACCTGACCTCGGTCAAGTACTACGCCTCGTACCCGACCGAGGTCGCGGGCAAGCCGGCCCTGCTCGCCCGCACCGGCTACACCGGCGAGGACGGCTTCGAGCTGTTCGTCGCCCCGGCCGACGCCGCGCACGTCTGGCAGGCGCTGCTGGAGGCGGGCGCGCCGCACGACCTCAAGCCCGCCGGCCTCGGCTGCCGCGACACCCTCCGCCTGGAGGCGGGGATGCCGCTGTACGGCAACGAGCTGGGCCGGGACCACACCCCGTTCCACGCCAACCTCGGCCGGGTGGTGAAGCTCGACAAGCCGGGCGACTTCGTCGGCCGCGACGCGCTGGCCGCCGTCGCCGAGCAGGGCGTGACCGAGACCCTGGTCGGCCTGAAGACCACCTCCCGCCGCGCCCCCCGGCACGGCTACCCGGTGCTGGACGCGGACGGCAACCGCATCGGCGAGGTGACCAGCGGCGCGCTGTCGCCGACCCTCGGCTACTCGGTGGCGATGGCCTACGTCACCACCGGCCACACCGAGCCGGGCACGGAACTCTCGGTCGACGTGCGGGGCAAGCACGAGCCGGTCGAGGTCGTCGCGCTGCCCTTCTACCAGCGAACCAGCTAAGGGAGAGACCCACACATGTCCGAGCACTTCAACACCTCCCTCGCGGAGTTCGACCCGGAGGTCGCGAACGCCGTCGCCGCCGAGCTGCACCGGCAGCAGAGCACGCTGGAGATGATCGCCTCGGAGAACTTCACGCCGGTGTCGGTGCTCCAGGCACAGGGGTCGGTGCTGACGAACAAGTACGCCGAGGGCTACCCCGGCCGGCGCTACTACGGCGGCTGCGAGAACGTCGACGTGATCGAGCGGCTGGCGATCGAGCGGGTCAAGGCCCTGTTCGGCGCCGGGTTCGCCAACGTCCAGCCGCACTCGGGCGCGCAGGCCAACGCGTGCGCGATGTTCGCCCTGCTCCAGCCGGGCGACACCATCCTGGGCCTCGACCTCGCGCACGGCGGCCACCTCACCCACGGCATGCGGATCAACTTCTCCGGCAAGCTCTACAACGTAGTGCCCTACCACGTGTCGGACGAGGACGGCCGGGTGGACATGGCCGAGGTCGAGCGCCTGGCCGCCGAGCACCGCCCCAAGCTGATCGTCGCCGGCTGGTCGGCCTACCCCCGGCAGTTGGACTTCGCCGAGTTCCGCCGCATCGCCGACTCGGTGGACGCCTACCTGATGGTCGACATGGCCCACTTCGCCGGCCTGGTCGCCGCGGGCCTGCACCCGAGCCCCGTGCCGCACGCCCACGTCGTGACCACGACCACCCACAAGACCCTCGGCGGCCCGCGCGGCGGTGTCATCCTCACCAACGACGCCGACCTCGCCAAGAAGATCAACTCGGCGGTGTTCCCGGGTCAGCAGGGCGGCCCGCTGGAGCACGTGATCGCGGGCAAGGCGGTGGCGTTCAAGCACGCCGCGTCGCCCGAGTTCGCCGACCGCCAGCGCCGCACGGTCGAGGGCGCGAAGATCCTCGCCGACCGGCTGTCCCAGCCGGACGCCGCCGCGGCGGGCGTGAAGGTGCTCACCGGCGGCACGGACGTGCACCTCGTCCTGGTCGACCTGGTCGCGTCCGACCTGGACGGCAAGCAGGCCGAGGACCGCCTGCACGAGGTGGGCATCACGGTCAACCGCAACGCCGTGCCGAACGACCCGCGTCCCCCGATGGTGACCTCGGGCCTGCGCATCGGCACGCCCGCCCTGGCCACCCGCGGCTTCGGCGCGGCGGACTTCGCCGAAGTGGCGGACATCATCGCCACGGCGCTCCAGCCCTCCCCGGACCTCGCCGACCTGCGCTCCCGCGTCGAGGTCCTGGCCGCCAAGCACCCGCTGTACCCCACCCTGTGAACCAAGCCACGAAATAGCTCGGCCAACCTGGAGGTTGTCCCGTGCGCGACCCCGCACGGGACAACCGAAAGAGGCACCATGACCGCCACCCTCGACGCGCTGGCCCTGCCGCGCGACGCCCAGGACCTGCTGTTCCGCGAGGCCCGGACGGCGAACGCGTTCACCGACGAGCCGGTGACCGACGAGCAGCTCCGCGCCGTCTACGACCTCGTCAAGTGGGGCCCGACGGCGATGAACAGCCAGCCGCTGCGCATCCTCTTCGTCCGCAGCCAGGACGCCAAGGCCCGCCTCGCCCCGCACATGTCGGAGGGCAACCGCGCCAAGACCCTGGCCGCTCCCGTCACCGCCGTCCTCGCGGCCGACACCGACTTCCACGAGCACCTGGCCAAGACCTTCCCGCACTTCGCCAACGCCAAGGCCGCCTTCGCCGACGACCAGCGCCGCACCGAAGCCGCGA
Organism: Actinosynnema sp. NPDC004786; assembly: GCF_053601135.1. NCBI lineage: Bacteria > Bacillati > Actinomycetota > Actinomycetes > Pseudonocardiales > Pseudonocardiaceae > Actinosynnema > Actinosynnema sp. NPDC004786. Next base: position 471 of record NZ_JBSGBG010000051.1, on the reverse strand, counting down.
AGACCAGCGCCCTCCTGCAGGTCGGCTACTTCATCGTGGGCGTCCGCGCCGCGGGCCTCGCCGCCGGCCCGATGAGCGGCTTCGACCAGGAAGGCGTCCGCCGGGAGTTCTTCGCGGACACCAACCAACTGCCCCTGGTGATCGTCAACATCGGCCACCCGGACCACTCGGGCACCCACCCCCGCAACCCGCGCCTCGACCACACCGACGCCATCCGCACCATCTGACGCCCCCGCCCGAACCGCCGGCCGCCACACCCCCACCGGCCAACCAATCGCCCTTCCCCCCAACGAAGGGTTCCGTGTCATCCCGCCGACCTGGCGCAGCCCTACCGCGCGTGTCAAGGGGGCACTCCCGGCCCTACCGCACCTTTGCGTTCACCGAGTCGTGCCCGTACAGCTTGAAGTACCAGTACGCGTAGGCGGCGAACCAGTTGTTGTTGCCGCCGTAGAGGATGACCGTGTCGTCGTT